>CAZCVG010000147.1:0-6608 GCA_964501735.1 uncultured Gemmatimonadaceae bacterium | reverse complement strand
CGGCACCGAGACCATCGAGCGCTTCAAGCGGGAGGCCCGGACCTCGGCGTCGCTCAACCACCCGCACATCATCCCGATCTACGCAGTGCGGGAGACCGAGCGCCTGCTGTTCTTCGTGATGAAGTACATCGCGGGTCGCTCGCTGGACGCCGTGCTCCGCGACGTGGGGCCGCTGCCCTTCCCGATGGTGCGGTCCATCCTCTCCGATGTCGGCTCGGGCCTGGACTACGCCCACCGGCAGGGCGTGGTGCACCGCGACGTGAAGCCCGGCAACATCATGATCGACGAAGAGGGCTTCGCCGTGATCACCGACTTCGGCATCGCCAAGGCGGCGGAGGGCGACGCCCTCACCCGGAGCGGCACCACCGTGGGCACGCCGAGCTACCTCTCGCCCGAGGCCTGCTCGGGAGAGCTGGTCGGGCCGCCGGCCGACCAGTACTCGCTGGGCATCGTGGGCTACGAGATGATCACCGGCACCCTGCCCTTCAGCGCCGAGTCGAGCCTCGGCATGATGTACGCCCAGGTGCATGCCACGCCCCGGCCGAGCGAGCAGCTGCGCCCCGACTGCCCGGCGGAGCTGCGCGATGCCGTGATGCAGATGCTGGCCAAGTCGCCGCACGAGCGGTTCGTCTCGATGCGCGACGCGGTGCAGGCGCTGAACGGGGGCACCGGGCGGACCAGCGGGAGCACCACCGCCAGCGACGACCACCTCCGCAGCCACATCGGTCTCCTGGCCACGCCCCGCCCCAGCCGGCCGGTGGCGGAGGTGCGGCGCACGCCGTCGAGCCCCATCTCGCTGGCCCACGTCGCGCCCGGCCCGCGCACCCTGCGCCGGCGCCGGCGGGTGCACCTCGCCCGCATCGGGGTGGGCCTGCTCCTGGCCGGCGCGGGCGCGCTCGCCACCGTGCTGGTCCTCCGGCAGGGTCAGGCGCCCGCCGTGGTCCCCGACAGCGCCCCCGCCCCACCGGCCGACGCCGCCGCCGACAGCCTGCTCTTCGCCGAGCGGGGCGCCGCCACCTATGCCCGGCAGCGCGCCGCGGCCAGCGGCGCCAGCGCCGAGGCCCTCGCCGCCGGTGACACCCTGGTGGCCCGGGCGGAATCGCTGGCGGCGCTGGGCCAGAAGACCGAGGCCATCGTGCTGCTCTCGCGGGCCACCGCACTCTGGGGTGTCTCGGAGCGGCCCGCGGCGACGCCCGGCCCGGCCCCGCGCCCCGCTGGTCCGCCGAGCACGGCGGCCGACCCCCGCAACGGCAACCAGCCCCGGCCCCAGGCGGACCCGGCGCCCGGGCGAACCGACACCGCCGCCCCCGTCCCCCAGAGCGACTCGCTGCTGGTGGCGGGGTTCTATGCCGAGCTGGAGCGGGCCATCGAGTCGCGCCAGGTGGGCGAGATCCGGCGACTCCTGCCCAACATGTCCGCCTCGGAGGAACTCAGCTGGCGCAACATGCTGGACGATGATGATATCCGGGCGGTGGAGGCCACCTACGAGGTCCGTGCCGTCACCCGCCGCGATGGCGGCCAGCTGCACGCCCGGGTGGCCCAGGAGGTGAAGCTGTTCCGCAAGAACGGGAAGGTTGACACCAAGCGCCGGGAGACCCACCTCTCCGTCCTCACCGAGGGCCCCCAGGGCTGGCGCGAGATCCGTTCCGAGAAGGTGCGATCATGACGCCCCCGTTTCACCTCGCCTTTCCAGTTCACGATCTCGGCGCCGCGCGGCAGTTCTACGGCGGGCTGCTCGGCTGCCCCGAGGGGCGGAGCTCCGACCACTGGGTGGACTTCGACTTCTACGGCCACCAGGTCGTGGCCCACCTCGCCCCGGCCGAGACCGGTCCGGCCGGCGCCAACCAGGTGGACGGCAAGGACGTGCCGGTGCGGCATTTCGGCGTCATCCTCGAGTGGTCGGCATGGCACGCGCTGGCCGACCGGCTCCGCGCCGGCGGGGTCCGGTTCATCATCGAGCCCGGCATCCGGTTTGCCGGCGAGGTGGGCGAGCAGGCCACGATGTTCCTGCTCGACCCCTCCGGTAACGCGCTCGAGTTCAAGACCTTCCGCGACATGAAGCGGATCTTCGCCCGTTGAGCCCGCCGTGCGCCGGCCCCTGCGGCCGCCTGAGAGCCCCGCCATGCGACTCCACTCGCTGCTGCTCGTGACCGCGCTCGCATCCTCCGGCGCCGCGGCCCATGCCCAGGACCCGCCCGATCCCTACCTCTGGCTCGAGGAGGTCACCGCCGATTCCGCCCTCGGCTGGGTCCGCCAGCAGAACGCGCTAAGCACCGGCGAGCTCACCGGCAACCCCACCTTCCAGGCCTTCCACGACCGGATTCTCTCGATCCTCGATTCGGACGCCCGGATTCCCTACGTGGACAAGATCGGCCGGCACTACTACAACCTCTGGCGCGACCAGGCCAACCCCCGCGGGCTCTGGCGCCGGACAACGATGACGGAATACCGCAAGGCGGCACCTGCGTGGGAGACGGTGCTCGACCTCGATGCCCTGGGCAAGGCCGAGGGGGAGAACTGGGTCTGGAGCGGGGCCACCTGCCTGCCGCCTGCCTACCGCCGCTGCCTGCTCTCGCTCTCGCGGGGCGGCGCCGATGCCGACGTGGTGCGGGAGTTCGACCTGGTGCGGAAGGAATTCGTGCCCGGCGGGTTCACCCTGCCGGAGGCCAAGTCGAGCGTCTCCTGGCGGGACGAGAACTCGGTGTTCGTGGGCACCGACTTCGGCCCCGGCTCGATGACCAGCTCGGGCTACCCCCGCATCGTCAAGGAGTGGCGCCGCGGCACGCCGCTGGAGGAGGCCGCCGTGGTCTACGAGGCGGAGGCCGGCGACGTCTGGGCCTACGGCTGGCGCGACCTCACCCGCGGCTTCGGGCGCGACTTCGTCCTCCGCGGCATGACCTTCTATTCCAACCAGCTGTTCCTCCGGCGGGACGGCCAGCTGCTCCGGTTCGACAAGCCGGATGACGCCAGCGCCGGCGTGTACCGCGAGTGGCTGCTCCTGGAACTGCGCAGCGACTGGACGGTCGCGGGCACCAGCTACCCGGCCGGCGCCCTGCTGGCCACCCGGCTGGAGGAGTTCCTCGCCGGTGAGCGTGACTTCCACGTCCTGTTCACCCCCACCGAGCGGAAGTCGCTGGTGGGCTACACCGCGACCCGCCACCACCTGCTGGTCAACGAGCTGGACAACGTCCGCAACCGGTTGTACGTGCTGACCTGGCGGAACGGCCGGTGGGAGCGGCGGCCACTCGCCGGAATGCCCGAGTACGGCACCGTCTCGGTGGACGCCGTGGACCCCGACACCTCGGATGCGTACTTCCTGACCGTCACCGACTTCATCACCCCGACCAGCCTGGCCTACGGGGTGGCCGGCGGCACCCCGCCCCGCCGCCTCAAGCAGCTGCCGGCATTCTTCGATGCCACCGGGCTGGCCATCACCCAGCACGAGGTGGCGTCCGCCGACGGCACCCTCGTGCCCTACTTCCAGGTGGCCCGCGCCAGCCTCCCCCTCAACGGGGAAACCCCCACCCTGCTCTACGGGTATGGCGGATTCGAGATCCCGATGCTCCCCGGCTATTCCGCCGGGGTGGGCGCGGCGTGGCTGGAGCGGGGCGGCGTCTACGTGCTGGCCAACATCCGGGGCGGCGGCGAGTTCGGCCCGCGCTGGCACCAGGCCGCGCTCAAGGCCAGCCGGCACAAGGCCTACGAAGACTTCATCGCGGTGGCCGAGGACCTGGTCCGCCGCGGGGTCACCCGGCCGGCGAAGCTGGGCATCATGGGGGGCAGCAATGGCGGCCTGCTCATGGGCAACATGCTCACGCTCCGCCCGGACCTCTTCGGCGCCATCGTCTGCCAGGTGCCGCTGCTGGACATGCGGCGCTACCACACCCTGCTGGCGGGTGCCTCGTGGATGGGCGAGTACGGCAACCCCGACGACCCGGCGGAGTGGGAGTTCATCCGGACCTTCTCCCCCTACCACAATGTCCGGCCCGGCGTGGCCTATCCCCGGACTCTCTTCACCACCTCCACCCGGGACGACCGGGTGCACCCGGGGCACGCCCGCAAGATGGTGGCCCGCATGCGGGAGCAGGGGCACGACGTGGTGTACTACGAGAACATCGAAGGTGGCCATGCGGGAGCGGCGGACAACCGGCAGGCGGCGTTCATGTCGGCGCTGGCCTACACCTTCCTCTGGAAGCAACTCGAGCCGCCGGCCCCGGTGCCCTGATCCCCGAGGCCACGCCTGACTCCCCTCACCGATCTCCACGCGCCCATCCTGCAGGCGATCATCACCCTCGGCATCGCCGGGGTGTGCGCCATCCTGTACGCCCGTTTCCGCAAGCCGCACTTCTTCTGGTGGGCGGTGGCCTGGGCGCTGTACCTCAGCCGGCTCGGCGCCATCCTCATCTACGTGCCGACCCTGGAGCCGTTCTGGCTCTACGCCCACCAGGTGGCCACCGGCTGGACCGCGCTGGCGCTGCTGTGGAGCGCCCTGGTCTTCTCCCGCGGGGCCACCTTCCGGCGCTGGTTCTTCCTGGTGGTTCTCTTCCCGCCGGCCTGGTCCTACTACGCCATCTACCACCTCGGCACCGAGGAACAGTTCCTCTACGCCGCGCTGCCCGCCGTGCTGTTCCTCAGCGGTGCCACCCTCTGGACCGCCGGCGTCTTCTTCCGCTTCCGGCGCCAGACCGGTTCCTCCGGAGCCCGGCTCCTGGGCGTGGCGTTCCTGCTCTGGGGGCTGCACCACCTCGACTACCCCATCCTCCGCGCCCGCGGGGCCTGGAACCCCTGGGGGTACTACCTCGACATCATCTTCGCGCTGCTGGTGGGCACCGGCATCGTCTGGCTGGTGGTGGAGGACCTGCAGCGCGGCGTCGGGGCGCTGTCCACGATGTCAGGCGACCTCCAGCCCGGCGGCCAGATCGATGACGTGGCCGGCGCGCTGCTGGCGCGCGCCCTGGTCCTCCCGGGAGTGCGGGGCAGCGCGCTCTACGACCGCGAGCGCGGCGTGGTGGTGCGCGGACTCGGCGCCGCCGCCGGCTGGGAGGGCCGGGCGCCCGAGGGCCAGGCCCTCGACCTGATCGGGGACGTGCTCAGCACCGGCGGGCCCAGCTCGCGCACCGGCGGCACCTACGTCTACGCGGCGGCGCTGCCTGTCATGCGGCGGGAGGAAGTCGCCGGGGTGATGCTGATCCTTGGCGACGCCCGCGACCCGTTCACCGCCCTCGATACCCGCTTCCTCCGCGCCCTGGGCCAGCAGGTCGGCGCCGCCCTGGAGAACGCCGACCTCGGCCGGCGGCTCCGCCGGCGGACCGCGGACCTGGAGCGGCTCTCCACCCGCATGGTCCAGCAGCACGAGGAGGAGCGGCGCCGGCTCTCGCTGGAGCTGCACGACGAAACCGCCCAGGTCTTCTCCGCCGTGAAGCTCCGCCTCGGCCTGGTCCGCGAGCAGGTCCCGCCCCCCCAGGCCGACCAGCTCGGCCGGGTGGTGGAGCTGGTGGATGCCGGCATGGCCAGCATCCGGAGTGTCACCGAGGCCCTCCGCCCCTCCCTGCTGGACGACCTCGGCCTGCTCCCCGCGATCCGGGCCCTCGCCGGCGACTTCGAGGCCCGCACCGGCGTCCAGACCACCTTCGCCGGCCCCGAGCGGCTGCCCCGGCTCACCGAGATCGCCGAGCTGGCTCTCTTCCGCGCGGTGCAGGAGGGCCTGTCCAACATCGCCCGGCACGCCGATGCCGAGGTGGCCACCGTGGACCTCGCAGTGGACAGCGGGCACCTCACCGTGGAGATTCGCGATGACGGCCCCGGCGCCGGCGAAGGCGCCACCGCGGTGGAGGAACGCATGGGTCTCACCGGCATGCGGGAACGGGTGGCGGCCCTGGGCGGGACCGTGACCCTCGAGCGCGGCCCGCGGCAGGGCATGGAACTGCGGCTCCACCTGCCGCTCAACCGCCAGGTACTGGCCGAATGACCGACGCTCCCGTGCGGGTGATGCTGGTGGACGACCACACCCTGGTGCGCGAAGGGATCCGCCACGTCCTGAACGACACGCCCGGCGTCGAGGTCGTGGCCGAGGCGGGCGACGGCGAGGCTGCCCTCCGGCTGGCGGCGGAGACCCGGCCGGATCTCGTGGTGATGGATCTCTCGCTCCCCGGCGCGGGCGGACTGGAGGTCACCACCCGCCTCCGGGAACTGCTCCCCGGGGTGAAGGTGCTCATCCTCAGCGTGCATGATCACCAGGAATACGTGCTCGGCGCCGTCCGGGCGGGCGCCCAGGGCTACCTGCGGAAGGACACCAGCCCGGCCGAACTGCGGCAGGGACTCCGGGCGGTGGCCCGGGGCGAGTCGTACTTCAGCCCCCCGGTGGCGCGGCACCTGACCGCCGCGGTGCGGGGGGACGCGGAACCCGGCGGAGACCCGGGCGTGCGGCTGGGTCAGCTCACCCCGCGGGAGCGGGAGGTCCTCGCCGGCATCGCCGCCGGCGAGACCAGCCGGGCCATCGCGGCCCGGCTGGGCCTCTCACCCCGCACCGTCGAGAGCTACCGCGAGTCGCTGACCCGCAAGCTCGGCATCCGCACCGTGGCCGGGCTGGTGCGGTTCGCGATGGATGC
>CAZCVG010000146.1:0-6654 GCA_964501735.1 uncultured Gemmatimonadaceae bacterium | reverse complement strand
AAAAGATCATCAAGGCGGCGGTCGAGCGGGGCGCCTCCGACCTGCACATCAAGGCCGGCGACGTCTTCCGGGCCCGCATCAACGGCAAGCTGGTGCCGCTCACCAAGCAGCGGCTGACGCCGGACCAGACCCGGGCCATCGCGCTCAAGCTCATGCCCAACGAGGAAGAGCGCGCGCGGGTGGACCGGCTCAAGGACTTCGACTGCTCCTGGGGCATGCCGGGCGTGGGGCGGTTCCGGGTGAACGTGCTCCGGCAGCGCTCCTCGTTCATGATCGTCATGCGGGTGATCCCATTCGCGGTGCCCACCGTCGAGGACCTGGGGCTGCCCGCGGTGACCACCCACCTCGCGGAACTGGAGCAGGGGCTGATCCTGGTGACCGGCGTGTCGGGCAGCGGCAAGAGCTCCACCGTCGCGGCGATGCTCAACCACATCAACCAGAACCTGCAGCGCCACATCGTCACCATCGAGAACCCGATCGAGTTCTTGCACCGGGACGTGAAGTGCTCGGTCACCCAGCGCGAGGTCGGGGTGGACACCGAGAGCTTTGCCATCGGGCTGCAGGCGGCCCTCCGGCAGGATCCCGACGTCATCGTCATCGGCGAGATCGGCGACAGCGAGACCCTCGATACCGCCATCAAGGCCGCTGAGCGGGGCCACCAGGTCATCTCGACCCTGCCCACCGCCGACGTGGTCGGGACCATGAGCCGGCTCCACTCCATGTTCCCGGCCATCGAGCGCGAGATCGGCCGGATCCGGCTCTCCGAGGTGCTGCGGGGGATCATCGCCCAGCGCCTGGTGCCCAGGAAGGACGAGGGCGGGCGCCTGGCGGCCATGGAGGTGCTGCTCACCAACCCCGCGGTCCGCGGCATCCTGCGGGACCCGGAGCGGCTCGGCGCTCTGCATTCCTGCATGCAGGACGGGGAGGCGGAGGGAATGCAGACCTTCGAGGGCCACGCCAGGCAACTGCTCGAGGGCGGCCAAATCACCTCCGAGGCCGCCGCCGCCCTGGGCGCCGGAGCGGCCTGAACGCCGAAGACCTGCTCCGCCTCCTGGTGTCCCAGCCTCGGGAGGCCGGGACCGCCGGGGCAGAGGCCGCTCGTGAGCAGCTCCACCGGTGGCTGGCCGAGCGCGGCTTTCAGGTCCACCGGCAGCAGTTCTCCTTCCAGCCCGCGGTCCTCAACGCCTTCCCCCTGCTGGGCGCCGGCCTCGGCTGGCTCGCCATCCTCCAGTTACCCCTGCTGCTTACCGCCGCGCTGCCGCCCCGGGCCGGTCCGATCCTCTGGCTCGCGGGCCTGGTGGCCCTGGGTGCCCTGGCATGGGGGATCGGGTCCGGGGTCAGCGTCCCCGGGGCGGAGCGCCGGGAGGACGCCAACCTGATCTCCCGGCCACCGGGGGAGGCGCCGGTGACCCGCTGGATCGTGGCCCACCTCGACACCAAGGCCCAGGGGCACTCCATGGCCGGTCGGCTGGTGGCGGTCTGGGTCATGGTCCTGGCGGTGGCCGGGTTCACGGCCGCGGTGGCCTGGCGAGCCTGGGCGGGGGTACCCCTGACCGCAGCGCCAGTGGCCGGCGCTGCGGGCCTGGTGATGGCCGCCGGATTCCTGGCTGGTCGAGGCCGGCTCCGGGGTGGCTCCCCCGGGGCCCGGGACAACGGAACCGGGCTCTACGCGGCCCTGGTGGCGGCCCAGACGGGCCCCAGGGCCGGGGTAGGGTTCCTGTTCACCGGGGCCGAGGAATTCGGGCTGGTGGGCGCCCGGGCGCTCCTTGCCGGGGGGCTGGGGGTGAGGGGGCTGGAGGTGGTCAATCTCGACACCATCGCCGACCGGGGCCGCTTCTTCGCCGTGACCCACGATGCCGCCGGCCGCGCCCTGGCCGAGCGGCTTCTGGAGGGTCTGCCGGGCCCGGGGGAGGGGGGTGAGGTGAGGGCCCTCCCCCTCGGGGTGTTCGTGGACAGCCTGCCCATGGCTCGGGCCGGGGCGCGGGCGGTGACCCTGGCCCGCCTGGATTGGAGTGTGCTGGCCGTGATCCACACCCCCAGGGACACCCTGGACGGCCTGGACCTGGCCTCGGCACGGCGGGTGGGAGAGCGCCTCGGCGCGCTCCCCGCGCCAAGTTGACATTCGGACCACCCTGCCTAGTTTTCGCCAGAGGATGCACCGGGGCCCCGCAGGTGGGGCCCCGGTCGTTTTTTTGATGCTGTGGACCCCCAGGCCGATTTCCTGAGAGGACCGACCCACCGATGTTCGGACCGAAGACGCACTGTATCGTGGTCGTGGGTGCCCAGTGGGGTGATGAGGGCAAGGGCAAGCTGGTGGACGTCCTGGCCGAACAGGCCGACCTGGTGGTGCGCTACCAGGGCGGCGCCAACGCCGGCCATACCGTCTGCATCGGCGAGGCCCAGTTCATCCTGCAGCAGATTCCCTCCGGCATTCTCCACGAATCCTGCACCTGCGTGGTCGGCAACGGCGTGGTCCTCGATCCCGAGACCTTCTTCCAGGAGCTGGACGGGCTGGCCGCCAAGGGCATCCGGACCGACGGGCGCATCCGGGTGTCCGACCGGGCCCACCTGGTCATGCCCTACCACAAGCTGCTCGACAAGGCTCACGAGAAGAGCCAGAAGATCGGCACGACGGGGCGGGGGATCGGGCCGGCCTATGAGGACAAGTACGGCCGCCGCGGCATCCGGGTGGGGGACCTCCGCCACCTCGACGCCGCCCGCGCCCTCCTGGCGGAGCGGGTGGGGCGGGCCAACCGGCTCCTCAAGATGATGGGCGCCACCGAGCTGGCTTCGGAGTCCGACCATCACGCGATGCTGGACCGGCTGGCCCCACGACTCCTGCCGCTGGCGGCCGACACCGGTCTCGAGGTCTACCAGGCAGTCAAGCAGGGCCGGCGGGTCCTGCTGGAGGGGGCCCAGGGAGCGCTGCTGGACGTGGATCACGGCACCTACCCCTTCGTGACCTCCTCCAACACCACCGCCGGTGGGGCGGCGGTGGGCGCGGGGATCGGCCCCACGGCGATTGACGAGGTGCTCGGCGTGGTCAAGGCTTACACCACGCGGGTCGGCAACGGGCCCCTGCCCACGCAGGGGGCCCCGGAGGTGGAGGAGCAGCTCAGGCAGCTGGGCGGGGAGTTCGGCGCCGTCACCGGGCGGCCGCGGCGCTGCGGCTGGTTCGATGCCACGGTGGTGCGGTATTCCGTCCGGGTGAACGGCCTCACCGGCCTGGCGGTCACCAAGCTGGACGTGCTGGACACGTTCGCGGAGATCCCGGTCGGGACGGGCTACTCGCTGGGCGGCGCCCCCTGGCCGGAACTTCCCTCGGACGTCCAGGCGCTCGAGCAGGTGGTGCCCCAGTACGAGGTGCTGCCCGGCTGGCGCAAGCCCACCACGGGTGCCCGGCGCCTGGCGGACCTGCCCCCGGAGGCACGGGCCTACCTCGACCGGCTGCAGGACCTCTCGGGTGCGCCGATCCGCTACGTCAGCGTGGGCACCCGCCGGGATCAGATCATCGAGGTCTGAGCACCTTGAAGGCGGCACGACGGTAGCGGGGCCACGCCCCGCTACCGCTTTTCACGGGCGAGACACATGGAAACCACCACCCTGCTGGTCGTTGGTGCGGGCCCCACGGGCCTGGCAGTCGGCGTGGCGGCCAGCCAGGCGGGGGTTCCCTGCATCCTGCTCGACCGCCGCACGGTGGTTTCAACCATCGAGCGCTATCCGCTCAACATGACCTTCTTCTCCACCCCGGAGAAGATCGAGATCGGCGGCGTCCCCTTCATCCCCAGCCACGAGAAGCCGACCCGCCGGGACGGGCTGCTCTACTTCCGGCGGGTCGCGGAACACTTCGGCCTGGACGCCCGGCCCGGGGAGGAGGTCACGGCCATCACCCGCGCCACCGGCGGCGGCTTCCGGCTGGCGGTCCGGCGGCGGCACGACAGCACCACCTACCAGGCGGCCGCGGTCGTGGTGGCCACGGGCTATTACGACTGGCCCAACCTGCTGGGTGTCCCGGGCGAGGAGCTTCCCCACGTGGCGCACTACTTCACCGAGGGCCACCGGCACTGGCACCAGGATGTGGTGGTCATCGGGGCGGGGAACAGCGCGGTGGACGCGGCGCTGGAATGCTGGCGGGCGGGGGCGCGGGTGACCCTGGTGCACATCGCCGAGGGCTTCGACCGGTCGGTCAAGCCGTGGGTGCTCCCCGACATCACCAACCGGGTGAAGGAAGGAAGCATCCAGGCGCACTGGAACAGCCGGGTCGTGGCGATCACGCCCGACCGGGTGGAGATCGCCGCCACCAACGGCGGGGTCAGGCACACCCTTCCGGCCGACCACATCCTCGCCATGACCGGCTACCACGCCGACACGTCGCTCCTGTCGGCGCTGGGGGTGCCGGTGGACGGCGCGACCGGGGTGCCGGCCCATGACGAGCGGACAATGATGACCGCGGTGGAGGGGTGCTACGTGGCCGGGGTCATGGCGGCGGGGAACGATGCCAACCGGCTGTTCATCGAGAACACCCGGTGGCACGGGGAGGCGATCGTGGCGGATGTGGTGCTGCGGGCGAGAGGGGGGTAAGGCGGTCGGGGCGGTCGGGGCGGACGGTAAGCGACGAAGGGTGGGCTCGAGCTGCGAGCCCACCCTTCGTTGTCCGACCCTCCGACCGTCCGACCGTCTGACCGTCCGACCGTCTGACCGTCCGACCGTCTGACCGTCCTACCGTCCTACGCTACTGATTCGCCGCGTACCAGGCCGCCACGTTGAAGTTGACCGGGTCAATCTCGTAGTACCGGTTCTTCGAGTACCGCCCGGTGGTCGGATAGAAGGGCGGGGGATTGCGGACCCCGCAGCTGTCCCAGGTGTCCTGCTCGGCCCAGCCGCTGCCGCCGCTGAAGGTGCCCGAGACGCCCTGCTGGATGGTGCCGCCCACGATGGACTTGCAGCCCCGACTCTTGCCGCCGCAGTTCTCGGGGGCCACAGCGGCCGGGTCGCCGGTGATGGTCTCGCCCTGGAAGTTGCCCAGCGTCAGCATGAACGCGTGCCAGGTCTCCGACGGGGTGTCGTCGAAGCGCACGGTCCAGTTGTTCTTCACGCGCCACGGCGTGTTCAGGGTGTTGTTGGAGATCACCACGTCGAGGTTGGTGATCAGCCCGAGGATGTCGTTACACCCGGGACTGCCTGGCGGGGTCACGTAGGTAATGTCGTCTGGCAGGAGGATCCGGCCCGTCGCCACCACCGTGACCCGGCCCCGGAGCTGCCCGCTGACCGCCACGCTGCCGGTCACGAAGACCACGCCCTTGAAGTTCAGGTTCTGGGCCCGGCTCAGGGGCCAGAACGTGGAGGCGAGGGCGGTGGCGTTGCCCAGCACCGACGGGTGCATGGGATTCAGGCCGCCGGTATTGGCGGTGAAGAAGTTCACCAGCGCTGCCGGCGGGTTGCCACCCCATCCGGGCCAAGGCAGCCAGTCGCCGTACTGGTTGCTGATGATCCACTGGCCGACCCCGGAAACCGGGTGCGGGTACAGCCGGCGGTCGCCTCCCAGGAAGCACTGGCGGGTGCCGGAGGTGTCGGCGTTGCGGGTCTCCACAATGCGCTGGGAGATCGTGGCGAGCAGCGGATTGTAGAATCCGCCCATGATCGAGTCATTGCGGGCCCAGCGCCCGGTCGAGGGGGCCCGGCCGCCGCAGTTGGGCGAGTAGAGATTGGGGTCGGTGGAGGTCGTGGGGGTCAGGGTGCCCGCGCCGACGCCGCCGCCCACGTTGGTCATGCCGCCCGGGATGATCAGCCAGGGCCGGGCGGTAGCGTACTTCCGCTTGTCGGCCTGGGTGCCACCGGCGGAGACCTTCCAGACCCGGAAGTAGCCCTCATCCGAGCCGGTCAGCTGGCCGTCGTTGTTCAGGTCCAGGGCCACGAACTCGATCCGGGTGTCGGGGTCGTTGGCCGCCAGGGTCGCGTACCCCGTGATGTTCATGTTGCCGGTGGTGGCGTACGCCTGCATGTTGGCGATCGTGGTGGTCGTGGGGAACGGGATCGCCGCCACGCCGGTGGTGACGCCGCCGTTCCAGTTGCCGCTGGCCTGGTTGGTGATGTTGCCGACCGTGGTGACCGGGCCATTGAAGGTGGCGCCCGGCGCGCCGGTCTGGAGGGCCATGCCCTGGTTGGAGTGCACCGGGCCATTGGCCACCTCGGTGTTGCCCCAGGCGCAGCAGCTCCAGGTGTTGAAGAACCGGGCAAAGCGGCTGAACGGGTCCTGCTTGAGCTGGCTGCGGCGGACCACCACGGCGCCACGGGAGGTGCGCACCTCGGAGATGATGCTGGCGAAGTTGCCGAACTGCCCCGTCGTATCGCCGTTCTCGCCAACATAGGTGGACCGGGTGAAACCCGGAATCACCGCCCCGGTGGCGTCCAGCACCGTGGCGTTCAGCTCCAGCGTGTCGAAGCCCTGGCCCGCCGGCACGATGGCCGGGTTGCCGTTGATCATGTCCCGCCCCCGCTCCAGCCCGGCGTCGGCCGCCATGGTCATCATCGCCTCGCTGGAATGGAAGCGGGAGATGAGGTTGGCATTGCTCATCATGAGGATCATGCCCACCGCCATGCCTGCCACCAGCAGCGACAGGAGGACGGTGAGGAGGAGCGCGATCCCGCGCTCGT
>CAZCVG010000145.1:0-6779 GCA_964501735.1 uncultured Gemmatimonadaceae bacterium | reverse complement strand
CTCTATACTTCCCCCCCATGCCACCCACCCTCCCGGCCCAGACCACCCTCGGCCTGGTCCAGATGCGCATGTCGGCCGACGCCGGGGACAACTTCCGCCGCGCCGAACAGGGCATCCGCGACGCGGCCCGGCAGGGCGCCAACGTCATCTGCCTCCCGGAGCTGTTCCTGAGCCCCTACTTCTGCCAGACCGAGGACCATCAGTGGTTCGGCCTGGCGGAGCCGGTCCCGGGCCCGAGCACCGAGCGGCTGGCCCGCCTGGCCGGGGAGCTCAAGGTCGTCATCATCGCCTCGCTCTTCGAGAAGCGGGCCGAGGGACTGTACCACAACACCACCGCCATCCTGGACGCCGACGGGTCGTACCTCGGGAAGTACCGCAAGATGCACATCCCCGACGATCCCAACTATTACGAGAAGTTCTACTTCACCCCCGGTGACCTCGGCTACCGCTCCTGGGACACCACCCACCTCAAGGCGGGGGTGCTCATCTGCTGGGACCAGTGGTATCCGGAAGCGGCCCGGCTCACCGCCCTCACCGGCGCCCAGGTGCTGTTCTACCCGACGGCCATCGGCTGGCTCATCCCCGAGAAGGCCGAGTACGGCGCCAGCCAGCAGGCTTCCTGGGAGACCATCCAGCGCAGCCATGCCATCGCCAACGGGGTGTTCGTCGCCGCGGTCAACCGGGTCGGGGTCGAGCCCGGACCCAACCAGGGCATCGAGTTCTGGGGCGGCAGCTTCGTCTGCGCCCCCAATGGGGACATCCTCGCCAGGGCGGGCACCGGCGAGGAAGTCCTGGTCGTGCCGATTGACACCGGCCGGACCGACTTCGCCCGGACCCACTGGCCGTTCCTGCGGGACCGGCGGGTAGACAGCTACGCCGAGATCACCCGGCGATTCATCGACTAGCCCGCACCGCCAGCCTCACCCGAGACCCGTCGCATGACCGGCCCCACCCCGGCCTCCCTCGGCTTCCGCATGCCCGCCGAGTGGGCTCCCCACCGCGGCACCTGGCTGTCCTGGCCCCACAAGGAGGCCTCGTGGCCGGGGAAGTTTGCCCCGGTCCCCGGGGTGTTCGTGGAGATCGTCCGGCATCTCGCGCCGCAGGAAGAGGTCCACATCAATGTCCGGGACGACGACATGGCCGCCGGCGTCCGCCAGCTGCTGGCCTCGGCCGGCGTGGGCCTGGACCGCCGCAGCGGGCCTGGGGCGGTGATCTTTCACCACAATCCCACCAACGACGCCTGGTGCCGGGACCACGGGCCCATCTTCCTGCAGCGGGAAACCGCCTCGGGCCGGCGGGAGCAGGCCATTGTGGACTGGGGCTACAACGCCTGGGGCGGCAAGTACCCCCCGTTCGACCTCGATGACGTGATCCCCACCCGGATCGGGAAGAAGTACGGCATCCGGGTCTTCGAGCCGGGCATCGTCATGGAAGGCGGCAGCCTGGACGTCAACGGCCGGGGCACCCTGCTCACCACCGAGAGCTGCCTGCTCAACCCCAACCGCAATCCCGGCCTCACCCGCCAGCAGCTCGAGCAGCATCTCAGGGACTATCTCGGCGTCACCCACATCCTCTGGCTGGGTGACGGCATCGAGGGTGATGACACCGACGGCCACGTGGACGACCTCACCCGCTTCACTGACCCCACCACGGTGGTCACGGTGATCGAGGAGGATCCCCGCGACCCCAACTACGCCCCGCTGCGCGAGAATCTGGAACGGCTGCGTGGCATGCGGGACCAGGACGGGCAGCCGCTCCAGGTGATCACCCTGCCGATGCCGCCGGCGATGTTCCAGGACGACCAGCGGCTCCCGGCCAGCTACGCCAATTTCTACATCGCCAACAACGTGGTGCTGCTGCCCGCCTACCACCCGCCCACCGACGAGGTTGCCCGGCAGGCGCTGCAGCGCTGCTTCCCCACCCGCAAGGTGATTCCGCTCGCGTCCACCGACCTGGTCTGGGGGCTGGGCTCTTTCCATTGCGTCACCCAGCAGTGGCCCGCGATCTAGGTCCCCGAACCATCCACCCCGGATATCCCCCTCGCATGTCCCTGCCGGTGTTCTCCGACGAGTGGGCCCGCGCCTGTGCCAGCGCCCTCAACCAGAGCCCCGAATACCGCACCGCGGCCGTGGCCTGGGAGGGCGCCATCCTCCTCCGGATGTCCGGCCTGGGGGACCGCGGCGAGCGGATGGTCTTTCTCGACCTCTGGCACGGCGAGTGCCGCCTCTCCCGCGCCGGCGGGCCGGAGGACGAGGTGGCCGCCCGCTACGTCCTCAGCGCGTCGGTCGTTGCGTGGAGACAGGTGCTCACCGGCAGCATGGCGCCGCTCCTGGCGCTGATGACCGGGAAACTGAGCCTCACCAAGGGTGCGCTCACCGACCTCTTGCCGTTCGTCAACGCCGCCCGCGAACTCGTCGCCACCGCCGCGGCCATCCCCAGCACCTTCCCCGATCCGGACTGACCCCGGGGCCCACCCGCCGCCGAGGGACACGGCCCCCCGCCTGAACAGCTCAAGAGGGGCTGTAAGTCCATCCCCAGACTGATGTTCGGTCACCTTAAGATGGTGGAGGATGGGGCCGACACTACTGACATGAGTTCCCAGCGGAAGGCCTGTCCTGATCCGGGGTCCAGCCCGACGCCCTGGGCGCGGGACGGCCGGACCCTCCTCGGCATTTCGATCCTTGGGGTCGCCATGGCGGCGCTGACCGTCGCCACCACCCGCGCCGTCCGCCCCGACGGTTCGCCACTGGACCACCTCGGCGCGGCCCTGGTGGAATGGGGCCTGTGGATCCCGCTATTCCTGATCGTCCGGCGGGTGGCCCACCACGCCCACGCCGCCAGGAGCCTGCGGGAGCACGTCAGCATCCACCTCGCGGCCGCTCTTGGCCTCTGCGTTCTGCACACCGGGACGAGCACCCTGCTCTGGTGGGTGGCGGGCTGGATCCCGGACGGCGTGAGCGTGGCAGCGCTGGCGGCGCTGCTCTTCCGCGACCAGACCATCGGCAACGGCATCGCCTACGGGGTCCTGGCCGCGGGGAGTCACGGTCTCGCCTTCGTGGTGGACCTACGCCGGGCCGAGGAGGAACTGCGTAAGAGCCAGGAGCAGCTGTTCCAGTCGCAGAAGATGGAAGCGGTCGGCCGGCTCGCCGGCGGCGTAGCCCACGACTTCAACAACCTGCTCACCGTCATTTCCAACTACACCATGCTGGTGCTGGAGGACATGCCCCCCGGCGATCCCCGCCGGGAGGACCTGGAGGAGGTGCACAAGGCCAGCGCGCGGGCCTCGGGCCTCACCCGGCAGTTGCTGGCCTTCAGCCGGCGGCAGGTGCTCCAGCCGCGGGCCATCAATCTGGGATCGGTGGCGGAAGAGATGGCCGGCATGCTCCGGCGCCTGATCGGCGAGGACCTGAAGCTCGAGGTCCGGACCCGGGCCGGCACCGGCCTGGCCATGGCCGACCCGGTCCAGGTGGAGCAGATCCTGCTCAACCTGGTGGTGAACGCCCGGGATGCCATTACCGGGCCGGGCACCATCAGCATCGAGACCGCCAATGCCAACCTCGACGCGGAGTTCGCCCGGCTGCACCACGGCGCCCAGCCGGGCTCCTACATCATGCTCGCGGTCGGGGACACCGGGTGCGGCATGGATCGCGAGACCCAGCGCCGGATCTTCGAGCCGTTCTTCACCACCAAGGCCCTCGGCAAGGGCACCGGACTGGGCCTGGCCACCGTGTACGGGATGGTGAAGCAGGGTGGCGGGTATATCGCCGTCTACAGCGAACCGGGGCATGGCAGCGTGTTCCGGATCTACCTGCCCCGGTCGGGGGCGGAGCTGCTCACCCCGCTGATTCCCGGCATGATCCCGCCGCCGCTGATCCGCGGCTCGGCGACCATCCTGCTGGTGGAGGACGAGGATGCCGTCCGGGAGCTGGTGCGGAAGACCCTCGAGCGCCAGGGCTTCACCGTCCACGCGGCGGCCAACGGCTCGGCAGCCCTCGCCCTGGCCGCCACCCTGGACACCCCCATTCACCTGGTCATCACCGACGTCGTCCTGCCGGAGCTGACCGGCCGGGACCTGGTGGACCGGCTGCAGCTCACCCACCCCGCCATCGGGGTGGTCTACATGTCCGGCTACACCGGGGACACGCTCGCCGACCGGGGCGTGCTGGGACCGGAAGTCCGGTTCCTCGCCAAGCCCTTCTCCACCCGGGACCTGCTCAAGACGGTGCAGGAGGCCCTGGACCGGCACCCCGTGGAGGTCGGCGCGTAGGCGTGATCGAGGGTCCAGATGGCACGAGGGGGTGGGTCCGGAGACCCACCCCCTCATGTGTGCCCGGACCGGACCTCTCTACTTGAGGAACAGCATCTCCCGGTAGGTCGGCAGCGGCCAGAGGTCGGCGGCCACATGGGTCTCCAGGGTGTCGGCATAGACCCTCACCTGGGCCATGGCGGGCCGCACCCGGTCGCGGATCCAGGTGGCATGCTTGACCATGTCATCGTCGTGATGGCCGGCCACCTTCTCCAGCGCCACCAGCGATTCCTGGAAGCGGGAGATCAGGTTCACGAACTCCCCCAGCGCCGCCGAGGTGTCGTTGCACTTGACCCCGGCGGCCTCGGTCCGGCTCACCGCCTCCGACATCAGCGCCTGGTGCCGGAGCGCCGCGGGCAGGATCTGCGTCCGGCTCACGGTGATCATGGTCTCGGCCTCGATGGTCAGCTGCTTGTTGTACTTCTCGTAGGCCACGAAGGTCCGGCTGTCCAGCTCGGACTTGCTGAGGACCGCGTACTTCTTGAACAGGTCGGTGTTCTTCTTGGAGCGCAGGGTGGCCAGCGCGTCCACCGAGTCGCGCAGGTGCGGCAGGCCCCGGCGTTCCGCCTCCGCGTGCCATTCCTTGGAGTAGCCGTCCCCGCCAAAGATGACCCGCTTGTGCTGCTTGACCAGTTTCTTGAGGAGCGCCATCGAGGCCGACTGGATCCGGGCCTCGGTGGGGTTCTTCCCGGCCGCCTTTTCCAGCTCGGTGGCGATGAAATCCAGCGACTCGGCCGCGATGGTGTTGAGCACCGTGTTGGGCCAGGCGATGGACGCCGAGGACCCCACGGCCCGGAACTCGAACTTGTTGCCCGTGAAGGCGAACGGGCTGGTCCGGTTGCGGTCCCCGGAGTGGCGCGGCAGGGTGGGCAGGGTGCGGGCCCCGAGGTCGATCACCCCGCCCTTCAGGGTCCGCTTGAGCTGGCCCTTCTCCACCTGCTCCAGGATGTCGGTGAGCATGTCACCGAGGAAGATCGAGATGATGGCCGGCGGGGCCTCGTTGGCGCCCAGCCGGTGGTCGTTGCCGGCGGCGGCAATGGACGTCCGCAGCAGGTCCGCGTGGATATCCACCGCCCGGATCACCGCGCAGAGGAAGACCAGGAACTGCAGGTTGGTATGGGTCTCGTCCTGCGGGTCCAGCAGGTTGTGGCCGGCGTCGGTGGCAATGGACCAGTTGTTGTGCTTGCCCGAGCCGTTCACCCCGGCGAACGGCTTCTCGTGCAGCAGGGCCACCAGCCCGTGCCGCTGGGCCACCCGCTTGAGGGTCTCCATGGTGACCATCTGGTGATCGCTGGCCAGCTGGCTCATCTCGAACAGCGGCGCGATCTCGTACTGGCCCGGGGCCACCTCGTTGTGCCGGGTCTTCACCGGCACGCCCAGCCGGTACAGCTCCCGCTCGACGTCGGCCATGCAGGCCAGCACCCGCTGCGGGATGGTGCCGAAGTAGTGATCCTCGAGCTGCTGCCCCTTGGGGGGCCGGGTTCCGAACAGGGTGCGCTCGCAGATGACCAGGTCCGGCCGCTTGAAGAACAGCTCCCGGTCCACCAGGAAGTACTCCTGCTCCGGGCCCACCGTGGTGAACACCCGGGTCACGTTCTTGTCCGTCCCGAACAGCCGCAGGATCCGGAACGCCTGCTGCGACAGCGCCTCCATGGACCGGAGCAGCGGGATCTTGGTGTCGAGCGCCTCGCCCGTCCAGGACACGAACGCGGTCGGGATCACCAGGGTGACGGCATTGGTGGTCCGCATCAGGAACGCCGGGCTGGTGGCGTCCCACGCGGTGTAACCCCGGGCCTCGAAAGTGGCCCGGAGGCCACCCGAGGGGAAACTGGAGGCGTCCGGCTCCCCCTGGACCAGGTCGGCGCCGGAGAAGTTGAAGACCACCCCGCCCGAGCCGTCCGGGGCGATCAGGCTGTCATGCTTCTCGGCGGTGAGCCCGGTGAGCGGCTGGAACCAGTGGGTATAGTGGGTGGCGCCGTTCTCGATGGCCCAGTCCTTCATGGCGGACGCCACGATGTCGGCCACCGTGTGGTCCAGCGGCTCGCCCAGTTCGATGGTGCGCGACAGGCGCTTGAAGACATCCTTGGGGAGACGCTGCCGCATCACGGCCCGGGAGAAGACGTCGCGGCTGTACAGGGAGTCCACCGGCTCGAGGTGGCCGTTGGTGGTAGCGGGGGTGGTCACCGGAAGGGGCCCTCATGGCAAAGGTGTCGCGCACAGGGGCGCGGACTGGCGGCGTGAAGATAGCAAAGGGGCCCGGAAAGCAGAAGCGGGACGAATCGAGCTGCCGATTCGTCCCGCTTGCCACTCCCGGCCGCCCCTTAGAAGGGCTTCCGGTTGGCCTTGCGCCGCTTGCGCCGGCGGGCTTCGGCGGCTTTGACGGCCCGGGCCTCGCTCGGCTTCAGGTAATGCCGGCGACGCCGGACCTCAGCGAGGATGCCTGCCTTCGCCATCTTCCGGCGGAGGGCCTTGA
>CAZCVG010000144.1:0-6815 GCA_964501735.1 uncultured Gemmatimonadaceae bacterium | reverse complement strand
GACCGGCAGTCGGCCGTCCCCTTGGGCCGGCGGCTCCGGCCCATGGCGTGGTTCGCGCTGGCCGCGCTGGCCGTGACCCTGGTGACGGTGCTGGTGTTCCTGGTGCCGAACTGGTCCGACGTCCGCCACCAGCTCGCCATCAGCCTGGCCAATGTCTATGGCGTCAACCGTCGGCTCGATGATGGCGGGGCGCTGTTCTTCTTCATCCCCTGGCTCGGGCTCCGGCCCACCCTGCTCACCACCGACACGGTGGTGCCGTGGCTCGGTGTCATGGTCCTCGCCTGGCGGCGCCTGACGAAGAGCGGCGCCACCACATCCGACCCCGCCGAGCGGCTCATGTGGTGGTGGCTGGGTGGCGGGCTCCTCTTCCAGGCGCTGCAGTCCTACCAGCCGGACCGGCGCTTCCTGATGCTGCTGGTGCCGCTGGTGACGCTGGGCTGGCGTGGACTGGTGGAGGAGGGGCTGCGGGTGACGTCGGGCCCGACACGGTCAGCGCTGCCGGGACACCTGCTCGGCGGCCTGGTGGGCGGGGCGGTTCTCGGGATCCTGGTCATGGGATGGTGGACCCAACCGCTCACCGACCGGCTGGCCGGCGTGAGTATCGGTGGGGAGCCGGGGATTTCCCCCGGCACCATCCAGCAGCTCCTCTGGCACGGGGCAGTGGCGCTGGCGCTGCTGGTGGCGGTTGGCTGCTGGCGCTGGGCGCCGCGGAACGGGTTCCTCCTCCGGGCGTGGGTCTGGCTGCCGCTCTGGTTTTTCCTGGAGCCGTGGCAGGCGGCCGGGGACCTGCGCCGGTCCACCTACGCCCTCCGGGACGCGGCGGTCTCGCTCGCGGCCATCTCGACCCATCTCCCGGCCGACCGCCGGGCCGTCACCGGCGACCTCGCCAACACCATGGCCCTCGAATCGGACCTGTTCGCCTTCCTGGTGCGCAACCAGGAGCGGACCGGCGCCCACATGAACCTCGATGGCTGGGAACGCTTCCGGCCCGGCCTGCTGATCTCGGCATCGCGGCTGGGGCGGTTCTACGGCTACCCGGGGCCGGATGACCTGCACGGGTTCATCCCGCTCTGCACCTTTCCGATGCGCCGGCGCCCCGACGGCAGCCTCCTGATGGAGGCCACCATCTGGCACGCGCCCGAGCTCCAGGTGCCTGTAATCTGCCCGCCGGACTCGCGTCCGGGAGCCTGATCCTCAGGCGCCGACCGCCGCTTCCCGTCCCAGCGCCCGGGCAACCAGCTCCGAGCGGAATCCGCTGGCGCTTGACGGAGCCACCACCTCGCCCGGGTCCACGATGGCGCAGCCGGTGACACAGGTCCCCGCGATCCGCTGCACCTCGCCGAAGCGCACCGTGTTGAACGCATCGGCCGCGTAGCGCCCGTTCAGGAACTCGACCAGCGCCGCTACCTCGTTGCCCACGCCGGTTTCCACCGCCCGGAAGCCGGCGATGACCTCCTGCACCAGGGCGGCCGGCGGCCGGCCGGTGCCCCGGCCGATCCCGGCGTAGCGCTTCCCGGCCCCGGTGACCTCCTCCGCCCGCCAGAGGTTGCAGGCGTCCACCACGCCCTCGGCCCGCCGGGCGGCGCCGAGCAGGGCCGGGCGCTGGTCCAGGTACACGCGGTGGGCGGTGCACATGATGAGCACGTCGGCCGGCGCCACCGCCTCGTCCAGGTCGCGGGTGAACAGGTCGGCGAGGCCGCCGCGCTGGAGATTCTGGTCGGTGGGGTAGACGTAGGGATCGTGGATGGTGACCCGGGTGCCCTGGTTGAGCAGCAGCCGGGCCAGGACGAGGGTGGGCGAGTTCCGGGTGTCCTCGGAATTGAACCGGTACGCCGCGCCCAGCAGGGCCACCGCCCGGCCGTTCAGCGGGCCGAAAGCCCGCTCGGCCAGCGCCAGGGTGGCGGCCGGGGAGGCGTCGTTGATCCGGCGCGCCTCGAGGATCAGGCTCCGGGCGGTGGACTGCTTCGCCTCCAAGGCCCGCCACCAGAGCAGGATGCCGTCCTTGGGCAGGCAGTGGCCGCCCACGCCCACGGTGGGCACCAGCAGCCCGCCGCTGGGCACGGCGTTGGGATCGGCGCCGGCGGCATCGCTCTGCCGTACCGCCTCGTTCACCTGTTCGCGGAGGGCGAAGAAGTCGATGTCCTGCTGGTCGCAGAACCGGGCGACCTCGGCGGCGTAGGCGATCCGCACGTCGCGGTAGGCGTTCTCCAGGGTCTTGACCACCTCCGCCGTCATGCTGTTGGCCGGGTGGAGGGTGCCGGCGGTGACGATGCGCCGGTACAGCCGCTGGATCAGCCCCGGCGTGTCGGGGTGGAGCCCGGC
Organism: uncultured Gemmatimonadaceae bacterium; assembly: GCA_964501735.1. GTDB lineage: Bacteria > Gemmatimonadota > Gemmatimonadetes > Gemmatimonadales > GWC2-71-9 > JADJOM01. Next base: position 4,493 of record CAZCVG010000144.1, on the reverse strand, counting down.
GACGATCTTGTCCGAGCTGGCCACCCGTTCCACCAGCCGTCCCGGCATCACCCGGTTGGGGCTGTTGCCGAGCAGGACGTCCCGGCCCTCGACCAGCCCGTGCCGGGCGAACAGCTCCCGGATGAGGGTGGCCATGGACGAGGGTGCCAGGGTGGACTCGAAGATCACCAGCGGGACGTTGCCCTCGGGCCGCCGCACAAGTTCGGCGGCGATGCCTTCCAGGGCCTCGAACAGCGGCCCGTAGTCGGGCGCCAGGCCGCGCTTGTCGGTCTGGGTGCAGACCAGGATCACGTCGGCGTCCCGGGCGGCCTGGTAGTCGTGGCTCGCCGAGAGCAGGCCGGCGGCGACCGACTCGGCCACCACGCGGTCGAGGTCGGGCTCGATCCCGCCGATGGGGGAGCGGCCGCTGTTGATGGCGCCCACCTTCCAGCCCGAGGTGGCGGAGTTGCGCTGGATCACCGTCACGGTGGCGGGCTCGGCCGAGCCCTCGCGGATGCGGGCATGGGCCAGCAGGGCGGCCATGGGCATGCCGACGATCCCGGGGCCCACGACGGCAATCTTGCCGACGGCCCAGAGGGAAACACGATTGTCAGCAAACGTCAGCGGCATGGGGTCGGGTGGTGGTCTGGGTTGCGGGCCGGGACACCCCGGCCGCCCGCGATGGGGCGGAGTCAGTTCCGGTCAATGAACGTGCGGTGCCACAGCTCGAGGTTGAGCAACCCCCAGAGCCGGCGGCTGAACGCGGCTTCGTGCTGCATCTGCTTTTCCACCCCGGCGACATCGAACAGGCCGCGCTCCCGGCACCGGCGGGAGAGCAGGATGTCGGCGAAGAAATCCCGGGACGCGCCGCGGGCCCACAGGTGCAGCGGCACCGGGAAGCCCATCTTGTCCTTCCGCTCCAGGACCGGGCGCGGCACCAGGTCCCCGATGACCCGCTTGAGGATGTGCTTGAGCTCGCCCCCCCGGAACTTGAGGCCCGGCGGCATGCTGGCCACCAGGTCGGTCAGTCGGTGATCCAGCAGCGGCACCCGCGACTCGAGCGAGGACATCATCGTGACCCGGTCCTCGACCTGGAGCAGGGCCGGCAGGTTGGTGACCATGTCGTAGTGGGTCATCTTGTTGTAGTACGACCGGGTGTCCGGGTGGTTGAACACCTGCTGGAAGCGCAGGAACTGTTCCTCCGGGTCGTAGCTGGCCCGGAACCCGTCGGAGAGCAGCGAGACGGCGCCGCCGCTCCGGTCCACCAGCCGGAAGTAGCGGCGGTCCATGTCCTCGAAGACCCCGCTGCGCCAGAACTGCTGCAGCAGCGGGGCGTACTGCCGGAGGGCGGGGAGGTTGGGCAGGATGGAGGCGAACGACACGATGTGCTCCGCCTCCTCGTTGGTCTCGTAGACCGCCCCCTTGATGGCCTGCTCGAAGTAGGCGATCAGGTAGCGGGTATACCCGCCGAAGATCTCGTCGCCCCCCTGGCCGCCCAGCACCACCTTCACGTGGCGGGCGGCCTCGCGCGAGACCATCGCCTGCGGGAACAGCCCCGGCCCGGCCACCGGCTCGTCCATGTGGTAGAGCAGGCGGGGCAACTCGTCCACGAACTGTTGCTCGGTCGGGGTGACGAGGTGCAGGCGGGCGCCGGCGGCCTCGGCCACCAGCCAGGCGAATGCCGATTCGTCGAACTCGGCCCCCTCGTCGAACCGGCCGGTGAACACCGGCATCCCGTCCGCTCCATGGCGCGCCGCCAGCAGGGTGACCAGGCTCGAGTCGAGGCCGCCGCTGAGGTAGGCCCCGACCGGCACGTCGCTTCGGAGCTGCAGCCGCACCGCGTCTTCCAGCAGGCGCCGCAGCTCGGCGGTAAACCAGGCCTCGCTGTGGGCGGTGTCCACGTGAAAGTGGGGCTCCCAGTAGCGCACGGCGCGCTGGCGGCCGGTGGCCAGGTCCACCAGGTAGTACTCTCCGGGGAGGACCTTCTTCACCCCGCGGAACATGGTGTCCTCGCCCAGGACGTACTGGAAGGTGAGGTACTGCCGGATGGCGTGGGGTTCCGGCGCCGCCACCACGCCAGGGACCGCCAGCAGCGCCTTGATCTCCGAGGCGAAGAGCAGCCGGTCCGGGGTGCCGTGGAGGTAGAGGGGCTTGATGCCGAAGTGATCCCGGGCGGCCAGGAGCTGCCCCTGGGCGCGGTCCCACAGGACAAACGCGAACATGCCGTTGAGCCGGCCCACGCACTCGGGGCCGTACTCGTCATAGAGCTGCAGGATGACCTCGGTGTCCGAGGTGGTCCGGAAGCGGCGGCCCCGGGCCATGAGTTCCTGGCGCAGCTCCACGTAGTTGTAGATCTCCCCGTTGAACACGATCACCGCGGGGCCGCTGGCCATCGGCTGCTCGCCGCTTACCAGGTCAATGATGGCCAGCCGCTTGTGGGCCAGCCCGACCGGTCCCTCCACCAGGTGTCCCGCCCCATCCGGGCCGCGGTGGCCCAGCCGCTCCGCCATGGTGAGCAGCAGCTCTTCATCCACGGGCCGCCCGTCGAAACGGATGATGCCGGCGATGCCGCACATGGGAGGCCGCCTACCGCCCGCCGGCGGCGGACGTGGCCGGGGCCGGCCGGCTGGGCTTCCCGTCCGCCGATGGCCCGGCCCCGCCGTCCCCGGCAGGCGGCCCCCCCGGCGACCGCTCGCGGAGCCCGCCCCGGCCGGTGATCACCAGCGCGTGCTCGCTCATGTTCACCAGCCGGAAGTGCTCGCCCAGCACCCCGAGGACCTTCAGGAACAGCGCGATCTTCCGCTTTCCCGTCAGGTCCATGCCGGGGAAGAAGGCCAGTTCGCGCACCTGGTCCCCGCCCAGCAGGTCCAGCGGATGGAGCAGGAAGCTGGGCTCGGTCCCGGTGAGGCGGCAGGCGGCGAGCGCGGTCCGCAGGTAGGCCAGCATCAGCCCCTCGGAGCGGCGGCTCAGGTAGAGCAGGTAGCTCAGGTGGAACGGGACCTTGAGGACGGGGAAGGTGGTGACCGGCAGCTCCAGCATACGGCGTCCCGAGGGGAGCGCCCACAGGTAGGGCTTCACCGGGCGGAGGCCGTCCCCGAAGGTGCCGAACAGCGCCGCGCGCTCGCGGCGCTGCTCGGCCGAGAGCCGGGCGGTCATGAAGTAGTACCGGCGGGCCAGCGGGCCGAGGTAGGTCGGCAGGGTCGAGGCGTCGTAGCGGTACCCCCGTTCCGCCAGCAGCTCGAGCAGCTCGGGGCTCCAGCTGTACCCGGGCCCCCGGAAGCCCAGCGGCCGCTGGCCGGTGACCCGTTCCAGCGCGTCCTCGGTGCGGGTCAGCTCCTCGGACAGCTGGTCGCGGGAGTAGCGGTGCAGCCACGGCTCGTGCTCGTAGCTGTGATTGCCGATCTCGTGCCCGCGCGCGGTCAGGGTCCCGAACGCCGCCGCGTTCTCGTCGCGGTCCGCGTCCACGCCGACGCAGAAGAAGGTGATCCTGAGGCCGAGCTGGTCCAGCGCGTCGAGCACCGGCGGGAAGAAGACGCCCAGGTAGCTCGGCCGGGCCTCCCAGCCGGGATCTCCGTGGGTCTTCATGTAGGACCAGAGGTTGTCGGCGTCCAGCGAGACGCTGGCCAGCGGGCGGGGGTCGGTCACGCGACCTCCGCCGCCCGCGCCCGGTGCGCCAGGCGGGGCAGGATCGCCGCCGCCGCCTGGTTGGCGAGGCCCACGGTCTCGTTCACGTTGAGCGTGCCGTTGGCGATCTGGGCCGAGTTGGCGAGCCACACACCCGGCAGCGAGGTCTCGACCGGTGGCAGGCACCGCGCCGTGTAGTCCAGGGTGGACACCGCCAGCACCTCGCGCACCCGCGACAGGGTCGCGGCCACCACGTCCTCGCGCCGGAAGCCGGGGTGCATGCGTTCCAGCGCGGCGAGGAAGCGGTCCCGGATCTCGCCGTCGCCCTCCTGCCAGAGCGGGTCCTCCTGGGTGAGGTAGCGGGGCAGGTAGACCAGGCTATGCCCGGCGAAGTGGGCCGGGTCCACCAGGGCGGTCATCTCGATCACCGCGGTGAAGGGCACCCAGGGCTCGGTGATGTTGGTGACGTAATAGCCCGCCAGCGGCCGCTTGAGGATCAGCGCCAGGCAGGCGATGCCCTGGTAGGTGACGCCTTCCAGCCGGGCCCGCTCCGCCGCGCTCAGCCCGGGACAGAGCCGCGCGGCCCGGCCAGAGGGCACGGTCAGGACGACATCATCGAACAGGAGCCGGTCCCCGTTGGCCAGTTCCACCGTCACCTCGCGCGGGCCGCCGGGCCCCGGCGGCCCCTCGGTGCCCACCCGTGCCACCGGCTGGCCACAGGCGAAGCGCACACCCGAGGCCTCCAGCCGCTCCCGGAAGCGGCGCAATACCACGTCGTACCCGCCCTCGACGTACCCGAACAGCTCCTGCTTGAGCCCCGAGCGCCGGGCGGCGTACATCCGGGCGATGATGGCCCAGATGAACGCGGCGCTGGCGTGGCGGTAGTTCTC
>CAZCVG010000143.1:0-6849 GCA_964501735.1 uncultured Gemmatimonadaceae bacterium | reverse complement strand
CCACGGTCTGGTCGAGCCGGGTGTCCCGGCCGCGCTTCATCTGCTGCAGCACGTCGGAGACCTCGGCCACTTCCATGACCCGGATCGTGTTCGACTGCGACAGCGCCGCCCGCACCGCGGCGCCCACGATCGGCGCCAGGGCCGAGTCCTCCGGGGCGGCGGTGAAGTCGGCCAGCACGATCCGGGAATTGGCCGACAGCGTTCCCGCCGCCATCAGCGATCCCCACGGGCCGATCCCCAGCGCCCGGAGCGTCATGAAGGCGGTCACCAGCGCCACGAACCCGCCCATCGCGTACACCCCGCCCCGGGCGGTCCGCCGCCAGGAGACGTGCGGGTGGGCCTTGAGCGCGATGGTCGCGATGGTGCCCTTGGGCACCGTGCTGCCGCCGGGGGTGAGGGTCGGGGTGGCGGTGATCGCCTGCCGGGCCACCCGCTTCACGTAGGCCGTGGCCAGCAGCGCCGGCAGCCCCATGAGCATCACCAGCACCGCGCCCGGGAACACCCAGTCCGGCAGGCCGATGCCCACCACCGCCGCCTTGGCCAGGAGCGCCACCGCCCCGGTGGCCAGGGCGTACAGCCCCAGCGCCTTGGGCAGCATCCCGGGCGTGCCCAGTGACAGCGATGAGGCGGAGCTGGTGCCCACCTCGTCCAGGGCCTGGAGGACTTCGCTGGCCGTCTGCACCCGGTCCACCGGGTCCTTCTCCAGGAGCCGCCCCACCAGCAGGGCCAGCGGGGCGGGGCAGTCGGGCCGGAGCGAGCGCACCGGCGCGGCCGCCTCGCTGAGGTGGGCCGCCAGCATCCTCTGCGGGGTCCGGTCGGCGAAGGGCGCCTTGCCGGTGAGCAGCTCCTGCGCCATGCAGCCCAGGGCGTAGAGGTCCACCCGGTGGTCCAGGCTGGGATCGCCGGCCACCTGTTCCGGCGCCATGTAGGCCGGGGTGCCGATGGTGGTCCCCATCTGGGTAAGCGTGGCGCCCGGCGCCGCCGTCCGCGACGCGCTCAGCGCCTTGGCGATGCCGAAGTCGGTGACCACCGCCGTCCCGCCCGAGAGCAGCACGTTGTCCGGCTTGATGTCGCGATGCACCACCCCGTGGGCGTGGGCGTAGGCCAGCGCCTTGGCCACGTCGCGCAGGATGGCCAGCACGTCGTTGATGGGGAGCCCATTCCCGTCCATCCGGGAGCGCAGCGACTCCCCCTCCACGAACGGCATGGTGAAGTAGGGCAGCCCGTCCACCTCACCCGCCGCCAGCACCGGCACGATGTTGGCCTGCTGCAGCGAGGCCGCCAGCAGGATCTCCCGCTCGAACCGCTGCGCGTTCAGGCCCTCGACCAGCTCGGGGTTGAGGACCTTGATCACCACCTTGCGGGACAGCCGCACCTCGCTGGCCACGAATACCCGCGACATGCCCCCGCCGCCGAGCTCGCGCTCGATGGCAAAGGCGGTGCCGAGACTGGCCTGCAGTTGGGACCGAAGATCCACTGGCAACCTTTGTGGGGAATCGGAAATGCGGGGCTGGCAACCGGGGGGAACATAGGCCGCTCCAGCACCTCGCGCCAGAACCACGCTTCGCTACCGTCCGACGGTCCGACGGTCCGACGGTCCGACCGTCCTCCCGTCCTACCGTCCTCCGTCCGCCTGTCCGCCTGTCCGCCTGTCCGCCCGTCCGGCTGTCCGCCCGTCCGCCCGTCCGCCCGTCGCTGTCCCCGTCCCGTCTCCGAGAATTGACCCCCCCGCCGCCTCCCGCTAGCTTACCGTCCCTCGGAGCGGGGCTGTAGCTCAGCTGGGAGAGCGCTGCAATCGCACTGCAGAGGTCAGGGGTTCGATCCCCCTCAGCTCCACTGGTGATGCACCAAGAGACCGCCCGGGCCATGCCGGCCCGGGCGGTCCTGTTTTCCCACCCCGGACCCGGGCAGCCTCAACCGGCTCCTCGTTACGGCCCCCTTCCCGCTCCGCCACGCTGGCGCCGGGCCTGGCGGAGCGCCCCCGTGGACTCCCCGATGGCCCGCCGGCCCGTGCCGCGGGCAGGGGAAGTTGCTTCCGGGTCGGGGGCCCCGGCCCTGGCCCCCTTTCCGCCCCTGGTCCGGTGGGGGGCGGCCGAAATCGAGTATCACTCCCGACTGTCACATCTCACATAACGGCCACTGACTCGCCACTGGCGCTTGTCCCGGCGCCTGCCTGACGAGAGACTGACGCCGCGGCGTGGCGGCTGGCGGCTGTCCAGATTCTGATTGGCGCGGGCCGGGGGTAACCTTGCAGCCGGTTGCGGTGGGCCAGCTTGGCCCGCCGGAGCCGGCTGTCACGTTCCCGCCGGTGCGCGGGATCGGCTGTCTCTGTCATCCATCCTTCGGTGGCGGTTCGGACTGGACGCTGCCGGCGCCGCTTCCAACATTGCGCCGCGGCAGGAGCCCCTGACACTCCGTCCCGCCACGGTCAGGCACTGCCAGGCCCGCCACCAAGGAAGGGGTACGGCCATGCGTGTACGCCTAGTCGGGGCCCTGCTGCGCCTCTCGCTCTCCCTCCTGCTCATCACCTGCTCCTCGGATCAGCCGCTCGCGCCGGGCCGGTCCCGCGTCCAGGCCAGTTCCGATGATGTCACCCCGCCCACCGTCCAGCTGACTGCCCCAGCCGAGGGGGATACCCTCACCGCGCCGGCCACCATCCTGGCCGACGCCAGCGACGATGTGCTCCTGGCGGGGGTGGAGTTCTTCCTCGGCGGAGTGAGCCTGGGGCCGGAGGACGATACCGCCCCCTTCGAGGCACTGCTCAACACCGACACCCTGGCGGCCGGCCCGGCGGTCCTGACCGCCCAGGCCCGTGACACCGCCGGCAACACCACCCTTTCCGCCACGGTCAATGTCGTGGTGTTCCACCCCGACACCACACCACCGGCGGTGGCCCTCACCGCCCCGGCCCACGGCAGCACCCTCACCGCCCCCACGGCCGTCACGGCGGATGCCACCGACGACTTCATGCTGGCAGGCGTGACCTTCCGCGCCAACGCCGTGAACCTGGGCGCCGAGGATGCTGCCGCCCCCTACGAGGCAATCCTCAACACCGACACCTTGCCGGACGGCGCCTACGACCTGGTGGCCGTGGCCCGCGACACCGCCGGCAACATCACCCTCTCCCAGCCGGTGACCGTCACCGTCTTCCACCCCGACGTTACTCCGCCCACCGTGGCGATCACCGCGCCCGCCGACGGCGCCACCATCACCGCGCCGACCGCCATCACCGCCGATGCCGGCGACGACGGGCCGGTGGCGGGAGTGCAGTTCAGGCTGAACGGCGTGGATCTGGAACCCGAGGACCTGGCCGCGCCCTACGCCGCCCAGCTCAACAGCGACACCCTCCCGGCCGGGCCGTACACCATCATCGCCGTGGCGCGGGACACCGCTGGCAATACCGCGACCTCCGCCCCGGTGCAGGTGACCGTGTTCCATCCGGACCTCTCGCCGCCCACCGTGACGATCACCGCGCCCGCCGACGGCGCCACGATCACGGCGCCGGCCGTCGTCACCGCCGATGCCAGCGATGACGGGCCGGTGGCCGGCGTCACCTTCCGGGCCAACGGGGTGGACCTGGGCCCGGAGGACACCTTCGCGCCCTATAGTGCGCTGTTCAACACCGACACCTTGGCCGCCGGATCCTACGTCCTCGTGGCCGTGGCCCGGGACACCGCCGGCAACCTCGGCAGTTCAGCACCGGTCACCGTGACGGTGTTCCATGCCGACGTCACCCCGCCCACCGTGGCGATCACCGCCCCAGCGGATGGCGCCGTGCTCAGCGCACCGGTCACCGTCACCGCCGACGCCGGCGACGATTTCCAGCTGGCCGGCGTGACCTTCGCGGCCAACGGGGTGGACCTCGGTCCCGAAGACCAGGCCGCACCCTACTCCGCCCTGCTCAACACCGACACCCTGCCGGCGGGGCCGTACACCCTGACCGCGGTGGCCCGGGACACCGCCGGGCACACCACACTCTCCACCGTGTCCGTGGTGGTTTTCCATCCGGACACCACCCCACCCACCGTGGCGATCACCGCGCCAGCCCCCGGCACGGTGCTCTCCACGCCGGTCACCGTCACCGCCGACGCCGGCGACGACTTCCAGCTGGCCGGGGTGACCTTCCGGGCGAATGGAGTGGACCTCGAGGGAGAGGACCTCACCGCGCCGTACTCGGCCGGGCTCAACACCGACACCCTGCCGGATGGGGTGTACCTGCTTACCGCCCTGGCGCGGGACACCGCCGGGAACACGGCGCTGTCGGCGGCGGTAAGCGTCACGGTCTTCCATCCCGACGTCACCCCGCCCACCGTGGCGATCACCGCGCCTTCGGCAGGAGCCACCATCGCCGGCACGGTGCAGGTGACGGCCGATGCCGGCGATGACCATGGGGTAGTCGGGGTCCAGTTCCAGGCGGGCGGCGTGAACCTCGGCGCGGAGGACGTGAGCGCCCCGTACTCGGCGTCGCTGGACACCTGGACCCTGCCCAACGGGCCGGTGAGCCTCACGGCGGTGGCGCGGGATGCCGCGGGCAACACCACGGTCTCGGCGGCGGTGACCGTGACCGTCGACAACGCGCCGCCGAAAAATGTGGTCGTCATCATGGTGGACGACATGCGGTTCGACCACATGCAGTACATGCCGCTCACCATGGCCCAGCTGGGCTCCGAGGCGGTGGTGTTCAGCAATGCGGTGGCGGCCACGCCTCTCTGCTGTCCCAGCCGAGCCACGCTCCTGACCGGCCGGTACTCCCACAACCACGGTGTCCTCACCAACGACTCGCCCAACGGCGGGGCCGTCAAGTTCAACCCCAGCTCGACCCTGGCCACCTGGCTCAGCGGCGCCGGCTTCCGCACCGGGATGTTCGGCAAGTACCTGAACGAGTACCAGAAGATCTCGCCGTCCATCCCGCCGGGCTGGAACGACTTCCAGGTCATCGTGGAGAAGCCCGGGTCCAACAACTACGTCAACTACGACATCAACGACAACGGCACCCGCCGGACCTACGGCACGGCGCCCAGCGATTACTCCACCACCCTCTTCGCCAGCCGGGCGGTGAGCTTCATCAACGCCACCCCCGTGAACCAGAGCCTGGCCCTGTTCTATGTCCCCTTCGCGCCCCACGCGCCGGCCGTCCCCCATCCCAGCGACGTGGGCCGCTACGCGGGCTTCCCCAAGTGGCGCCCCCCGAACTACAACGAGGCCGACGTCAGTGACAAGACCAGCCTGGCCAAGCTGACGGCCAAGTTCAGCACCGCCCAGATCAACGCCAGCGACGCCTTGCACCGCAGCATGCTCGAAGCCCTGCAGGCGGCCGACCGCGGCGCCGAGTCCATCATCCTGGCCCTCAAGGCCCAGGGCCGCTGGAACAACACCCTGCTGGTGTTCCTTTCCGACAACGGCCTGGCCTGGGGTGAGAACCGGATGCTGGACCGGAAGTCCTGCCCCTACGAGGCCTGCATCCGCATCCCGATGCTGGTCCGGGTCCCGGGCATCGCGCCGAGGACCGAGACCAAGTGGGTCTCCAACGTGGACCTGGCGCCGACCATCGCCGCCTGGGTGGGGGTCAGCACGCCCGGCAATGTCAACGGCCTCAACCTCCTGCCCCTTCTCGCCAATCCGGCCGCACCGTGGCGGACGGAGGTGCTGATCGAGCAGCTGGGCCTGGCGCAGACCTACAAGAACTTCTACGCCGTCCGTAACGACCGGTACATCTACGTCGAGTACCTGAACGGGGAAAAGGAGCTGTACGACCTCCAGACCGACCCCTGGCAGATGACCAACGTGGTGACCAAGGCGGCCTACGCCTCGATCAGGGCCAGCCTGGCCGCGATCCTGGCCGTGCTGAAGACGTCGTGAAAGGGCAGGGGGGCGGATCGCGGCCGGCGCCGGTTCGCCCCCCGTGTCCCGCCACGTTCAGCGGTTGGCCTCCTCCACCGCCCGCCGCATCCGGTCCACCCAGCCGGGAATCACCCGCAGGTAGGGCACCGGGGTCTCGTCGGCTCCCCGCACGTACACGATCCCCCCGTCCGGCGCCAGCGTGGCCGACTGCCCCGCCGTCTCCAGGAACTCCGGCAGCACCAGCCACGGCCGGCGCACCACCTCCGGCGGCTCCGTGCCGGTGTTGATCAGTACCCGGTCCATCCCCTCGGGCGAGCCCAGGTTCTGCACCACCACCTCGCCGGGAGCCCGCCACAGCGGCTCGCCGGTGTGGTCCGGCGCCAGCTGGTAGCGCCGGCCGTCCCGGGGGAGCGGTTCCAGCCAGAGCGACGTGATGCTGCGGTCGTTGTAGGCCACCCACCGCCCGTCGGGGGAGATCCGGGTGAACGACGCGTCGGGCAGCATGGTGTCGAGGGTGGCGGGGCGGGCGCTGAGGTCGAGCACCACCGCGACCCCCAGCCGCATGAGCGTGCCGCTCACGCGGTCGCCCGGCAGCCAGGCCCATCCCTCGAACCGGTGCGGCGTGGTGTACACCGATTCCGGCGCCCCGGCCCGCCCGGGCGAGCCGACGAACACCGCGTTGGCGTCGCTGAAGAGCAGGCGGTCCCCCTGGGGACTCCACAGCGGCTGGCGTACTTCCCAGCGGCGCACCCACGGCACGTACTGGCCGGTCCTGAGATCGTAGATGCGGAGCTCCTGGCCCTCCCGGCCCTCGACCACCGCGGCCAGCCGCCGCCGGTCGGGATTGAACGCGATCCGCAGGAAGGCCTCCCGGCCCACGGGAAGGGTGTCCATCCTGCGCTCGTCCACCCGCACCAGGTGGCCCACGGCGTGATCAACCCCGCTGGCGTAGACCAGGGTGCCCGAGGCGGAGATGCCGTACGTGCCCGCGCCGCTGTACTCGCGCCG
>CAZCVG010000142.1:0-6877 GCA_964501735.1 uncultured Gemmatimonadaceae bacterium | reverse complement strand
GCCACCAGCCATCCGCTCATCGGGCCGCCGTCCATCTGGAGATACACCTGCACCCCGTCGGCGTGAATCAGGTCGGGCTCGTTGTCGAGCGCGAGCGGGGGCGCGTCGGGGGCCCGGAACGCGAGCGGCGCCTTACGAACCTGGATGGCGGCATAGAGGTGCTTTTCGTCCCATGCCAGGTACGCCTGCGCCGAGAAGGCCTCCTCACCGGGATAGGGCTCCTCGCTCCGGCGGTACTGGTCCTCGTGATCCAGGTGGAGCGGCTGGTCGGTGGCGAATCCGGCCAGGGTCCCGTCGAGGGCCGGAGGGTCGGGGAGGTGGAAGGCGGTGGCCTCCGGCGGGGCCCAGCGGGGCCGCTCCCTCCCGGGTGTGGGGACGTCCAGCGCGGTGAGCGCCACGGCCGGGCGGCGGAACCCGCGCAACGCGGTGCGCGTGCCGCCCGATTCCACCGCCCATCCATCACTGGCGGGATGGTGGACCAGGGCTCCCTCCGATGTCCGGATGGAGACCGTCTCCGCCGAGAACGTCGCGTCAGCCAGCTCCAGCCCGCCCCAGGCCAGCACGGCCGTCAGCCGCACATAGCGCCCCTTCTGGCGGCGCAGCAGGAACGGCCGGGGCGGGGCGCCGGGGCGGCCCGGGCCGGTGGCGCGGAGCAGTTCGCCAGCGCCGTCAAACAGTCCGGTGAGCAGCTTCCCTTCATGCTCCACCTGCCAGCGCACCGGCCCCGGCGCTTCGGGCACGAAGCGCTCGGCGTCCCGGGCGAAGGCATCGTCGAGCTCCGCCGGCTGCCATCGCCCCGGGGAGAGCACGGTGAGCACCCCGGCCGGGTGCCACGGCAGTTCCACCGAATGCTCCTCCTCCGCTGCGAACTCCAGCACGTCCACCAGCAGGCGCTCCCCGGCCACGACGGTGCGGGTGAACCCGCCGAAGCGGCCGCGGGCCCAGCCCCAGTCCCCGGCGGCTTCGAAGAACTCGCAGCGGGCATTCCCCCAGGGCTGGGACCGCCGGTCCAGCCGGGGCGCGTTGTGGGCCAGGGTGGAGCGATACCAGAACAGGTCGCGGGAGACGTAGGATCCCGTGCCCGGATCGGCCAGCCAGTGCACGCCGTCGCCGTGGAGCGTCAGGTGCAGCCGGTCGGGGTGCCCATGGCCGCCGATCTCCGACCCGCAGTCGAGACTGGCGTAGCTGTCACCGTAGCGGAGAATGGCGAGACCCTCCTCCGCCAGCAGGGTCCCGGCGGATGCCGGCACCTCCGCCGCGGGGAGCAGCGCCGGTGTCATGGTGAGGAGCATCCACCAGGAGAGGCTGTGGCGGCCCCGCTCCTTCGGGGGCGGTTCGCCCGCCTCCTCCAGCCAGGAGTCGAATCGTTCCGCCGGCGGGGCCGGCAGGGCGTAGAGCCGCTGGAGCCAGGGCGTGAACTCGCTCGCAGCCTCGAACTCGCCGGCGCCGGCCAGCCCCCCGATGCCGTTCTCCCACAGCTCCAGGTACATCGGCTGGGCCAGGGAGACGCCGAAGCGCGAGTCCTTGCGGGCGGGGAAGGTCCCGTCAGGCAGTGCGGACAGGATCGGCGCCCGAAGTGCGGCCACCAGCCGGTCCCGGCTCTGCTCCTCCGCGAAGAAATCGGCCCCGGCCAGCCGGGCCCAGGCGGCGCCGGTCAGCATGCCCTGCAGGGCGAAGAGGTGGTAGTTCTCTCCCTCGTACCACATGCCGTCGGCGCCGAAGCCGTCCGCCAGCGCGCCGGCCAGGCCGCGGTGCCCCTCCAGCGCCCGCTGCGCCAGTTCCTGGTCCTCGAACCAGACCGCCACCGCCGCCAGGGCGGCGTTGTGCCAGACCTGGCGGTTGGAGAGCCCCTCGTCGAACTCCCCGATCAGGTTGGCGGCCTCCTCGGCAAGGCGGCTCACCCCGTCGAGGGTCTCCTCGTCCAGGGCGTTGGCTTCCCGCAGGAGAAACGCCGCCGCGAGATACCGGGTCAGCCAGATGGACTCGAGATAGGTGGAGAAGAACAGCCTGGCCGGGCCGAGCACGTTGTCGGCGTTGGGGTAGTCGTGGTAGCGGTCGGCGTAGCCGCGCAGGTGCTCCACCGCCCAGGCCAGGCATTCCTCGTCGTCGGCGAGGATCCCCACCGTGGCGAGGGAGGCAAGCCGCTCGGCCATCCAGAGGTGCTGGTGCCAGGCCCAGGCGCGGTCATGCCGTTCCCCCGTCGCCACGGCGCCGCAGGCGGGGCAGCGGTGCGCGCCGGGGTTCCAGGGGTCGAAGCGAAGGGCCGTCCCGTCGGCGGGACAGGTGCCGCCGTCGGCGGTGAGCATGCCCTTGTGGGCGGGAATCTCCGGCCGGCGTGACACGACCAGCCGGCCGTGCGCCTGCAGCCGCCGCAGCAGGGCACTCAGGTCGGGAGAGGCCTCGATCACGCCCCGCCGGGTTTCCAGCTCTTCCGCCGTCAGCATCGCTCCACTCCCGCTCTGGACCAGCCCGCGTCGAGAATCGTCGCTCCGGCCGATCGCGCGGCCAGCCGGCCCGCGGCCGGATCGTCGCCCATGATGAAGAACATGCAGCCACCGGCGCCCGAGCCGGCCGCCTTGCCACCGAGCGCCCCGGCGGATGCCATCTCTGCCTCCAGCCGAGCCATCCCGGCGGTCTGCATGCCGGGGTCGAGCCGCTGCTGGCAGGCCCAGTTGGCGCTCAGCAGCTTCACCACGCCGGCAAGATCACCGGCGGTGAGCGCCCCCGCCATCCGGTCAGCGATCTCGGCCATTTCGCGGAGGGCGCCGGTCACCTGCGCGTCACCACGCTCGTAGGCGCCCATCACCCGCGAGATCGTGCCGCTGGAAACCCGGGATTGGCCGGTGTAGCAGATGACCAGGCGCCGCTGGAGATCGGCCAGGAACGCCGGGTCCGGCTCGAGCCGTTCGGCGACCACTTCAGGATCCCGGAACTCGAGGCGATGCACCCCGCCCAGCGCTGCCGCGTACTGATCCTGCCGGCCGCCGGCGTGCCCCGCCTCGACCACTTCCAGCTCCCAGCCGTGCGCCGCCAGTTCCACTGGTGACATGACCTCTCCCCGCAGCTGTGCCAGCACCGCGACCAGCGCCACGTCCAGCGCCCCCGAACTGCCCAGACCGCTCCCGGGCGGGACCGCCGAGCGGGTGCGCAGCGTCCCCGGGCCGGGCGGAAACATCCGAAGTGCGGCCTTGTGCAGGTCCAGCACGCCGTTGGGCGCCAGGTCCACGGCGGTGCGGGCCACGGCTGCCTGATTGAGGTCCTCGGCGCGCAGGAGCAGTCCTTCCCGCCCCGGCTCGAACTCCGCCTCCACCCGCAAGGTGATGGCGGCGTTGACCACCACCCCGCCCTCCCGGGCGGAGAATGGCGGGACATCGGTCCAGCCGCCGGCGAAATCGAGCCGGACCGGCGCCGATGCCCGAGCCACCGGCGGGAGCACCCGGGGTGGCGGGGTGGTCACGGCGCAACCTGCCATTGACTCACCGTGGCGAGCTCGCCACGGAGGCCGAGCTCGACTCCCTGGACCCGCCGGTTGATGCCCTGCAGTCCGCGCGCATGATAGATGAAAGTCATCGGGATGCTGTCCGCAAACCAGCGCAGCAGCTCGGCGGTCCGCGCGGTGGCCGCGGTCCGGGGAAGCGGCAGGCCGGCCAGGTCAGTGAGGGGAGCGAGGTGGCCCAGCTCGAGGTCGCCGGGGACACCCAGCACGGCCGCGTCGAAGTCATGCGCGGGGCCGTAGACCCGGTCGAGGAACGCCGACAGTTCCAGCTGCCGGATGGAGGCGACGATTCCCTGGCGGGCGAGTTGCGCCTGCAGCATCTGCTCCAGGGCGGCCTCGCCGGACCCGACCGTGAGCAGCTCGAACTCGAGCCGGGGGACCGACCCCGATGACGGAGCCACCGGTTCGGGATGCCCCTCCGGCGCCGAGTCCATGACCCCGGGGGGCACCGGCCCGGTGGCCGGCGTCCCGAAGCCGTACACCACACCCTGGACCAGCGCGTCCCGATCCAGGGCAGCGGCCACGCGAGACCGGGCCGCAGGACCCTGAAAGGGCGGCCGGCGGGTGTTGAACACCACGCCGACACTGAACAGCAGCGGATAGTCCACGGTCCGGAGTGCGGGCTGGCTGGCCACGAACGCGGCATGGGCGGGCTGGATGCCCGCGAAGTCGAGTTCCCCGGCGGTCAGGGCGGAGAGCTTGGTCATCGGTTCATCCACCACCGCGATGACCAGCCGGGCCAGCCGGGGCGGGCCGCCCAGCTCCGGGGGAAAGTCGGCATTGCGCGTGAATACCCAGCGCCGATCGGGGTCATGGGCCACGAAGCGGAACGGTCCGTTCCCCACCGGGGCCTGGTGCCAGGCCGCCTGCCGGAGCCGGGCGCGGGGTACCGTGTCCAGCAGGTGCCGGGGCAGGATGGCAAGATCGGTCAGGACGTCCGGGAGCCGCCCTGGCGGCTGGCTGAACTCCAGCACCAGGGTCGTGTCGTCGGCCGCGGCGGCCCGGAAGCGCTCGACCTCCTGGAGCCGGGGGTAGCCCAGTGAGGGATCACGCGCCACGGACAGGGTCCACTCGGCGTCATGGGCGGTCGTGGGGGCGCCGTCGTGCCAGCGAAGCCCGGCGTGGAGCCGGAGGGTGGCCCGTCGTCCATCGGCCGACCACTCCCAGCGCCGGGCCAGGTACGGTGCCACCTCCATGCTGCGGTCGTAGCGCACCAGGGTGGTGAGGAGAACGTAGCGCTGCACCTGCCGGGCCAGCGGATGGACGGTGAAGAGCGGATTGATGCTCTGCAGGTCGGCGCCGGAGGCGAACAGCACGGTGTCGCCGCGCCGGGCCCCTTCAGTGGTGCAGCCGGTCAGCAGGCCCAGGGCCGTAAGCAGGATGGAAGCGCGCCGCATGGCGGAAAGGTGGAGCGCGCCCAGCCGAAAGCCAACACCCCCGCCCCCCGAGTGGCGGCCCCGGCCAGGGCCCGGCAGATTCCCCGCATGCTGTCCCGTGCGCTGCTCCGGCTCGCGGTCTCGGGTGCCATCGTGCTCGGCGTGGTGGTGCTGACGTTCGTGCTGCTGCGCCTGGCCCCGGGGGATCCGGCTGTGCACCTCGCCGGGCCCGCGGCCACGCCGGAGCAGCTCGACGCGGTCCGCACCTCACTCGGCCTCAACCGGCCGCTGCCAGCCCAGCTGGCCGGCTGGCTTGCCCGGGCGGCCCGGGGCGACTGGGGCGTCAGCCTCAGCACCGGCCGGCCGGTCGCGGCCATGCTGGCGGGCGCGTGGCCCTGGACGGCGCTCCTCGTGGTACTCTCGCTCGGGCTCAGTTACCTCGCCGGGATTCTCATCGCGCTGGCCCAGGCCCGGGGCACCCCGCGCACCGACACCCTGCTGTCGGTGCTCTCGGTCGGCCTTTTTGCCGTGCCGGGCTACTGGCTGGCCATCCTGCTGGTCTGGCTGTTCACCTACGAACTGCGCTGGCTGCCGGCCTTCGGCGCCGCCGGGCTCGACGCCGATTTCCTGGCGCCGCTGCCCAGGCTGCTCGACCGGTTGCGGCATCTCGCCCTCCCGGTCCTGACCCTGGCCCTGATCGGCGCTGGGGGAGCGGCACGGTTTGTCCGCGGCGCGCTGTTCGACGCCCGGGATGAGCCGTTCATCGCCGCCGCCGAGGCGCGGGGCCTCCCCGCTTCGCGGGTGATGGTCCGGCACCTGCTCCGCCAGGCCATCGGCCCGGTGGTGACGCTGCTGGGCCTTTCGCTGCCGGCGCTGTTCTCGGGGGCGGTGTTCGTCGAGGGGATCTTCGCCTGGCCCGGCGTGGGCCAGGTGCTGCTCCACGGGGTGCAGGCGCGGGACTACCCGGTGGTGATGGCCGCCGCCACCGTCAGCGCCATCCTGGTCGTGGCAGGGACCCTGCTCGCCGACCTGCTCCGGACCTGGGTGGATCCGAGGGTGCGCGATGCCTGACGCCACTCGGCGGCTGTGGAGCGACGCCCGGGCCCGGACCGGGCTCTGCCTGCTCGTCCTGCTGGCCGGGCTCGCCGTCGGCGCGCCCCTGGTGAGCCCCGACCCGCTGGCCCAGGGGAACGTGGTCGCCACCCGCTTTGTGGCCCCGTTGTCCCATGATGCCACCGGCGCCTTTCACCTGCTGGGCACCGACCGGCTTGGACGGGACGTGTGGGCCCGGCTGGTGTATGGCGCACGGGTGTCGCTGGCCACCGGCTTCCTGGCCACCCTGATCGCCGTGGTCCTCGGGCTGGTGATCGGCACCCTCGCCGGGGTGTCCCGCGGCCTGGCGGGCCGGATGCTCCTGGCCGGCACCGACTTCGCGCTGGCGGTGCCCAGGCTGGTGCTGCTCCTGCTGCTGGCCGCGCTCTGGCCGCCGAGCGGCGCGCTGGTGGTGGTGGTGCTGGGGCTCACCGGGTGGATGAGCATCGCGCGGCTGGTCCACGGGGAGGCCACCACCCTCATGGGCCGGCCGTTCGTGCTGGCGGCCCGGTCGCTGGGCGCGTCCACCGGACGGGTCGCCTGGCGGCACCTGGTGCCCAACCTCTGGACCCCGGTCACCGTCGCGGCCGCGCTGGGGGTGGGTAACGCCATCACCCTCGAGGCCGGGCTGTCGTTCCTCGGGCTCGGGGTGCAGCCCCCGGCGCCATCGTGGGGAGGGATGATCGCCTCCGGGCGGGACACCCTGGTCAACGCGCCGTGGGTGGCGCTGGCGCCCGGCGTGGCCCTGGTGCTCACCGTGGTGGCCTGCACGCTGGTGGGCGACGCGATCCGGGATCAGGTGGCGGGGCGCAGGCGCCCAGCTGAATAGACGACCCTCCCCATCGTACGCCCGGCACTTGTGCGGCAGGCCCGGGACACCGGGCTCCGTCCTGCCCTGCAACATGTGCACTGC
>CAZCVG010000141.1:0-6913 GCA_964501735.1 uncultured Gemmatimonadaceae bacterium | reverse complement strand
CCCGGGAGGTCGCCAAGGCCAAGCTGCCGTACAACGTCAACGCCATCACCCTGGCCGCGGCGGAGGTGGCCCTGGGCCAGCCGGAGCGCTTTGCCGCCCGGGTGCGCGAGATCGTGGCCGAGCGGGAACGGCTGATCGCCCGGCTGGCCGCCCTCCCGGGACTCGAGGTCTTCCCCAGCGCCGCGAACTTCGTCCTGCTCCGGTTTGCGGCGATGCCGGCGGACGCGGTCTTCCGGCGGCTCATTGACGAGCACCAGATCCTGATCCGCGACGTGTCCCGCGGCGCCGGCCTCAGACAGTGCCTCCGGGTGACGGTCGGCACCGCCGAGGACAATGCGGCGGTGGTGCGCGCGCTCCGGAGCATCCTGGCGTGAGGCGGCCGTCGTGGGGGGCGCTGGTGGCGGCCTGCCTGTTCGGCGTGGCCGCGGGCCTCGGGGCGTTCACGTTCCACTACGGCCGCGGGGCCTCCTACCTCGGCAGCGATCCCGCCGCCTGTGCCAACTGCCATGCGATGAGCACCCACTATGCCGCGTGGATCAAGGGCAGCCACCGGGCGGTGGCGGTCTGCAACGATTGCCACGCCCCCCACGACCTGGTGGGGAAGTACCTCACCAAGGCGCGCAATGGCTTCTGGCATTCGGTCCGGTTCACCAGCGGCCACTACCCGGACGTCATCCGCATCAACCAGTCCAACCGGGCGGTGACCGAAGGGGCCTGCCGGAGCTGCCATGGCGATATCACCTCGGCCATGGATCCTCTCACGCCGACCGCGGGCCACGACACCCGTACGCCCTGCCTGCGCTGCCATGCCGATGTCGGGCACTGGGTGCGCTGACCTTTCACGGAGATCCTGTGATGCTTTCCCTGCCTTCCTCCACCCGTGGCGCGGTCCGGCCGCTCGTGCTGGCGGCCCTGGTGGCCGCGCTCGGCGCCGTCGCCGGAGCGGCGCTGCTGACCAGCATCTTCCAGCGCAAGCAGGAGGCGCGGAATCCCTTCTACCGCGTGGTGGAGCTGACCGATACCACGACCGACCCCGCCGTCTGGGGCAGGAATTTCCCGCTCCAGTACGACGCCTACCGGCGGACCGTTGACCAGGTGCGGACCCGCTTCGGCGGCAGCGAGGCGGTCCCGCGGGCGCCCACGGCCGCCGATCCCCGCGCGACCGTCGCCCAGTCGCGGCTGGAGGAGGATCCCCGGCTCAGGCGGATGTGGGCGGGGTATGCCTTCGCGACGGACTTCCGCGAGGAGCGGGGCCACGCCTACATGCTGGACGATCAGGTCTACACCGAGCGCCAGGTGGTCGCGGCCCAGCCCGGGACCTGCATCAACTGCCATGCCTCCACGTACGCCGCCTATGTCCGCCTCGGTCACGGCGACATCATGGCGGGCTTCGACTCGCTCAACCACCGCCCCTACGCCGAGGCGCGCCGGGAGGTCAGCCATCCGGTGAGTTGCGTGGACTGTCACGAACCGGCCAGCATGCAGCTGCGGGTGACCCGGCCGGCGTTCCTGATCGGCATCCGTGCCGCCAAGGCGGCGGCCGGGATCGCCAACTTCGACCCCAACACCATGGCGACGCGGCAGGAGATGCGCACATATGTCTGTGGCCAGTGCCACGTCGAGTACTATTTCCAGGGCCCCGAGAAGCGCCTCACCTATCCCTGGACTCGCGGCCTCCTGGTGGACTCGATCCTGGCCTACTATGCCGAGAACGGGCACAAGGACTGGACCCACGCGGCCACCGGGGCACCGGCGCTCAAGGCGCAGCACCCCGAATTCGAGATGTACAACCAGGGTACCCACGCACGGGCGGGGGTGGCCTGCGCCGACTGCCACATGCCGTACCAGCGCGAGGGTGCGCTCAAGATCTCGGACCATCACGTCCGCAGCCCGCTGCTGAACATCAACCGCGCCTGCCAGACCTGTCACAAGGCGGACGAGGCGGAGCTGCGGGCCCGGGTGGAGACCATCCAGGGCCGCACCTTCGAGCTGCGCAACCTGGCCCTTGATGCCCTGCTGCAGTTCATCGGCGAGCTGGAGGTCGCCCGCCGGGCGGACAGCGGCGCCGCCACCGTGCGCGCCGCCCAGCAGTTCCAGCGCCGGGCCCAGTTCCTGGTGGATTTCGTGGAGGCCGAGAACTCGATGGGCTTTCACGCCCCCCAGGAGGCGGCCCGCATCCTCGCCCACGCCATCGAGGAAGTGCGCAAGGGCGAGCGGGCCCTCGCCGGGCGGTAGCACCGCCCGCCGGGGCGTGCCCGTCGCCCCTCGCCCCTCCTTCGCTTAGCTTCCGGGCATGACCCGCACCGCAGAAATCTCCCGCGCCACCAAGGAGACCCGGATCCGCCTGGTCCTCGGCCTGGACGGCTCGGGCCGGGCGGCCATCCGGACCGGCATCGGCTTCTTCGATCACATGCTCGAGGCCCTGGCCCGGCACGGGCTGCTGGACCTGGAGGTGGAGTGCGCCGGGGACCTGCAGGTGGACGGCCACCACACCGTGGAGGATGTCGGCATCGTGCTGGGGCAGGCCATCGCCAGGGCACTGGGAGACCGGGCCGGTATCCGCCGCTACGCCGACGCGCTGGTCCCGCTGGACGAAGCGCTCGTCCGCGCGGTGGTGGACGTCTCCGGCCGGCCCTACCTCGGCTATCACGTCGAGATCGCCAGGTGGCAGATGCTGGGGGACTACGACGTGCTGCTCACGCCGGAGTTCTTCCGGGCCGTGGTGCTCAACGCCGGCCTGACGGTGCACCTCGACCTGATCCGCGGCGACAACCCCCACCACATCGTCGAGGCCACGTTCAAGGCCTTCGCCCGCGCGCTGGAACAGGCCACCCGGCTCGATCCGCGCGTGGTCGGGGTCCCGTCCACCAAGGGTGTCCTGTGATCGTGGTGGTGGACTACGGCGTCAACAACCTCCGCAGCGTGGTCCGGGCCCTCGCGGCGGGAGGACATCCGGCGGTGCTGTCCGCTGATCCCGCCGTGGTGCGGCAGGCGGATCACCTCCTGGTGCCCGGGGTCGGGAATTACGGCCAGGCGGCGAAGAATCTCGCCACCAGCGGGCTGGGAGACGCGGTGCGCGACGTGGCCGCCGCCGGCCGGCCGGTGATGGGCATCTGCCTCGGCATGCAGCTGTTCTTCGCGAAGAGTGAGGAAGCCCCGGGGGCGGCCGGACTGGGGCTGCTGGCCGGTGAGGTGCGCCGGTTCCGGACCGAGCTGCCGGTGCCCCACGTCGGATGGTCGGGGGTGACGCTCACCGCCTCCGGGGAGCGCCACCCCGTGCTCGCCGGGCTGTTCGGGGGGACGATGCGGTTCTTCTATCACGTCCACAGCTTCCACCCCGCCGGGCTCCCCGAGGGCGCCGCACTGGCCACCGCCGACTATGACGGCGCCTTCCCCACGCTGGTGGGCGAGGGCAACATCCTCGGTGCCCAGTTCCATCCCGAGAAGTCCCAGGCCGACGGGATCGCGCTGCTGGCCGCCTTCGCCGAGTGGCGGCCGTGACCAGCTTTCGGGTCACGTTCGTGGATGTGTATGTCCTGCGGTCTGGCTCGGCGGGACTGGAGACGCTGACGCTGCGCCGGGCTCCCGGGGGACGCTGCCCCGGCGCCTGGGAAGCGGTCCACGGCAGCATCGAGGGGAGCGAGACCCCGCCGGTCGCCGCCCGGCGCGAACTCGCCGAGGAAACCGGGCTGCTGGCGGAGCGGCTGTACAACCTGAGCCGCACCGAGACGTTCTACCGGCATGCCGCCGACGAGATTGCCTTCATCCCGGTCTTCGCGGCGTTCGTCGCCCCCGCCGAGGTCCGCCTCAGCGCCGAGCACGATCAGGCCGAATGGCTCTCCCTGCCGGCCGCCCAGGGCCGCCTGGCCTGGCCGCGCGAGCGCCGCGCCCTGGAGGACATCCAGATTCTGCTGGCAAGAGGGAACGCCGGACCACTGGAAGATGTGTTGCGGGTGGCCGTCCGGTAGTATCGGATAGCCGCCTTCTCACCCCAACCCCGACTCACGCCCATGCTCGCTCGCCGGATCATCCCCTGTCTCGACGTGGCCAGGGGGCGGGTGGTGAAGGGGGTTCACTTCGAATCCCTCCGCGACGCCGGCGACCCGGTGGAGCAGGCCCGCCGGTACGACGCCGAAGGGGCCGATGAGCTGATCTTCCTCGACATCACCGCGAGCCATGAGGGGCATGACACCACCCTGGAGATGGTTTCCCACGTCTCCGACGCCATCTTCATCCCCTTCACGGTGGGCGGGGGCATCCGCTCGGTCGAGGACGCCGGGGCCGCCCTGCGGGCCGGGGCGGACAAGGTGGCGGTGAACACCGCCGCGGTCCGTGACCCCGCCCTGGTGCGGCGGCTGGCGGACAGCTTCGGCAGCCAGTGCGTGGTGGCGGCCGTGGATGTCCGCCGCGATACTGCACCGGGGGGCGGGGCCGCGAGCTGGACGGTCCATGTCACCGGTGGCCGCGAGCCCACCGGCCGCAGCGGCGTGGAATGGATCGCCGAGCTGGAGCAGCGCGGGGCGGGGGAAATCCTGCTCACGTCCATGGACCGGGATGGCACCCGGGCGGGGTATGACCTGGAGCTGCTGCGAACCGTCGCCGCGCGGGTACGGATCCCGGTGATCGCCTCCGGGGGAGCCGGGTCCCTGACGCATCTCGCGGAGGCGTTCGACGCCGGCGCCCACGGGGTCCTTGCCGCATCCATCTTTCACGATCAGGGCTGTTCGCTGCCCGAGGCGCGGGCGTTCCTGCGCCAGCACGGAATACCGGTCAGACCATGACACGCACACTCGTTCTCACCCTGGGGATGATGACCGCCGCCGGCACGTCCCCACCCCCCGGGACCGGCGCCGCGGCCTGCCTCCGCCTCGACCGGGCCGGGACCACGGTCACGGGCGATGTGAAGATCTGTCCCGGCCGCTACCGGATCATGGACCGCGAGGAACGCGGGATCATCGTGGTGACCGGCTCGGGCACCCGGGTAGACCTGACCGGCGTGACCCTGGAAAGCGGCGACTCCGTGGCCAGCCGGTTCGTCGGGATGGGCATCACCAGCCGGGGAGCGGACAGCATCTACATCCGGGGTGGCCGGATCCGTGGCTTCCGCTATGGCATCCGGCTGGAAGGCGGGAAGGGACATCGCATCGTCGGGATCGACCTCTCCGGCTCGCGCCGCCAGCAGCTCCGCTCCACGCCGGAGCAGTTCGACGCCGCCGACTGGCTGGACATCTTCCGGCCCGACACCTTCGAGACCTATGGCGCGGGACTGTACCTGCGCCGCACCACCGGTGCCCAGGTCACCGGGGTGACCGCCCGCGGCAGCCAGAACGGGATCGGGCTGTTCGAGAGCCGGGACGCCTGGCTGGCGGATAACGACGTGTCGCGGAACTCGGGCTGGGGGATCCATCTCTGGAAGTCCTCGCGCAACACCATCGTGCGCAACAATGCCAGCCACAGCGTGCGCTGCGAGAGCACCCACTACCGCAGAGGCTGCGACAGCGCCGCGCTCCTGCTCAGGGAACAGAGCGACTCCAACATCATTGCCGACAACGACCTTACCTGGTCGGGGGATGGCTTCTTCCTGAGCGGCCACCGGCCGCTGGTCTCTCCCTCGATCGGCAACCTGGTGTACCGGAACGATGCCTCCCACGCCTGGCACAATGCGTTCGAGGCCACCTTCAGCGCCTGGAACGTCTTCCTCGAGAATCATGCCGACAGTTCCGGCTATGGCTTCTGGCTGGGGTATTCGCGCGGCACGGTGGTGCGGGGCAATATCATCCTGGGTACCCGGAACGCGGCGATCGCCATCGAGCACGGCGGGGAGAATGAACTGGCCGAGAACGTGATCATCGGGGGCGGCACCGGGATCCACCTCTTTGCCCCCGATCCCGAGGGTGAGGCCTCGACCCTCTACCGGCTGGACGACAATACCATCGCCAAGGTGGCGCGGGGGATCGTGCTGGAGCGCACCACCCGGGTGAAGCTCCGCGGCAACCTGCTGGACGGGGTCGAGGATGCCCTGGTGGTGGACAGCGTCGGGGCCGACACCGAGCTGTCAGGCAACGTCTTCCTCTCCGCCGGACGCTGGCTCATTGACGCGGTCGACCTGGACGCCGGCGGCAACTACTGGGGCGGTCGCGACCCCGCCACGGTGAGCGGGCAGGTGCGCGGCCGGGTCAACCTGCAGCCCTTCCGGCAGGCCCGGGACGCGGGGTACTAGGGCGGCCGGCACCTGCCCGGCTCACCCGTGCTGCCCCTCCGGGCGACGACCATCGCCGTCATCGACTCCGGTGCCCGGGAGAACCTCCCGGCCCTCAAGCCGTCGAGTCCCTGGGGCTGCTTCAGCCCTCGAGCAGGTCTCCCACCACCGCCAGCAGGTCGCGGGGCAGGAAGGGCCGCGGCGCCACGGCCAGCCCCCGGCTCCGGCAGCGGGCGGCGAGGCTGGGGTCGCTGGTGGCGACCACCACCCGGGCGCCGGCGTGGTCCCCCAGCTGGTCCACCAGCAGCCGCTTCCCGTCCGCCGACAGCGACCCGTCCAGCACGATCACGCTCCAGCCGTTGCGCGCCAGGTGCCCGGCGCCAGTGGCGGCGGTCCGCGCCACGGTGACCGCATAACCCGCCGGCTCCAGCAGCGCCCGCACCACCAGCTCCATCCCGGCATCGGCATCCACCAGCAGGGCGGTGCGCTCGGTCTCGGGGGGTGCCGGACGCGAGGGTGCGGGCTGGTCCGGCTCCACCAGCGGCAGGCCGAACCAGAACTCCGCCCCGCCCGCCGGCCTGGGCGCGTAGGCGAGGCGGCCCCCATGGGCCTCCACGATCCGGTAGCTCAGCGACAACCCCAGTCCGGTGCCCTGGCCCGGCGCCTTGGTGGTGAAGAACGGGGTGAAGAGCTCGTGGACGAGGGCCGGGTCCA
>CAZCVG010000140.1:5243-7008 GCA_964501735.1 uncultured Gemmatimonadaceae bacterium | reverse complement strand
CGCTGGTGGTCACCGAGCGGGCCCGGCAGAAGCGGGAAGCCTAGGTCGGCGGCTCGGCGGCTCGGCGGCTCGGCGGCTCGGCGAGGGAAGACCACGGACTCAGGAAAGCAAGCGGGGCGGGGTGTCCAGAGCGCGCGTCAGTGAGCCTCACGTGGGTTGGAAACTCCCCCGGGCAGGCGAACTGCAGCGCGCGGCGGACACCCCGCCCCGCGCAGCTTTCCAGAGGACGAAAACTAGCCCAGGCTGGTGGCAGGCACCCTGCCCCCGCGCAGCTTTCCACGGCAGATAACCCGGCAGTCTCTCGGCGCCCGGACACTCCGCCCCGCGCAACAATCCGGAGCATGCAGCCAGCGGTCCCTTGCAGCCTCTACTCGGCAACACCATGACCGTGGACGCCAAAGTCGTCACCTACCCGCCGGCCCAGGAGAGCGACGCGCCCTTCGCGGACCTCCCCGTGGTCTTTGCGGGCAGCTTCCCCGACGCCACCCGTGTCCTCGAGCCCCGGCTCCCGGAGATCGTCCTGCTGGGCCGCTCCAACGTCGGCAAGTCCAGCCTCATCAACGCCCTCTTCGGCCGGAAGCTGGCCCGGGTCAGCAACACCCCGGGCCGCACCGCCCATATCAACGTCTTCCAGCTCCCGATGCTCTACCTCCTGGACCTGCCGGGCTACGGCTTCGCCAAGGTGTCGAAGAGCGAGCGGGTACGCTATCAGCGCCTGGTGCGCGGCGTCATGGAAAAGCGCACCACCGTCAGTGGCGTGCTCTGGCTGCTGGATGTGCGGCACGACCTGACCGCCGCGGACCGGGAGTATGGAGAAATGCTGGCGGAGTCGGGCGTGCCGGTGCTGGCCGCGCTCACCAAGGCCGACAAGCTGCCCTTCGGACAGCGGAAGAAGAGACTGGCGGACGTCATGCTGCGGCTGGCGCTCCCGGAGGAGCAGGTTCAGCTTACTAGCAGCGCCACCGGGGAGGGGATCGCCAACCTTGGCGCCAGCCTCCTCTCCCTGGCCACCCCGGAGAAACGGTGACGACAATCCCGGTTGAGCAGCAGCGTGACACCGCCTCCCCCGCCTCGACCGCCGGGAAGGGTCCCGTCACGGCCCCGCTCCGGCGGGTCTCCTGGCCCTGGGCCGCGACCTGCCTGCTCCTGCTGGCCTGTGCCGGGCGGGCAGGCGCCCAGAACGAGGCCGTGACCGCCGACCTGCCGCCGGTGGGCTACGGCTCGTTCAACCAGGAGCAGTTGAGTGTGCGCTTCGGGGCCCAGGACCTGGAGGTCCGGTTCATGCCGCTGGACGAGCGGCTGCTCCGGCTGCTGGCCAAGGATGCCTACGAGTCACTGCACGGCCTCGTGGCGGAGCGGCAGGCCAAGATTGATTCGCTCGCCCGGCAGAATGGCGTGACCAACCCGGGGCTGGCGCTGGTGTCGTTCTTCGCGCTGCGGCGGGACGCCCGGTTCGAGCCGGAGAACCTTACCCTGCTCTATCGCAACCAGTTCCGCCGACCCTCGGCCATCCTGCCCTACACTTCCAACTTCTCCAGCCGCCAGCTGGGCGTGCGGGAGAGCGCGACGGCCATCTACATCTTCGACGAGCCGCTGCCGGTGTTCGAGGAGTTCGGCATCGCCTACGGAGCGAGCAGCACCAGCGCCTGGAAGGAGGCGCTCCGCCGGATCGAACGGGAGCGAGCCCGGGTCATCGCCCGCTGGCAGACCGAGCGGGAGCGGAGCGACACCACGCGGAACTGAACGGCATCGGGCGCCGCGCCGT
>CAZCVG010000140.1:0-5143 GCA_964501735.1 uncultured Gemmatimonadaceae bacterium | reverse complement strand
GGAGCGCCCGACTACAGCGTGGACCGCGGTGACGGCACCACCCAGGCCGCCTGCATCCCCCGGGTCCGCGCACCACTCACCAGCAGCGCCTTCGCCAGCACATCCGCCTGGATTCCCGTCGCCGCCACCACCGAGGCCTGCCAGCGGGCTCTGACCGGACCGCCGGCGGCGGGATCCATGACGTGGCCGACGCTTTCCCCTCCCAACCGGCGTCGCTCGGCCGACTGTCCGCTGGTGGCAAGCGCCTGATCGGAGAGCCGCACGGTGGCGAGGACCGGTGCCGGCTCCCCGCCGGCTCCCGCCGGCCCGGTCCCGGAAGGACCGTCCTCACCCACCGTGACCGGCGCCACGACGTCCACCGGCCATCCCGGCTCCCCGGGCGGGGTGCCGAGGGCGAGGATATCGCCACTGACCTCGAGCAGGGCCCGCCGGATACCGTGACGGCGGAGCACCGCCCCCGCCCGGTCCAGGCCATAGCCGACGCCGATCCCGGCGAGGTCGAGCCGGGTGTGGGCCGAGGGCAGGAAGACCCGGCCGGCTCCGATCCGAATCTCGGCGGCCGCCAGCGCGGCCTCGGCCTCCGCCAGCTCCCTGGCGCCGGGCGCTGCCTTCCGGCCCTCCCGAAATCCCCACACCCGCATGAGCGGCTCGACCGCGATGTCGAAGGCCCCGCCCGTGGCCATCCGGTGCGCCGCCGCGGCCCCGAGCACCGCCACCAGGTCGGCGCTGGCTGCCAGCGGCCGCCGGCCGGCGAGCCGGTGCAGCTCGTTCAGTTCGCTGGCCGGATCGAAGCGCGAGAGCAGTCCCTCCACCCGGCGCAGTTCGGCGAACGCCGCCTGCGCGGCCTCCAGGGCACGATCCTCCGAATCGGCGAAGAGCCGGAGATGCACCGGCTGCCCCATGGCCCAGGACCAGCGTTCAACCAGGTGCCCGGGCGACTCGGCGACTCGGCGGCTCCGCGGCTCGTGGAGAGCCAGCACCACCGACGGCAGCAGGGAGAGGAAGTGCCGGCGTTCCACGTCAGCGCTCCTGCGCCGGTGATGGCTCCCGGAAGCCGAGCTCTCTGAGGACCAGGGCCGACTGGAGGTAGAACGTCGCCGCCATGATCCCGCTGGAGAGCGCCAGCAGGATGCTGAAGCGCGGATCGGCGTAGCGCATCAGCCACATGGCCGCGAAGCTCACCAGCAGCGCGACGAACGGCTCGACGATGAGGAAGCGTTTGCGGCCCTCGGGCACCCGCTCGCACAGCCCGAGCGAGATGCCGCTCAGGACGAAGATCACCGCCATCGCGAGCATGTGCGTGTGGGTGATGGACAGCATCTCCGAGAACGACTTGGGAAACTGCATCGCCCCCTCGGTACTGTCGCTGCCCCGGTAGTGATCCACGATGCCGGCGGGGAGGAGCCGGGTGGTCTGCCAGACATACACCAGGGAGGTGGTATAGCCGACCAGCTGGACGATGGTCACCCAGCGGCCGAGGGCCCGCAGGCTGGCGGGGAGCGCGCGCCAGGAGACCGGGGTGGCGCTCACAGCCGGCCCTCGTCCCGCCAGCGCAGGAAGTCCTGCAGGGTCCGGCGTACGGCGGAGGTCACCGCGTGCACGCTGATCGTGGCGCCGGAGATGCCGCGAATGTCGGCGTCGGGCTTGAGGCGATCCTCGGGTCCCTTGCCACGGAACTGCCGCCGCCACGGCTCGTAGGCGACCTCACCGCCATAGGCCTCGCGATACACCAGGATGTCGATGTCCCTGAGATGCAGGGTCGAATCGGTGGCTACCAGGAAGGTGATGGGCTGGTCCTTGCCCTTGACGTTGCGGACCTGGGCGTAGCCCAGCAGCGCGCCGTCCTGGACCACCCGGTAGATCATGGCGCCCTCGATGACAAGCGTGTCGGCGTGGAGACCGGCCCCGTAGACCCGGGCGAGGGCCTCGGCCACCTTCCTGGGCGGCGCCGACTGTGCGGCGGCGCTGCACGGTAGCAGGACGGCCAGCGCCGCCCCGAGCAGCGCCGGCGCCCGTCCCCGGCGCCACCACGCCGGTCCGATCCCCCCGGCTGGCCGGCCAGCGGATGCGCCCATCTAGAACTGGTAGCCCACGCCGAGACTCATCATCTCCGATTCTCCGGCAGAGGCCGCGTTGCGGAAGAGCTGGTAGTCACCCTTGAAAACCACATTCCAGAGCGGCTTGTACGAGAGGCCGATGGTGGTATTCCGCCGGGCGTAGCCGTCGTTCTCCACGGTGCCGCTGGCGACGGCGGCGTGGAGATCGTAGCGCTCGTGCCGGACGAAGGCATTCAGCTTGTGGGTGGTGCCGGGGGCAAGATAGTGCAGCACATTCACCGCGCCCTCGACATACCCGCCCTGGATGCGCTCGCCGATGTCGCTGCCGAAACGGGCATTGATATCCCCGGCGTCGGGCACGGTAATCCGGGCCAGTACGCCGCGGAAGGCAAACGGCCCCACATCGTAGCGCGCGTCGGCCGAGAGCAGCAAGAGGGGGCTGTCAAAGCTGCCTTCGCCCAGGACCGAGTCCTGGGCCGCCGTGCCGCCATACCAGAACGACCCGCCCAGCCTGAGGCCCGGCCGAGCCCATTCCAGCCGCCCGGTCAGCGAGGGGTTGGCAAAGCTGGCTTCCTTGCCCGACTGCCGGCCGCCCCGGATGCCGGTCCCGCCACCAAGACCCTCCGCCTTGAGGCCGCTCACCAGGTAGACCCGGTAGTTCAGGCCGCTCGCCGCCGAGAGATTCCCGACCAGGCCGACGCCGATGTCACGCCAGGTGCTGGGAATGACCTCGCGATCAAAGAGCGGCCGGGCCACGCCGTTGAAGGTGGGAGGCTCATGGGTCTCATTGATGATGCCGACCGGTGCCAGGACCAGGCCGGTGCGGAGGGTCGCGGCGTCGGAGAATCGGTAGTCGAGGTACGCCTGCTCCAGCGCCACTTCGCCCCCGTCCTCACCACCCTCGATCTTGGTGTCCTCCAGCTCCAGTTCGGACCGGAAGGTGATCCGCTCGCTGAAGGCGTGGGCCACAAACAGGATGAATCGCTTGACGTTCACCTCGCCGGGCGTCCGCGGACCCGTGCGATTGGAGTAATGCACCTCGCCGTAGCCCCCGAGGGTGGTGGGGCTGGCATCGTCCTGGGCCTGCGCGGGGGCGGTGAAGAGCGGGAGCGCGGCGAGGGCAGCCGCGCAGGTGAGCGAACGAAATCGAGCAGGGGCGAGGGCCGGCACAGAACGAGTCCTTGAGATTAGTTGAGAATGGTTTTCAACTGATGGTCGTTCAACCTAGCCTCGATTCCCGACCCCGTCAATCGGCAATGCTTGGCACCGCTGCCGCCATGCCCGTAGACTCAGTCCTGACATGCCCTGCCCATGCCACCTCCCGGTTCCATGACGCGGTCGCCACGCCTGCTGCGGGCCATCCGCCTGCTGCCCACCCTCGGCTGGCTGGCGGCGGCCGGGGTGCTTGCGACCGGTGGTGCGCCGCCCGGCGCGCTGGAGGCTGCACTGCTGATAGCGGCCGTGCTGGCATGGTTCCTTGCCCCGGCCCGACCCAACCCCCTGCTGCCGTATGCCGCCAGCCTCGCACTGGCGTTCGCGGCCACCGCCTGGGTTGGCTGGGCCGGAGCGGTCGCCGGACTGGTGACCCTGCTCGGCCTGGCACCGGAGCTGGCCGAACAGGAGCGGACGCTGGATCGGCTGCAGCGGGAGCGGGACGAGCTGGCCCACACGGTGGACCGGCGGATCAACGAGATCTTCTCGCTGCAGGAGCTGAGCTACGTCCTGGCCGAGTCCCTCCACAGCGAGCGCATCGCCGAGCGCGTCACCCACTTCGTGACCCGCTTCCTGAACTCGGAAGGCGCGGCCCTGGCGCTCACGGCGGAGGACGGCAGGAGCCTGACGGTGGCGGCGGCGGAGGGAACCCTGGCGGACTTTGCCGGCTCGGGGATCACCGATGATCCGCCTTCCCTGGTGGCGCGGTCAGTGGCCTCGGAGCGCATCGAGGTGGGAAAGAGCACCGAAGCGGAACCGGTGTACCTGCTGCCGGGCCTCCGGGTCGAGAGTGGCGCGGCGGCGCCGCTCAGGGCCCACGGGCTGACCATGGGAGTCCTCGCCGTCGCCGACCGGCGGGCGGGGAGCTTCAGCGCCGAGGACCTGTGGCTCCTGTCGACGGTCTCCACCCAGGTCGCCGTCGTCCTGGCCAACAGCCGGCTGTTCGAGATGGTTCGTCAGGCCAAGGAGGAGTGGGAGACGGCCTTCAATGCGCTGACCGAGGGGATCGCGGTGCTGGATCGCGGGGGCAGGATTGCCCGGGGGAACCGCGCCCTGGCCCGCCTGCTCGACATTCCGGCCCCGGCGCTGCTGGGGCGCGCCTTCTGGCCCGAGGTGGTGGGAGCGGCGGAGGGGGAGGAGTGGCTCATCGGCGCGGCCAGCCGGGGCGAGCGGCCGGCGCCACTCACCCTGCGGAGCCACGCCCTGGGACGGGTCCTGCGGCTGACCGCGGCCCCGCTGGCGGAACCGTCCGACCATGCGGCGGTGGTCGTGCTGGTCGCGGACGTCACCGAGCAGCGGGCCCTGGAAGCCCAGCTCATCCAGAGTGAGAAGCTGGCGGCGGTGGGACAGCTGGTCTCGGGCGTGGCGCACGAACTCAACAACCCGCTGACGTCCATCGCGGGACTGTCGGAATTCCTGCAGGAGCGCCCCGGGCTGCAGCAGGAGCGGGAGCACCTGCGGGTGATCCACGAGCAGGCGGAGCGGGCGGGCCGGATCGTCCAGAACCTGCTCACGTTCGCCCGCCGGGGAGCCGCCAGCGATGAGCTGGTGGACCTGAACGATGTGGTGGAACGCACCGCCCGCGTCGTGGCCTACGAGCTGGAGCTGCGCGGCATCGCCCTGGTACAGCGACTCGCCGGGAGCCCGCTGCCGGTGCGGGGCAGCCGGGACGAGCTGCAGCAGGTGGTGGTGAACCTGGTGACCAACGCCATCCACGCGGTCCGGGACCTGCCCGAGGGTGCGCCCCGCGAGGTGACGCTGGTGACGGCGAGCCAGGACGGCACCGGCGTGGTCCGGGTGCTGGACAGCGGGCCCGGCGTGGACCCGGCCCTCGTCCACGAGCTCTTCACCCCGTTCTTCACCACCAAGGCGCC
>CAZCVG010000139.1:0-7168 GCA_964501735.1 uncultured Gemmatimonadaceae bacterium | reverse complement strand
CTGGAGACGGCATGTACCTCGTCCTGAAGCTGTTCCACCTGCTGGCGGTGATGCTCTTCCTCGGCAACATCATCACCGGGCTGTTCTGGAAGGCCCACGGCGACCGGACCCGTGATCCGCGGATCATGGCGCACACCCTCGACGGCATCATCCGGAGCGACCGCTGGTTCACCATCCCCACCGTCTTGCTGATCATCATCTTCGGGGTCGGGGCGGCGCAGGTGAACCGGCTCCCGATCCTGGGCACCGGGTGGATCCTGCACTCCATCATCCTGTTCGGGATCTCTGGGCTGGCCTTCGGCTTCCAGGTGGCCCCGCTCCAGCGCCGGCTGCTGGCGCTGGCCGAGGAGGCGTCCCGCGGCGGGACGTTCGACGCGGCGCTCTACCGCAAGCTCTCGTGGCGGTGGGAAATCTGGGGGCTGGTGGCGGTGCTGACCCCGCTGGCGGCCTTCGCCCTGATGGTGTTCAAGCCGGCCGCGCCGTAGCGAGGCGCGGCGGCCTCACGCCGCGGTCCGCACCCGCCGGGCGATGCGCCCGGCCATCTCCCGGGTGCCGATGACCGGCTCGCCCAGCTGGGCGATGTCCCCGGTCCGCGCTCCCTCGGCCAGCACCTGGCGCACCGCCAGCTCGATGGCGTCGGCCGGCGGCCCGAGCTTGAGCCCGTGCCGGAGCAGCATGGCCACGCTGAGGATGGTGCCGATCGGGTTGGCGATGTCCTTGCCCGCCAGGGGCGGGGCCGAGCCGTGGATCGGCTCGAACAGCCCGGGGCCGTCACCGAGGGAGGCCGACGGCAGCAGGCCCAGCGAGCCGGCCAGCACCGCGGCCTCGTCGCTGAGGATGTCGCCGAACATGTTCTCGGTGAGCAGCACGTCCACCGACGCCGGTTCGCTGATGAGCCGCATGGCGGCATAGTCCACGTAGATGTGCTCCAGGGCCACGTCGCCGAAGCCGGCCGCCACCTCCGTCACCACCTGCCGCCACAGCTGGGACGTCTCCAGCACGTTGGCCTTGTCCACCGACAGTAGCCGGCGGCGCCGGCCTCGCGCCGCGTTGAAGGCCAGCCGCGCGATCCGCTCGACTTCCCCGCGCGAGTAGCGCAGCGTATTGACCGCCACCTCCCCATCATTGCCCCGCGGCTCGCCATAGTAGAGGCCGCCCGTCAGCTCCCGGACGATCAGCAGGTCGGTGCCGGCCAGCAGCTCGGGCCGGAGCGGCGAGG
The DNA here is from genome assembly GCA_964501735.1 of uncultured Gemmatimonadaceae bacterium. Classification (GTDB taxonomy): domain Bacteria; phylum Gemmatimonadota; class Gemmatimonadetes; order Gemmatimonadales; family GWC2-71-9; genus JADJOM01. Next base: position 5,949 of record CAZCVG010000139.1, on the reverse strand, counting down.
AGGCGGCCAGGGCCGGGTGCACCGCCACCGGCCGGAGGTTGGCATAGACGCCGAGGGCGGCGCGGAGGGCGAGCAGCCCGGTCTCGGGCTTGAGGTGGCGGGGCGCGCCGTCGAGCGACGGATCCCCCACCGCGCCCAGCAGCACGGCGTCCGCCCGCGTCACCGCCGCGCGGGTCTCGGCCGGAAACGGCTCGCCCCGCGACCGCACCGCGGTGGCGCCGATGGAATGCTCGGACAGCTCGGTTGCGAAGCCGAAGCGCTGGGCCGCCGCCTGAAGCACCTCGACCGCGGCGCCGACCACCTCCGGACCGATGCCGTCGCCCGGCAGGACCGCGATGGTGGCGGCGCTCACCCGGCCTGCCGGGCCAGCAGGGCCGCGCGGCGGCGCTCGTAGGCGGCGATCCGGGGCTCCAGCTCCAGGGTCCGCGCGATCTCGTCCTGGCCCGCCAGCAGGGCCGAACGCCAGTACGGGTCCACCGCGAACCCGGCCCGGAATCCGTCGTCGCCGGTGACGGTCTGGGCCTCGAGGTTCACGGTGAGGCGGTATGGCCCGGACCCGGCGTCGAAGCGCCGGAACAGCTCGGCCATCGCCTCCGGGGCCAGCCGCGCCGGCAGGATCCCGTTCTGGCAGCAGTTGGCCTGAAAGATGTCCGCGAACGACTCGCTCAGGATGGCGCGGAAGCCGTATTCGCCCAGCGCCCACGGGGCATGCTCCCGGGACGATCCGCACCCGAAGTTGGCGCCGGCCAGGAGGATCGTGGCGCCCCGGGCCCTCGGCGCATTGAGCTCGAACGCCGGGTCGGGCGAGCCGTCCGCCCGGTAGCGCCAGTCGAAGAACAGCGCCGGGCCGAAGCCGGTGCGTTCCACCCGCTTCAGGAACTGCTTGGGAATGATCTGGTCGGTGTCCACGTTGACCCGCGGCAGGGACGCCGCGATGCCGGCATGGGAGGTGAAGGGCTGCATCTGGCGATCCTAGCCCAGCCCGGCCAGCGGCCGTGCGGGAGCGGTATCCATGGTGTCGAGATGCCGCTCCAGCCGGCGGACGTCGGTGAGGCAGCCGGTGACCGCGGCCGCCGCCGCCATGGCCGGGCTCATCAGGTGGGTGCGGCCGCCCTTCCCCTGCCGGCCTTCGAAGTTCCGGTTGGAGGTCGCGGCACAGCGCTCCCCCGGGCCGAGGATGTCGGGATTCATGCCGAGGCACATGGAGCAGCCCGCGTCGCGCCACTCGAAGCCCGCGTCGAGGAACACCCGGTCCAGTCCCTCCCGCTCGGCCTGGGCCTTGACCGGCATCGAGCCCGGCACCACCATCGCCCGCACGCCCGCGGCCACCCGGCGGCCGCGCACCACCAGGGCCGCCTCACGCAGGTCCTCGATCCGGGCGTTGGTGCAGCTCCCGATGAACACCCGGTTGACCGGCACACCCTCGAGCGGCGTGCCGGCGCTCAGGCCCATGTAGGCCAGTGCGCGCTCGGCCGCCTCACGCTCGGCCGCGGAGGCAAGGCGTGCGGGATCGGGGACCCGGCCATCAATGCCGGAGACCATGCCCGGGTTGGTGCCCCAGGTGACCTGCGGCGCGATGGCCGAGGCGTCAATCTCCACGACCTGGTCGTACTCGGCGGCCGGATCGGACTGCAGCAGGACCCAGCGGTCCACCGCGGCGGTCCACGCCTTGCCGCTCGGGGCGTGCGGGCGGCCCATCAGGTAGGCGAAAGTGGTTTCGTCGGGGGCCACCAGCCCGGCCCGCGCGCCCGCCTCGATGGACATGTTGCAGATCGTCATCCGGGCTTCCATGGAGAGCGCCCGGATGGCGGGTCCGGTGTACTCGATGACGTAGCCCGCCGCGCCGCCGGTGCCGATCTTCCCGATCAGCGCCAGGATCAGGTCCTTGGCCCCGACTCCGATCCTGGGCTTCCCGGTGAAGCGGGCTTCCATCGCCCTGGGCGCGGGGAAGCGCACCGTCTGCGTCGCCAGCACATGCTCCACCTCGCTGGTGCCGATCCCGAAGGCCAGCGCCCCGAAGGCGCCGTGGGTGGCGGTGTGGGAGTCGCCGCAGACGATCGTCATGCCCGGCTGGGTCAGCCCCTGCTCGGGGCCGATCACGTGCACGATACCCTGGCCGGGCGCCTGCAGGCCGTGGAGGGTGATCCCGTAGCGGGTGGCGTTCTCCACCAGCAGCTCCACCTGGCGGCGCGACACCGGGTCGGCGATCGGCAGGTGCCGGTCGCTGGTGGGCACGTTGTGGTCCACCGTGGCCACGGTCAGGTCCGGGCGCCGCACCTTCCGGCCCGCCAGCCGGAGGCCCTCGAAGGCCTGGGGCGAGGTGACCTCGTGCACCAGGTGCAGGTCCACGTACAGGAGCCCCGGCTCCTCGCCCTCCGGGGCGTGCACCAGGTGCGCGTCCCAGAGCTTGCGGCAGAGGGTCCGGCCGGTCACCCCGCCGCTCCCGCCGGCTCGCGCCGCTTGCCGGCCGGCGCCGCCGCCTGGGCCGCCTTGCCCTCCTCGGTCCAGGGCATCATCGCCCGGAGCCTGGCGCCCACCTGCTCGATCTGGTGGTCCTTCCCGGCCGCGCGCATGCGGGCAAAGCTGGCGCCGCCCGAGCGGTGCTCGGCTAGCCACTCGCGGGCGAACCGCCCGTCCTGGATCTCGGTGAGGATCTGCTTCATCTCGTTCCGGGTCCGCTCGGTGATGATGCGGGCCCCGCGGGTGTAGTCGCCGTACTCGGCGGTGTCGGAGATCGAGTAGCGCATGAAGGACAGCCCGCCGCGGTTGATCAGGTCCACGATGAGCTTGAGCTCGTGCAGGCACTCGAAGTAGGCCATCTCGGGCCGGTAGCCGGCGTTCACCAGGGTCTCGAAGCCGGCCTTGATCAGCTCGGAGACGCCGCCGCAGAGCACCGCCTGCTCGCCGAACAGGTCGGTCTCGGTTTCCTCCTGGAAGGTGGTCTCGATGATGCCCGCCCGGGCACAGCCGATGCCCCGCCCGTAGGCCAGCGCGTTGGCCAGGGCCTCGCCGCTGGCATCCTGGTGCACCGCCACCAGCCCCGGCACGCCGCGCCCCGCCTCGAACTCGCTCCGGACCAGGTGGCCGGGCGACTTGGGCGCGATCATCGAGACATCCACCTCGCTGGGCGGGCGGATCTCGCCGAAGTGGATGTTGAACCCGTGGGCGAACATCAGGGTCTTCCCCGCGCCGAGGGCCGGCCCCACCGAGGCCTCGTAGATGGTGCGGCCGTCCTGGTCAGGGACCAGCATCATGATGGTGTCGGCGGCGCGGGCGGCCTCGGCCACGGGGCGCACGTCCAGGCCGGCCGCGCGGGCCTTGGCCCAAGACCCGCCCCCTTCCCGCAGGCCGACGATCACCTTGGCCCCGCTCTCCTTCAGGTTCAGCGCGTGGGCGTGACCCTGGCTGCCGAAGCCGATGACCGCGAAAGTCCGGCCCGCCAGCCGGCCGGGGTCGGCATCGCGGTCGTAGAACATCCGGGGACCGGCGGTGCGGTCAGGGGTGGGGCTCATGTCGGACTCCAAAAAAAATAGGGTGAAATACGGACGTCGGTGTCAGGCGGGTACCGCGCTGGCCGGCCTCGGCAGGACGGCGGCCCATGCCGGCGCGCCGGCCAGCGGGCCGCGCGGCAGGGCCAGTGCCCCGCCCCGGGCATGGGCCAGCACGCCGAAGGGCTCCAGGGCCCGAAGCAGCGCCCCGAGGAGCGGGGCGCCGCCGGTGGCCTCCAGCAGCAGCTCCTCGGGCGATTCCTCCAGCACACGCACCTCGTACAGCGCTACCAGGTCGAGCAGCGCGGCCAGGCTCGCCGGGGCCACCCGGACCCGGACCAGCAGCTGCTCCCGGGTGAGGCACTCGGCTTCGGGGCGGGTCTCGGCCTGGTGCACCCCGCTGGTCTTGCGCAGGTGGTTGACCAGCCGGGACACCGTGGCCGGCTCATCGGTGAGGATGAGGGTCAGCCGCCGCCCGCCCGGGGCCGGCCCCGGCCCGAGCGCGCTGCTGGCCACGGACAGGTTCCGCCGCCGGACAATGCCCATGACCCGGTTGAGGGTGAGCAGGTCGTCGGTGAACTCGACCAGCACCACGGTGCGGGGCGTCGGCGCACTCATCCGACGGGCGCCGCGGCCGGCGGGGCCGCCTCGATCGGCTCCGACAGCGAGCCGCCCGGCGGGATCATCGGGAACACGTTGGCTTCCTGCTCGATCATGAACTCCACCACGGCCGGGCCGGGGTCGCGGAGCGCCCGCTCCACCGCCTCGGAGATCTGCCGGGCCTGGGTCACCCGGTAGCCGGCGATCCCGTAGGCCTCCGCCAGCTTCACGTAATCCGGGCTCCAGATCGGCGTGGCCGAGTAGCGCCGCCCGTGGAAGAACTGCTGCCACTGCCGCACCATGCCGAGGTAGCCATTGTTGAAGATCGCCATCTTCACCGGGATGCCCTCCTGCACCATCGTGGCGATCTCCTGCATGTTCATCTGGAACCCGCCGTCGCCGGAGATGGCCCACACCGGCCGCCCGGGGCGGGCGCAGTGCACCCCCATCGCCGCCGGGACCGCGAACCCCATGGTGCCCAGCCCGCCCGAGGTGATGTGCGAGTTGGGCTGCTGGTAGGGATACAGCTTGGCCACCCACATCTGGTGCTGGCCCACGTCCGACACGATGGTGCACTCGCCCCGGGTCGCCTCGTGGATGGCCGCCAGGATGGTCTCCGGCGCCATGTCGCCCACGTAGCTCTCCTGGCGGACCCGGCTGAAGCCCCGGATCTCCTCCCGCCAGGCGTCGCAGTCCCGGGGCGGCACCAGCCCGGCCAGCTGGGCGACGATGGCCCGCGCATCCCCCACCAGCCCGATGGCCGCCGGCACGTTTTTGCCGATCTCCGACGGGTCGAGGTCGATGTGGATGATCTTGGCCTCGGGCGCGAAGCCGGCGGTGTTGCCGGTCACCCGGTCGTCGAAGCGGAGCCCGATGCCCACGATCACGTCGGCGTGCTGGATGGCCCGGTTGACGTGGACCTCGCCGTGCATGCCGGGCAGGCCCAGGTGCAGCGGGTGCCCCTCGGGGAAGGCACTGATGCCGAGCAGGGTCGTGATCACGGGGATACCGGTGCGCTCGGCGAAGGCCCGCACCTCGGCGTAGGCCCCGCTCAGGATCACCCCGTGCCCCACCATCAGGAGCGGCCGCTCCGCCCGCGCGATCAGCCGCGCCGCGGCGGCCAGGTCGGTGACCGGCGCCGGCGCCGGGGGCGGGGCCACGGCCCGCGGCCTGGCCGGCCCGGCCCACTCGATCTTCTGGGTCTGCACGTCCTTGGGCACGTCAATCAGCACCGGCCCGGGCCGGCCCGCGGTGGCGATGGCGAAGGCCTCGCGCACGGTGTCGGCCATGACGCTGATGTCATCCACCACCGTGCTGTGCTTGGTGATGGGCAGCGTGATCCCGATGATGTCGGTCTCCTGGAAGGCGTCCCGGCCGATCATCGCCCGGGGCACCTGCCCGGTGATGGCCACCACCGGCGAGCTGTCCATCTGCGCCGTGGCCAGCCCGGTCACCAGGTTGGTCGCCCCCGGCCCCGAGGTGGCGATGCACACCCCGGGCCGGCCGCTGGCGCGGGCGTAGCCGTCGGCGGCATGCGCCGCCGCCTGCTCGTGGCGGACCAGCACGTGGCGGAGCCCCGGCCGCTCGGGCAGGGCATGGTACAGCGGCATGATGGCCCCGCCCGGGTAGCCGAACAGCAGGTCCACCCCCTGCTCCTCGAGCAGGCGGCAGAGCAGCTGGGCGCCGGAGAGTGTCTCGCTCATCGGTGGCTTCCGGTCGGGATCCGGGCGCTAGACGCCCCAGTGCTGCACGGCGTCATACGCGGTCGCCTCCAGCCGCTCGGCGTGGCGCTCCTTGTTGAGCGCATGGATCAGGGCCCGGGCGCTGGCCTCCACGATGTCGGTCGAGGCGCCCTGCCCCG
>CAZCVG010000138.1:0-7168 GCA_964501735.1 uncultured Gemmatimonadaceae bacterium | reverse complement strand
CCCCGGGCGCGGCCGCCCCCTCGATGATGGTGACCTCGTGGCCCTCGGCGCGCAGGCGCCAGGCCAGGGTCATCCCCAGCATCCCGCCACCCACGATCCCGACGTCAGACATGAGCCGGCGGGGGTGTGGGCGTTGTGGTGGGGGCGGTGGCTGTCCGGTCGAGCCGCGGGGTGCTGCCCCGGAGCCGCGCCGCCAGCAGGCGGCATAGAAGCCCGAGGTGCCCGGCGATGGTCCGCAGGATCTTCATCTTGCTCTGTCCCAGCACCCGCACCTGCAGCTCGGCCGGGAACTCCACGATCCGGCCGCCGGCCAGGTCCAGCCGGCCGAGCAGCTCCGCCACGCCGAGGAACCGGGTATCCCGCACCGTGATGGGGAGGACGCTGCTGCGCCGGTAGACCCGGAAGCAGCTGGTGTAGGTAGCCAGCTTGTGGTGCAGCACCAGGCGGTACAGCCGGGAGAGGGTCCGCGACAGCATCAGCCGCCACTCGGGGACGTTCCGCACCAGGCCCTGGGGGTGGTACGGCGAGGCGGTGACCAGGTCCACGCCTTCCTCCAGCAGCGGGATCATCGCCTGCAGCCGGTGCGGGTCGTAGGTGCAGTCGCAGTCAATGGAGGCGACCATCTCGGTCTCGGCCGCGGCGATCCCGGTGGCGATGGCCCCCGCCACGCCGAGGTTGACCTCATGCCTGATGAGGCGGCAGCCGGGCCAGGCGCCGAAGAGGCGCTCCAGGCAGTCCCAGGTGTCGTCCGAGCTCCGGTCGTCCACGAAGACAAAGCGCAGGTCGTAGCGGCCGGCGGTCTCGGCCACCACGCTCCGCAGCGTGTTGGCCAGGTAGGGAAGCACCGTAGATTCGTTGTAGCAGGGAACCACGATGGTGACCGGTGTGGCATCGCCCTGCGGGCTGTCGGAGACTCCCGCGGTCACGGCCACCGCCCTGGGCCGGGCGGAGGGCCGGGCCACCAGCGCGGTGTCCAGCCCGAGGTGATTGGCGATGGACGTGAAGCGGTAGCGGGTCAGGTATTCCCGCAGCCGCTCGGGCATGCGGTCGAGGTTCCGGTAGGTGCGCACCCGCTGCAGCCAGGGGGCGGCGGAGATCTTGGGCTGCTCCGGGTCCAGCTCCCAGACGTGGAAGTACATCACGTAGGGCGCGGGGCAGTGGCGGTCCCAGCGGGCCACGGCCCGGCGGACCAGGAACGGCGGCAGCTGCCGGAACCAGTTGCCCCCCGCGATCGGCACCATGCACCCGAACCACTCGGCCGCCGAGATCGGGAATTCCCAGATGGTGCGGGCGCCGGCTTTGTGGGTATGGGCGAACCGGCGCCACGGCTCGCCGGCGAAGCGTCGTCCGATCGGCCCGATGCTGCTATCGTACGCGTAGCCCTGCTCGGCCAGGACGTCGAGCGCCCACAGGTCCTCCGCGGCGAACCACTGATCGGCCACCCGGTAGCCGCTGATGGGCTGGCCCGAGGCCCGCTGCAGCGCCTCACGGGCCCGGGTCAGGTCCTCGGCGAACTCCGCCGGGGTCATCCCCTGGATGCTGCGGTGGTAGTACCCCTTGCTGGCGATCTCATGGCCGCGGGCGGCGATCTCGGCGACCAGCTCCGGCATGGCGTCGGCGACCCAGCCGAGCACGAAGAACGTGGCCCGCTGCTGGCAGGCGTCGAGGAGTTCAAGGGTGCGGCGGGTGTTCTCCGCCAGGCGGGGTTCAAACCGATACCATTCCCCCCGCTGGATCAGGCGGTTGAAGGCCCCGAGGTGGTAGTAGTCCTCGAGGGCAATGGTGAGCAGGTGCCGACGGGGAGCGATTTCCCTCGCTGCGGTCATGCAACGTCCGTTTCGCGGGTAAACCGAGCGGCCAACCGGTGTTTCGGGTGCAAGGTTCAGGCCCCGGCCGCCCTCGGGGTGCCCGGGGGCACGGCTCTTGCCTGCACAGCCGCCGCTGCCTCTCAAATTTGCCCGTAGCCCGACCCGGTCCACCGCCGGCCCAACGCTCGACAAACTTGCCCGTGGAGGGAGGATGGCCCAGGCCCTGTCGTTGTCGGTGATCGTACCCGCCTACAACGAGGAACGTACGGTGCGCACGCTCATCGAGCGGGTGCGCGCGGTGCCGCTGACCATCGAGATCGTGGCAGTGAACGATGCGTCACGCGACCGTACCGGCGAACTGCTGGACACCCTCAAGGCCGAAGGCCTGGTGGACGTGGTCGTCCATCACCCGGTCAACAAGGGGAAGGGCGCCGCCATCCGGACCGGCATCCAGCACGCCACCCGCGACGTGATCGTGGTCCAGGACGCCGACCTCGAGTATGACCCGGCCGAACTGCCCCAGCTGCTCGGCCCCATTGCCCGGGGACAGGCCGACGCGGTCTTCGGCTCCCGCTTCCTGGGCGCCGAGCACCGGGTGCTCTACTTCTGGCACTCCATGGGGAACAAGCTCCTCACCCTCCTGTCGAACATGCTCACGGACCTCAACCTCACCGACATGGAGACCTGCTACAAGATGGTCCGGGCCCCCCTGATGAAGCAGCTGATCTTCACCACCAACCGGTTCGGGTTCGAGCCGGAGATCACCGCCCGCCTGGCCCAGGCCCGGGCCCGGATCTGGGAGATGCCCATTTCCTACGCCGGCCGGACCTATGCAGAAGGCAAGAAGATCGGGTGGAAGGACGGGGTGGCCGCCTTCTGGCATATCTTCCGGTTCAACCTGCTCCCGCCCCGGCAGGCCCCGTGGCAGCCTCCGGAGACTGTGGCGGGCCGCTGACAGTTCGGGACCAGACTAGCAGACCAGTTGCTCGGACACCATAGCCAAGAGGCCAGGAATGGTGGAGTTGTTGCATGGACGCCACGACTGTGGCTGAGACGCCATATCCGGGACCAGGGGCGGAACCGGGAGCCCCGGGTGGCACCGGCCGTCTCTCCCCTGCCGTCTGGGCGAGCCTCGGAGGCGTGCTCCTGGTCCATGCGCTCCTGGCCTGGCTCATCCGCGAACCGGGAATCACCGCCCGCAACGACGACGCGATCTACCTGCTCCTGTCCCGCTCACTCCGGGACTTCCACTACCTCGATTCGCACCTCCTGGGGGCGCCGCCCCACGCCCTCTATCCGCCGGGCTACCCGGGGATCCTCGCGCTCCTGACCAGCATGGCCGGGGAGCGGCTCGACCTGCTGCTGGCCTTCAACATTCTCTGTTCCTGTGCCAGCCTCGGCCTGCTCTTCGACCTGGTCCGGCGGCGCTGGTCGGTGCTCCTCGGGTTTGCGGTCACGGTCCCGCTGGCGCTCAACTGGATGCTGCTGCAGTACGCCGGCAGCCTGATCTCGGAGCCGCTGTACCTCCTCTGCTCGGTTGCCGCCCTCTGGTTCCTTGGTGCCGCGTCCGGCAGCCGCCAGGCGCTGGGGTGGGGAATCGTGCTGGTCATGCTGGCCGGCCTGACCCGCACGGCGGGGGCGGCACTGGCGGGAGCCCTGGTGCTCTGGCTCCTCCTGGAGCGGCGCCCGCGGATGGCCGTGGTGGCCGGTGTCCTCGCCGCCCTGACCATCGGGGCCTGGGTGGCCTGGGTTTTCCTCCTGCCGGACGAGTACCGGACCATTGGCAGGTCGTACGCCGAGGATGTGGAGCGGATGGTCTTCCGCGGGGGGGATTACTACCTCTACAAGCGGTGGAAGATCTCGCTGCTGTACACCAAGGAATTTCTCCCCGACGTACTGGCAGCGCCGGGAGTACGGAGCGTGAACGGGCTGGCCGCCTGGGGCTGGCTGCTGGTGGCCGGGGCGCTCGCCGGCCTGGTGGCCCTGTGGCGGCGCTGGCGGCTGGCGGCGCTCTACCTGGTGGCCTACGCCGGCGTGCTGGTCTCGTGGCGGATGTCCTCCCCGAGGTTCCTGTCCGTGATCGTCCCGCTGGTGGTGGTCGCGGTCCTGCTGCCATCGGGCGACTGGCTGCTCCGGCGCCACCGCGCCGCGGGGCTGGCGGTGACCGCCGCGCTGGCCGTCCTGCTTTCCCTGGGGGGCCTGGGGCGCTGGCGGGAGGACCGGCAGGCCCTCGCCGGCTGCGACCGGGCGAGGCCGCTGGAACAACCGGGCTGCTTCGCGGAGGATCACCGGAGCTTCTTCCGGCTGGCCCGCCGCTTCGGTGAGCTGAGCAGCCCGGAGGCGGTGGCGGTGACGGCGCGGGAAGCGACCTTCGCCTACTACTCCGGCCGCCGCACCGCGTACCTCAACGCCTCGCTCCCCACGGACAGCAGTGCGTTCATCCCCGGCCTGGCGGAACGCGGGATCGGCTTCGTGGTGCTGGGCCACACCAACGGCGCCGAACCCCAGAAGCTGGCGCCGCAGCTCTCGGGCGAGTGCCGCTGGGTGGACCTGGTCGGCGAGGTACCGCCCCGGACCTACCTGTTCCGGCTGCGCTCGCTGCCGGATTCCGCCCCCGAGACGCCCGCGTGCCAGGCCCTGGCCCGGTACGTCGCCGACACGACCGCCGTGCCCAGGCTACGGAAGTGAAGCGGGCCGCCGCTATCCGCCAGCGGCTTGCCCAATGCCCGCCCCGGCGACGGGGTTTCCAGCTCGGTGGCCGGGGTCGTATGAGGTCATCTAACATGTTGATAGTCAACACGTTAGATGCATCCACCCGAGGTGTGTTACGAACCCGCCACAGAGGGGGGAGCGTGGCACTACACTTGCCCCTCTCCCTCGCCCATGAGACTCCCCCCCAATCGGCGACGCCGGAGCCACGGGTGAGCGCCGGGGTACCACCTGTGACCCGCAGTTCCACCTCCTCGACACCCCCCGGGGTGGCCACGCCGACCCTCGGCGTGGTGGTGCTTTCGCTTGGGGATGCGGGCTCGCTGGGGGCGCTGCTGGAGGGCCTGGTGCCCGCCTGCCGGGAGTACGTTGCCGAGCTGGTGGTAGTGCGCCGGGGCCCGCCGACGGGCACGGCCGACCTGGACCGGGCCGGCGTGCGGGTGGTCTTCGGCAAGCCCACCGATGGGGAGGCCGAGCTGCGGGCGCTGGGAATGCGGGAGCTGGGGGCGGACGTGACCATCTTCACGTCCGACACGGAGCCCGGCCAGCGCGACTGGAACGAGCTGCTGCCGCAGGTGGGCCAGACCGTCCAGGTGCGGCACGACGAGGTGCCTCCCAACGGCTGGGTGGCCCGGCTGCGGCAGGCCAACGTCCCCGACCCGGCGGCCTGAATTGGCCGAGCCGCGGACCCCGGCCCTGTCGGTGGTGGTGCCGTCGGTCAACGGCTGGGACGATCTCGCGGGAACGCTGGAGGCGCTGGAGCGCGAGCGGGGCACAGTGCCGCTGGAGGTGCTTGTGCCGGACCGGGTCGGGGAGCCGGTCCGGACCCGGGTGGCCGAGCGCTATCCCTGGGTGAAGGTCCTGGACGCGGCGGCGGGCACCAGCATTCCCGACCTGCGGGCGCGGGCCTTCGAGGCGGCGGCGGGCGAGGCCGTGGCGGTGATCGAGGACCACGTGATCGTCCCGCCGGGGTGGGCGGCGGCCGTGGCGGGCTGGATCGCCGCGGGCGAGGACGTGGCGGCCGGGGCGGTGGAGAACGCCGCGACCGGGCGCCTGGTGGACTGGGCGGCGTTCCTGTGCGAGTACAGCCAGCTGCTGCCGCCGCTGCCCGGCGGGCCGGTGGCATGGATCGCCGGCAACAACACGGTCTACCGGCGGGCGCTGCTGGCACGGCATGCCGCGGCGTGGCGGGCCGGCCGCTGGGAGAACCACCTGCACGAGGCCCTGCGGCGTGACGGCGTGGTGCTCCACCAGCATCCCGAGGTGGTGGTGGGGCACAAGAAGCACTACACGGTGGGCGAGTACCTCTCGCAGCGCTACCTCTACGCCCGATCCTATGCCGGCGTCCGGGTGGCGGGCCGGCCGCTGATGGTGCGGCTCGGCTATGGCGCCGCCGCGGTGGGCCTGCCGCCGCTGCTCTTCCTCCGGGTGGTGCGGACGGTCTGGCGCAAGCGCCGGCACCGGGGAGTGCTGCTCCGGGCGCTGCCGCTGCTCCTCCTGTTCACCGGCGCGTGGGGTGTGGGAGAGATCGTGGGCTACTGGCGCGGTCCCGGTGACGCGCTGGCCCGGGTGACCTGATGAACCTGTTCCGCGGCGATTCCGCGAGGATGTCCTGATGTCGGAACCGACTACACCCCGCATCACCGCCCCGCTCAAGCCGGGGGACCGCACCGTGGTCATCGGTGCCGGGCCCGCCGGCCTGACCGCCGCCTACCTGCTCAGCAAGCAGGGCTACCAGGTCACGGTGCTGGAGGGCGACGATATCGTCGGGGGGATCTCGCGGACCGCCCAGTACAAGGGCTACCGGTTCGACATCGGCGGGCACCGGTTCTTCACCAAGATCAAGCCGGTGGAGAACCTGTGGTACGAGATCCTGGGCGAGGACTTCATCTCGGTGCCGCGGCTGTCCCGCATCCATTACGACGGCAAGTTCTTCGACTATCCGCTCAAGGCCATGAACGCGCTGCGGGGCCTCGGGCTCTGGAACGCGTTCACCATCGTGCTGAGCTACCTGCGCTGGCACTGGTGGCCGCACCCGGTGGAGGAGAACTTCGAGCAGTGGGTGACCAACCGCTTCGGCAAGAAGCTCTACTCGATCTTCTTCAAGACCTACACCGAGAAGGTCTGGGGCATCCCCTGCACCGAGATCCGGGCCGAGTGGGCGGCTCAGCGGATCCAGGGGCTCTCCCTGGCCAAGGCCATCCTCTCGGCCGCGGCCATCAACCGCCGGTCCACCAGCATCAAGACCCTCATCAACGAGTTCCAGTATCCCCGGCTGGGCCCGGGCCAGATGTGGGAGACCTGCACCGACAAGATCCGCGAGATGGGCAACGAGGTGCTGCTGCGCCACTATGCCCACGCCATCGAGCACGCCGGCGGCCGGGTCACCGCGGTCCGGGCGAAGACGCCCGACGGCGAGGTGCGGTTCGAGTGCGAACACGTCATCAACACCTCGGCGGTGCGCTCCCTGGTCCGGGCCCTCGATCCGGGCGTCCCCCAGCCGGTGCGGGAGGCCGCCGAGGGGCTCAAGTACCGCGACTTCCTGGTGGTGGCCCTGATGCTCAAGGCCGAGGACCTCTTCCCCGACAACTGGATCTACATCCACACGCCGGGCGTGAAGGTCGGCCGCATCCAGAATTTCAACAACTGGA
>CAZCVG010000137.1:2070-7183 GCA_964501735.1 uncultured Gemmatimonadaceae bacterium | reverse complement strand
GGAAGAACAGCAGCAGCGGGCCGATGGCCCGCCAGCGGAACAGCCGGAAGCCGGGGCGGGTCATTCGGCCTGGAACCAGGTGTACACGTTGTAGGCCTTGGAGGCCTTGAGCGCCTTCATCACGCGGCTGTTCATGACCCGCTCCGCATACCGGGCCCGGTAGCGGCCCACCGCGACCCGGGCGCCGAGGAAGATCGGGAGCGCCAGCACCAGCCAGGCGGCCAGGGCGCCCAGGGTGACGGTGTTGTTGAAGCTGGTGTAGGGCACCAGCGGAGTGTTGTACAGGCTGGTCCAGAGCCCCTGCAGCGCGCCGGCGTCGAGCAGGGCCAGCCCCAGCCGGTCGAACACCGGGTCGAGCAGGAAGGCCACCGGCGTGAACAGCGCCAGCCCCAGCATGCCCCCGCCGAAGCTCACGTTGAGCAGGACGATCAGCGCGAACAGCAGCAGGTTGTGCCCCGAGAAGAGCGGCGACAGCCCGATCCCGGCCCCCAGCATGATGCCGGCCGCAACCTGCCCCGGGGTGCCCTCGGAGTGCAGGGTCTTGAACAGCGACTGCAGCAGCTTGAGCAGGGTCAGCATGCCCGAGAAGGTAGGCGGATCGCGGGGCGTTGGGGAGCCGGGTTCGGGGCCCCGGCCGCGGGGCGGCCGCCGGCGCCCGGCGCCCCCACTGCCCCTCCCCCAATCCGTCGCGCCCCCGTATCCTTCCGCGCCTATGCGACGGAAAACCCCGCAGCTCGACGTGCACAAATTCGGCGGCGCCTCACTGGCCGACGCCGCCGCGGTGCGGCACGCCGTGGGCATCGTCCGCGACTGGCCCAGGCCCCGGGTGGTGGTGGTCTCCGCCATGGCAGGGGTCACCGACCAGCTCCTGGCCGTGGCGGGCCGGGCACGGCGGGGCGAACTGGACCAGGCCGGCGAAGTCATTGTAGCGCTCCGGGAGCAGCACCTGGCCACCATCCGGGCGCTGCTCCCGGCGGGCCCGGCCCGGACGGAGCTGCAGGCGTTCGTGGAGCAGCAGCTCGCCGAGCTGGACTCGCTGGCCAAGGGGCTCTCGATCCTCAAGGAGCTGACCGAGCGCACCGGCGACGTGCTGGTGGCGCGGGGAGAGCGGCTGTCGGCCCGGCTGGTCGCGGCGGCCCTGGCCGCCGCCGGGGTGAAGGCCCGCTACCTCGACGCCACCGCGGTGATCCGGACCGATGCCCACTTCGGCAACGCCTCGCCGGACCTCGCTGCCTGTGACACCGGCCTCCGCAAGGCGCTGGCGCCGCTGCTCAAGCAGGGGGTGGTGCCGGTGCTGCCGGGCTTCATCGGCGCCACGCCCGAGGGAGACCTCACCACCCTGGGCCGCGGCGGCTCGGACCTCACCGCGGCGCTGGTGGGCCGGGCGATGGAGGCGGGGGCGGTGCACCTGTGGAAGGACGTGCCCGGGCTCCTCACCGCCGACCCGCGGGTGGTGCCCGACGCCCGGGTGATGCCCCAGCTCAACGTCCGTGAGGCGGCCGAGCTGGCATACTACGGCGCCAAGGTGCTCCACCCGCGGGCCCTCATCCCCATCATCGGGCGGACGGTGCCGCTGTTCGTGCGGCCCTTCGCCCAGCCCGCGGCGGCCGGCACCGAGGTCTCGGAACGGGAGACCGGGCTCGACGTGCCGGTCAAGGCGCTCTCGGCCACCAGCGGGCAGGCGCTGGTGACGGTCGAGGGCAACGGGATGCTGGGCGTGCCGGGCGTGGCGGCCCGCACCTTCGCGGCGCTGCACCAGGAGCGGATCTCGGTCTCGCTCATCAGCCAGGCCAGCTCGGAGCATTCCATCTGCCTCACCGTCCCCGCGGCCAGCGCGGAACGGGCCCGGCGCTGCCTGACCGAGGCGTTCCGCGACGAGATCGCCCACCGCGAGATTGACGGCGTCACGGTCCGCGGCGGGGTGGCGACCCTGGCGGTGGTGGGGCTCGGCATGGCCGGCACCCCCGGCGTGGCCCAGCGGGTGTTCTCGGCGCTGGCCCGCTCGGGCATCAACGTGATCGCCATCGCCCAGGGCTCGAGCGAGCTCAACATCTCCGCGGTGATTGACGAGCGGCAGTCGGCCGACGCCCAGCGCGCCATCCACGCCGCCTTCCAGCTGGCCAAGCTGGGCGGGGGCGCGGTGACAGCGGAGGACCGGCTCGACCTCTTCCTGCTCGGCTTCGGCCGGATCGGGCGGACCTTCGGGGAGCTGGTGGCCGAGCTTCCGGCCTCTGGCCCCCGGGTTCGCATCGTCGGCGTGGCCGACCGGAGCGGCGTCGTGTTCGACCCGGCCGGGCTCTCGCCCCACCGCCTGACGACCATCGCCCGGGAGAAGGCCCGCGGGCATTCCCTCAAGCACCTCGACGGAGGCCGGGCCGAAGCGGCGGAGGTGGCGGTGCGCCGGGCGCTGTCGCACGCCCTGACCCACCCCGTGCTGGTGGACGTCACCGCCGACGACACCACCCCGGTCCTGCGCGCGGCGCTGGAGGCAGGGATGGACGTGGTGCTGGCCAACAAGAAGCCGCTGGCCGGCCCGGCCCGGGAGGCGGAGGCGCTGGCCGCGCTGGCCGCCGGGCAGGGCCGGGCGCTCCGGTACGAGGCCACGGTCGGGGCGGGCCTGCCGGTGATGGACACCTTCGCCAAGCTGATCGAGACCGGCGACGAGGTGCAGTCCATCGAGGGCTGCCTCTCCGGAACCCTGGGCTACCTGCTCTCGGAGCTGGAGCGCTGGAAGAAGTTCTCGCAGGTGATGGCCGCGGCGATGGACGCCGGGTTCACCGAGCCCGACCCGCGGGAGGACCTCTCCGGCCAGGATGTGGCCCGCAAGGCGCTGATCCTCGGCCGCCTGCTGGGGTTCCGCGGGGAACCGGCGGCCGTGGTCACCGAATCGCTGGTCCCGCCCGATGCCCGCGCGCTGCCACTCAAGCAGTTCCTGGCCCGGCTGGCGCAGTGGGACGACTACTTCGCCCAGAAGGTGCGGGTGGCCCAGCAGAAGGGCCAGGTGCTGCGCTACGTGGCCACGGTCACGCCCCGGCGCCTGCGGGTGGGGCTTCAGGCGGTCGGCCCCGACAGCCCCTTCGCCGCGCTCAAGGGGAGCGACAACCAGATCGTGTTCACCACCGCCCGCTACCGGGAGCATCCGCTGGTGGTGCGCGGGCCGGGCGCCGGCCCCGTGGTCACGGCGGCCGGCGTGCTCAACGACGTGCTGGCGCTGGCGCGGCGGTGATGCCCAAGCGCGCCGCGGTGCCACCGGCGGGCCCACTCACGGTGCGGGTGTTCGCCCCCGGGTCGGTGGGCAACATCGGGCCGGGGCTCGACATCCTGGGGATGGCCGTCACAGGGGCGGGCGACATCGTCGAGGTGAGCCGGTCCGAGTCGGACGCCGTGGTGGTGCTCGACGCCGGCCATCCCGACCTGCCCCGTGAGGCGGGGGCCAACACCGCCGCCCTCGCCGCCCAGGCGGCGCTCCGGCTGGCGGGCCGCCGGGCCACCGGGGTGGCGCTCCGGATCACCAAGGGATTGCCGCTCTCCGGCGGCCAGGGCGGCAGCGCCGCCTCCGCCGTGGCCGGCGCGGTGGCCACCAACCTGTTCTTTGGCCTGGGCCTGACCGAGCGCCAGCTGGCCGAGTCGGCGCTGGCGGCGGAGGCCTGCGTGGCGGGCTGGCATCTCGACAACATCCTGCCGAGCCTGCTTGGCGGGATCGTGCTGGTGCGCGATGCCGCCGCCTTCGATTACGTGCGGCTGCCGGCGCCGGCGGGACTCCGGGTGGTGCTGGCCCAGCCGGGCCAGCGGCTGCGGACGGCCGAGGGGCGGGCGGTGCTGCCGGCGGAGGTGCCGCGGGACCTGGCCCTGCACCAGGCCGCCCAGGTTGCGGCCATGACACTGGCCTTCGTCACCGGCGACCTCGCCCTGCTGGGGCGGGCCGTGGAGGACCGCATCGCCGAACCGGCGCGGGCCCCGCTCCTGCCCGGGTTCGCCGCCGCCAAGGCGGCGGCGCTGGCCGCGGGGGCGTTCGGCTGCTCCATCTCCGGCAGCGGCCCCACCGCGTTCGCCTTCGCCGCCGACCAGGCCGCGGGCGAGCGGATCGCCCTGGCCATGCGGCTGGCCTACGAGGCCGCCGGGGTGCCCTGCACCGCCCGGGTGGCCGAGGTCAGCGCCACCGGCGCCCATCCCCTGGCGGAGGACGCATGACCACCGTGCAGGTCTGCGCCACCTGCGGCGATCGCTACGGCGAACTCGATCCGGCGGTCCGCTGCGACTGCGGCGGGCTGCTGGAACTGGACCACACGCCGCCCCCCGAGGTCGGCGCCTCGCTCCGCCGGCTGTTCGAGGAACGCCGCGGCCGCCGCGACCCGCTCGACCTCTCCGGCGTCTGGCGCTACCGGGAGCTGGTCCTGCCCACCGGCGCCGACCGCGCCGTCACCCACCCCGAGGGCAACACTCCGCTCCTCCGCCGGCCGGCCGTGGCCGGCTGGGCCGGTCTTTCCGAACTCCGGCTCAAGCACGAGGGCCACAATCCCACGGGCTCGTTCAAGGACCGGGGCATGACGGTCGGGGTGACCCAGGCGCTCCGGCTGGGGGCCAGCGCGATCGCCTGCGCCTCCACCGGCAACACCTCGGCGGCGCTGGCGGCCTACGGCGCCCAGGCCGGGATCCCGGCGCTGGTGTTCGTGCCGGCGGGCCAGGTGGCCCTGGGGAAGCTGTCGCAGTCGCTGGCCTACGGCGCCACCACCCTGCTGGTCCGGGGGGACTTCGACGCCTGCCTCCGGCTGGCGCAGGAGGCGTCCCGCGAGTTAGGCGTCTACCTGCTCAACTCGATCAACCCGTTCCGGCTCGAGGGACAGAAGACCATCGTGCTGGAATTGCTGGACCAGCTCGGCTGGACCGCGCCCGACTGGATCGTCCTCCCGGCCGGCAACCTGGGCAACACCGCTGCCTTCGGGAAGGCGCTGCGGGAGGCGAAGGCGCTCGGGCTGATTGACCGCCTGCCCCGCCTCGCCGCCGTGCAGGCGGCCGGCGCCGCGCCCTTCGCCCGGGGCTTCGCCGAGGGCTTCCGCACCCGGCACACCGTGAAAGCCGAGACCCTGGCGACGGCCATCAAGATCGGCGACCC
>CAZCVG010000137.1:0-1970 GCA_964501735.1 uncultured Gemmatimonadaceae bacterium | reverse complement strand
CGCGATGACCGAGCTGCTCAACGCCCGGCTGGCCGACGCGATAGACCTGTCCCTCCAGCTCAAGCATGCCCACTGGAACGTGCGGGGCAGCACCTTCCTGCAGCTGCACGAGCTGTTCGACAAGCTGCACGCCGAGGTCCTGGCCCACGTGGACGACCTGGCCGAGCGCTGCGCCCAGCTGGGCGCCACCGCCCAGGGCCTGCTTCCCGCCGTGGCGCGGGGGAGCAGCCTGCCGGCGTATCCCGTCAACGCCCGGACGCCGGTGGCCCACCTGCGCGGCGTGCAGGACTCGCTGGCCGCCTTCGCCAAGTCGGTGCGGGCCGCGATCAACACCGCGGACGAGGCCGGCGACAAGGACACCGCCGACCTGTTCACCGGCGTCTCCCGCGCGGCCGACAAGGCGCTGTGGTTCGTCGAGGCCCACCTGGGCTAGCCCCGGCCGGCGGGGCTACTGGGCCATGACGCGGTAGATGGTCCCGGTGTTCTCGTTGGCGATGTAGACCGACCCGTCGGGGCCCACCGCGACGCCCGAGGCCCGCAGGCTGGTGGGCCCCCCGCTGCCGGTGGCGAAGGTCTCGTACCCGCCCGACGGCCGCCCGTCAGCGCCGAAGGGCACGAACACCACCCGGTAGCCGGCCTGGGGCAGCGGCGCCCGGTTCCAGCTGCCGTGGAAGCTGATGAACGCGCCGCGGCGGTAGCGCGCGGGAAACCGGGTGCCGCCGGCAAAGGCGATGGCCATCGGGCCCCAGTGCCCCGGAAAGCCGATCAGCGGGTCCTTGGCGGCGGTGCAGCGGCCGATGGCCTTGCCGTCGCCGCCGTACTCCGGCGCCAGCACCTTCTTCCCCTGCTGCTGGTCGTAGTAGCAGTAGGGCCAGCCGAAGTCATCCCCCGGTTCCACCTGCACGAATTCCTCGGCCGGCAGCTCGGCGTTCTGGGCCTCGCTGAAGCCCCAGTTCTGGGCCAGCTGGTCCCGGCCGTGGGGCGCCGCGTAGAGCTTGCCGGTGGCCGGGTCCACCGCGAGGGCCAGGGCGTTGCGGAGCCCGGTGGCGTGCCGGGCGCCGTCGGCGGGGCGCTGCCCGAGGCGGGCGGTGCTGAAGCGCCACAGCCCGGCCCGCTCCTCGAGCTCGGTGCAGGGATCGTGGCCCCGGGAGCGGTAGGCGCGGTCGGAGACCTGGCAGCTGTTGCTGCGCGAGCCGAAGTTCACGATCAGGGTGTCGCCACCGAGGAAGGTGAACGACTTGGCGCTGTGCCCGCCCTCGGGCAGCCGCCCCACCACCTGTTCCGGCGCCCCGGTGGGCGCCAGCTCGCCCGGGGCCAGGCGCCAGCGCAGCACCTCGCCCGCGGGAGAGAACCAGAGATAGCCGCCGTGCAGGGCGATGCCGGTGCCGCCCTCGTCGTGGAACTGCCGGCGCACCTCGGCCCGGCCGTCCCCGTCGGCGTCGCGGAGCGCCATGACGCCCCCCTGCCCGCCGCTCAGGGCGGCGAAGATGTCCCCGTTGGGGGCCACCGCGATGTGGCGCACCCGGCCGATCCCCTCGGCGACGACCACCGCGCAGAAGCCGGCGGGAAGGACCAGGCCGTTGTCCCGGCCGCAGCCGGGCGGCGGCGCCTGCGCGGCGGCCGGCGCGGGGGGGCCTACGAGGGGAAGCAGCAGGGTCACGCCAGCGAACAGCTTGCCGAACATGGGGGTATCCCGCGTGGAATTCCCGGCAAGATAGCCCCTTCCCCCGGGCATTCCAGAGGGAGACGGGCCGGCGGGGGGGCGGCTTCCCTCGGAGAAATGGGGCTCTTCCGAGGGGAAAAACCCGTTTTCCCTCTTGCACTGGCGGGGCAACCCCTTACTTTGGTCCTCGGACGGCGTGCCCGTCTCGGCGCCGGATCCTCGTTTCCCCCTATTCGGAGAGTCCTGATGGCCACCAAGAAGAAGGCGGCGAAGAAGAAGGCGAAGAAGGCGACCAAGGCCAAGCGGA
>CAZCVG010000136.1:0-7245 GCA_964501735.1 uncultured Gemmatimonadaceae bacterium | reverse complement strand
CGGAGGTAGTGGGCATCGTTGGTGGCCACCACCCCGAGGCCCAGCTCCTGGCCCAGGCGGTACATCCCTTCGGTGACCAGCTGCTCCTCGGGAATGCCGTGGCTCTGGACCTCCAGCCAGAAGTTCCCCGGGCCGAAGGTGGAGGCGAACCACTGGGCCGACTTCTTCGCCTCCTCGTAGTTCTGCTGCCGGAGCCACAGCGCGATCTCGCCCGAGAGGCACGCCGCCAGGCCGGTGATCCCCTCGCTGTACTGGGCCAGCACCTCCTTGTCAATGCGCGGCCGGCGATAGAAGCCCTCGAGGTACCCGATGGACGAGAGGCGGACCAGGTTGCGGTAGCCCTCCCGGTTGCGGGCCAGCAGGACAAGGTGGCTGTACTGGGCGGGCGCCCACGAGGGCTTCTGCTGGGCGGTGCGGGGTCCGAAGGCGAGGTAGGCCTCGAAGCCGAGGATGGGGCGGAGCTTGCGGGCCCGGGCTTCCTCGTAGAACGACCAGGCGCAGTGGAGATTGCCGTGGTCGGTGATGGCCAGGCTGTCCATGCCCAGCTTGAGGACATGGTCCACCAGTTCGGGGAGCCGGTTGGCCCCGTCGAGCAGCGAGTACTCGGAGTGGGTGTGGAGGTGGACGAATGCCATGATTGACGATCCGGCGCCTACTTCTCCCGTGCCTCCAGCGCCCGCAGCACGTCGTCCATCGCGACGCCCCGCGCCCGCAGCAGGACCAGCAGGTGAAACAGCAGGTCGGCGGCCTCGCTGGCCAGCCGGGCCTCATCCTGGGCGGTGGCCGCGACGACCACCTCCACCGCCTCTTCGCCGACTTTTTGCGCGATCTTCGCGATCCCGTGATCCAGCAGGGCGACGGTGTACGAGCCCTGGGTCCGCTCCGCCGCCCGCCGCGCCACCGTGGCCGCCAGCCGGGAGAGCAGGTGCCCGCCGGGGTCCTCCCCGGGCTGGGCCACGCCGGTGGCGTCCACCACGGTGGCGAAGCAGGTCAGCGTGCCGGTGTGGCAGGCCGGCCCCTCCTGGCTCACGCGGTAGAGCACGGTGTCGCGGTCGCAGTCGAGGCGGATTTCGCGGACCTGCTGGGTGTGGCCGGAGGTTTCTCCCTTGACCCAGAGGGCCTGGCGGCTCCTGCTCCAGTAGTGGGCGCGCCCGGTCTCCCGGGTGCGCTGGAGCGCGTCTCGCGTGGCCCACGCGAGCATGAGGATGTCACCCGACAGGCGGTCCTGGGCGACCACCGGCACCAGTCCGTCGGGGCCGAAATGCACCTCATCGAGCCACGGATCGTGAGTCACGACACAAGCTATCGGGCCATGGAATGATTGTCAAAACTCGTTGTCGCGCCTTATCTTGCCCTCACTTGACCGCGCCAGACCGGCGCCCGGAGCGTCGTTCATGCGCGACCTTTCCCGCCCAGTCCTCGCCGTCTCCGTCCTGCTCCTGGCCTGCGGGGGCGGCGGCAACGATCCCCCGCCGGCCCAGCTGGACTGCGACGGCGTCGCGGTCACCGCGCTTGCCGTGGGGGGGCACGCCATCATTGACCCGGTGTCCACCGGGGGCTGCCTCCGGCTCCCCGCCGCCGGCCCCGCCGGGGCGGAGCACCTGGTGGTGGCGCTGTCCGCCGCGGCTCAGGAAACCCAGAGCGGCACGGCGGGGACCTACACCCTGCGCGCCACCACCGACACCTTCTCGCCCTTCATAGCCGGGGGAGCGGGTGCCGGCGCCCGCCGGGAGCCCGACCCTGCGGCGGCGTTTCACGCCCTGCTTCGGGCCCGGGAGGTGGTCGACGCCCGCCGGCCGGGCGTGGCCGGTGCGGCGCTTCGCCGGGGATCGAGCCGGGTCATCCCACCGGTGGTCGGGGAGCAGCGGACCTTCAAGGTCTGCCGCACCACCGCCTGCACCGGGTTCGCCAGCGTGCTGAGCACGGCGCGCTATGTCGGGACCCGCGGCGCCATCTTCGTGGACGATACCATTCCGGCCGGCGGCTACACCCAGCCCGAGATTGACAGCCTCGGCCTGCTCTTCGACCAGCACCTCTACGCTATTGACACCACCGCCTTCGGCCGGGAGTCCGACCTGGACGGGAATGGGGTGGTGATCATCCTGCTGACGGACCGGGTCAACGCCCTCTCGCCCAACTGCGCCCAGACCGGGTCGGTGATCCTGGGCTACTTCTTCAGCCTGGACCTGACCAACGATCCCGACTCCAACGGCGGTGAGGTGTTCTACAGCATGGTGCCCGACCCGTCGGTGCCCCAGTGCTTCGGCAAGGCCTTCGCGCAGGGCAAGATCGGGCCCACATTCATCCACGAATTCCAGCACATGATCTCCTTCCACCGGCATGTGCTGCTGGGCGGGGGCGCGCCGGAGGAGGTGTGGCTCAACGAGGGGCTGTCGCACCTGGCCGAGGAGCTGGGCGGGCGGCTGGTCCCGGGCGGGTTCTGTTCGCAGGGGAACTGCCTCAACCAGTTCGCCGCGGGCAATATCCGGAACGCCTTCGAATACCTGACCAGTCCCCAGAGCCACTTCGTCGTGGTGCCGGGCAATTCCAACGGCACCCTCCCGGAGCGGGGCGCGGTGTGGCTGTTCTCCCGCTGGCTGGCGGACCGGGCCCCCACCGACTCGATCCTGGGCACGGAACTCACCCGCCGGCTCCTGGGCGCGGACCAGGCCGGCGGGCTCGCCCTGACTGGCGGGGCCAACGTGACCCAGGCGGCGCAGCTGTTCCAGGCCGGGGTGACCTTCCCGACGCTCCTGGGCCAGTGGCACCTGGCCAACT
Organism: uncultured Gemmatimonadaceae bacterium; assembly: GCA_964501735.1. Lineage (GTDB taxonomy): Bacteria > Gemmatimonadota > Gemmatimonadetes > Gemmatimonadales > GWC2-71-9 > JADJOM01. The sequence goes on along the minus strand of CAZCVG010000136.1, from coordinate 4,467 downwards.
GGACCGAGCAGGTGGCTGGATTCTCGGAGCCGAGCGGGCGGCTGCGCTACCGGAGCTGGGATCTCCAGTCCGCGTTCGACCAGCTCTTCCCCGGGCCCTATCCGCTCTTCCCCGACTCGACCGCGGGCGCGTCGTATCAGGCCAGCGGCACGTTGCGGGGCGGCACCGGGCGGTACGTCCGGGTGGTCCAGCCGGCCAGCAGCGCGGCGGTGGCGGTTGGCCTGGTGACAGGCAACACCGGACCGCTGGCGCCCCGGTACGCGGTGGTGAGGGTGCGATGAGGCGGGAGGACTGGCGGAGCGGGATTGCGGGGAGTGCCCCCGGGCCGGCGGGCCGGTTTGCGGTCGCGGCGATGGTCACAGGCCTGCTCGCCACGGCCGGCCCGGGGATCCCCGGCAGCGGGCTTCCCTCCCTGATCCTCGCCGCGCAATCCGCCCCGGCGCCGCTCATCCTCACGCTGCCGATCTCCACCCGCTCGGCCGGGCTGGGGGGCGCCAGCGTGGCGCTCTCGGGGGATGCCGGCTCGACATTCCTCAATCCGGCCGGTCTGGCCACGATCCGCCACATCGCCATCGAAGGCAGCCTCCAGCGCTATCCCGACGGCAGCATCGAGACCATGGGTGCGGCAGCGTTCCGGTTCCTGCAGTTCGACCTGGGGGGCGGCTACCACTACCTCCGATTCAGCGACTCCTCCTCGGTGAAGGACAACCTGGTCTGGAGCGGGTCGGGCGTCTACCGGTTCGGTTTCCTCGCTATCGGCAACACACTCAAGTACATCTCGCTCGAGGACTCGGCCGGCGTGGTGCGGCGCTCCGCGGCCATGGATGCGGGGCTGGGGATCCACATCTTCGACCTGATGACGATGGCCTTCGCCGTCCGGAACCTGGCGGACTGGCGGGTCAACGGCGGGCCGATGCGGCTCCCCGCCAGCCGTCACCTGGGCTTCTCCCTGAACTTCACTGATCCCCAGGAGACCGCCCGCCTGCTCACAACCGTCGAGGTGGTGTGGACCGACCGCGCCCCCCGGCGCACGCTGCTCGGCCTGGAGGCTGGCGCGGTGATCGGCCAGGTGGGCCTGGTGGGGCGGGTGGGGTACGGGGCGGCGCCCGAAGGCGCCGGCCAGAAGGAGGTGTCGCTGGGCGGCGGGCTGGTGCTCAGCCGCTTCAACGTGGACTATGCCTGGCAGCGCCGCACCAAGCTCGGGTCGCACGTGCACCGGCTCGGGCTGCGCTTCACCCTCTGATGCCGGTTCGTCGGCGAGGCTGCATGATCTTCTTCGTCATCGTCGGCGCCCTCATGGCGGGCTACGGCACGGCCTACGTCGCCAGCGAGGACGTCCGCTACCTCACCCGGGCCGGGATCGAGCAGACCCGGATCCTCCAGGCCCGCCGCCCCATCGCCGACATGCTCCGCGACCCGCGCACCGACCCGGGCACCCGGGAGCTGCTCCGCGTGGTGCTGGACGCGCGCGATTTCGCCGCCGAGATCGGGTACGCCGCCGGCGAGACGTACACCACCTACGCGGAAATCGGCCGGGACACGCTGCTCCTGGTGCTCTCGGCCAGCCCGCCGGACTGCCTCTGCCCGCACACCTGGAAGTATCCGATCGTGGGCCGGATCCCCTACAAGGGCTTCTTCGACCCGGCCATGGCCCGGAAGGAGGCTGACCGGCTGGAGCGGCGCGGCTACGACATCTACCTCCGCCCGGCCGGGGCCTTCTCGACCCTGGGGTGGTTCAACGATCCGCTGTACTCCACGGCGCTGAGCCGGGACTCGGTGGAACTGGCGGCGACGGTGTTCCACGAGATCGCCCACAACACCCTGTACGTGAAGAGCGCCACCCCCTTCAATGAGAGCTTCGCCCAGCTGGCCGGCTACCGCGCCGCCGAAGCGTTCTTCCGGCGCCGGGGGTCGGCGACGGCGGCGGAGCAGGCGGCCAACCGGTGGGCCGACGAGGTCGTGCTGAGCGGGTACTACGCCGAGCTGGGCCGCCGGCTCGACAGCCTGTACTCGACCGTGAACGACTCGGCGGGGGTGGAAGCGGGGCGGGTGGAGCTGGGGCGCTGGGCCCGCGACCAACTCCAGGGCGAGGTGGGCGCCCAGCTCCGGACCTACACCATCGGCCCGATGGCGGAACGGCCGATCAACAACGCCCGGCTGATCGCGGCCCGGATCTACCGCACCCGGCTGGGGCTGTTCGAGCAGTGGTACCAGCGGCACGACGGGAACATCGCCGCCGCCGTCGCCGCCCTCGACACCCTCATGGCCGGGGCCGAGGGCGACAGCGCCTATGCCCGCCTGGAGGAGGCCCTCCGCTGAGACGGGCGGCGCGGCAATCGCTTTCTACTTAGTGATGGTGATGTCGCCGGAGCCGGTTTCGATGGTCACCCGGCCCCGGCCCTCACCGATCCGGCCGGTGATGCGGTCCTGCTCCCGCCGCACCAGTTGCATCGGGAAGTCCACGGTGAAGTCCCCGCTGCCGGTTTCGAGGTCGAGGGTTGCGTTCCACCCCTCCAGCCCCCGTACCCGCACGCTGCCCGAGCCGGTCGAGACATCCAGCCGGTCGGGGTTGGCGGCCAGCCGGAGGCTGACGTCGCCGCTGCCGGTCTCCAGTTCCAGGCTCGGCCCGGCCAGCCCGTCGAGTTCGATGTCGCCCGAGCCGGTATCCACGTTGGCAGTGTCGAACCGGAGATCGGTGCCGCGGACGGCGCCGCTCCCCGTGTCCACCTTGAGGAGCCTGCCCCGGGCGCCTTGGACGGTGATGTCGCCCGACCCGGTATCGAGGTCGAGGTTCCCCTGGGTCCCGGAGACCGAGATGTTGCCGGAACCGGTGTCCACGTCGAGTGTGCCCGATCCGCCCGTCACCCGGACATCCCCCGACATGGCGTCGAGGCTCACCGTCCCGGCCAGGTTGGTGGCCACGATCTGGCCGGCCCCCAGGAAGATGGAGATCCGTTGTCCGGCAGGGACGGACACCTTCAGGTTGGCCGCCGCCTCCAGCCCCTGCCCACTGCCACGGACCGTGATTTCCCGGCTCCGCTGGTCGCGGTCGCCCCGACCGTTCCACGGCCCTCCCCAGGTTCCGTCGCTCCGGACCCGGAAGGTGCTCCGGGAGTGGCGGCCCAGGGCGGGGTAGACGATCTCGTCCTCCGGAAAGACCACCCGGAGGGTGGGAATGCCCCGGAAGGGGGTCACTTCAATGGAAAGGCGGCTGGCGGCGGCCCCGGTCCGGGACACCTCCACTACGACCTCGGACCCGGTCCCGGGGACCACCGAGACCTCCCCGACCAGGCTGTAGATCGCGACCTCTTCACCTGCGAGGCGGTGGGTGGACGGATTCTGGGCCGCCAGGGCGGGGGCGAGGGGGCCTGCCAGCGTGATGGCGAGGAGGGCTGCACGGGACACGGATGACTCCGGGAGTGGTGGATGCCTGCTTGGACAACTCCCGGCCCCGCCGGGGTTGGAAGCGTGGGCTGGCGCGTGCCCCTTGCGAGCGGGTTGCCGGGGGTCATACTTAGGAATCCCCCCCATGTGGTCAGGCTGGATTGGCGATGGCCCGAGACATGTTGCCCCTCGTCCGTGCGGCGCTTGAAGGCCGGTATTCCGTCGAACGGGAGATCGGCCGCGGGGGAGCGGCGCGGGTGTTCCGGGCCCGGAACAAGGAGGGGCGGGACGTCGCCCTGAAGGTGCTGCACCCGCAACTGGCGGCCAGCGTGGCCGCCGACCGGTTCCTGCGCGAGATCAAGTTCGTCTCCCGGCTCGACCACCCCAACGTGGCTCGCCTGATGGACTTCGGCGAGGATGACTGGGTGCTCTGGTACGTGATGGAACTGATCGAGGGTCCCACCCTGCGCCAGCATCTCGACCGGGCCCGCCGCTGCTCCATCAACGATGTCCTCCACATCGCCCACGGGCTGCTCGGCGGGCTGGCGGCGGCCCACGCGCAGCAGATCGTTCATCGCGACGTCAAGCCTGACAACATCGTGCTGTCCGCCAATGGCGCCATCCTGGTGGACTTCGGCATCGCCAAGGCCGTCGCCGAAGCGGGGTCCGATCGCCTGACCCGCTCGGGCTTCGCCGTGGGGACCTCGGCCTACATGAGCCCGGAGCAGATCGGCGGGATGGAGAGCGTGGACCCCCGGTCGGACATCTACTCGCTGGGCTGCGTGCTGTATGAGTGCCTGGCCGGCCGGCCCCCCTACGACGACCCGTTCGAGGACCTGGTCCTCACCAAGCACCAGACCGCGCCGGTGCCGGATGTGCGCACTGCCCGGCCCGACACCCCGGAGGCGCTCGCCGAAGCGATCAGCCGGGCCCTCAACAAGCTGCGGGAGTCCCGCTGGCAGGACGCCGAGAGCATGTCGGCGGTGCTGCCCTCATTGACGCCGACCTGACGCGGGGTGGCCGGTCGCCGCCTGCTGCCGGCGGCTTGTTCGGGCCGTGACAACGACGGACCACATTGCCTCC
>CAZCVG010000135.1:3401-7264 GCA_964501735.1 uncultured Gemmatimonadaceae bacterium | reverse complement strand
AGGCCTGGGAGCAGTACCCCGACGTGGAGCCGGCCATCCGCGACTTCTACCGCTTCCACGCCCAGATCGTGGAGCCGTGGGACGGGCCGGCGGCGCTGGCGTTCACCGACGGCGTCATCGCCGGCGCCGCCACCGACCGTAACGGCCTCCGGCCCTGCCGCTACAAGGTCACCCGGGACCAGCTGGTGGTGGCCGGCTCCGAGGTCGGGCTGGTGGACCTCGACCCCCGCTCGGTGGTGGAAAGCGGCCGCCTGGGGCCCTGCGAGTTCATTGCCGTGGACCTCGCCCACGGGACCGTGCTCCGCAACATGGACGTCAAGCGCCGGGTGGCCTCCCGCCGGCCCTACGGCCAGTGGTGCCGCGACAACATGCGGGTGCTCGAGCCCACCGGGGACGTCTGCGTGCTGCCGCCCGATCCCGCCACCCTCGCCGCCCAGCAGGCCTCCGCGGGCTACGGGAGCGAGGACCTGCGCTTCGTCCTCGAGGCCATGGGCGGCGGCGGCCTCGACCCGATCTGGAGCATGGGCGACGACGCCCCGATCCCGCCGCTCTCCAGCCAGCCGGTCGGCCTGTACAGCTTCTTCCGCCAGCGTTTCGCCCAGGTCACCAACCCGCCCATTGATCCGCTGCGGGAATCGGTGGTCATGTCCCTCAGGGTGCACCTGGGCAAGCATGGGTCCTTCCTGGAGGAGAGCCCGGCCCACGCCCGGGTGCTGCGGGTGGATCACCCGGTGCTGCTGGACGAGGAGATGGCCACCCTGCGCAACACCCCGGGGTTCTCCTGCGTCACCCTGAACGCGACCTGGCCGGCCGCCGAAGGGACCGACGGCCTGCCGCGCGCCCTGGACCGGCTGTGCGCCGAGGCCGAGCGGGCGGCCGAGCACGGCGCCCGGCTGCTGGTCCTCAGCGACCGCGCCATGGATGCCACCCGGGCCCCGGTGCCGATGCTGCTCGCCGTGGGCGCGGTGCGCCGCCACCTGCTGGACACCGGGCTCCGGCTCCGGCTGGGGATCGTGGCCGAGACCGCCGACGCGTTCGACATCCATCACTTCGCCACGCTGATCGGCTACGGCGCCGAGGTGATCTACCCCTGGCTGGCGCTCCAGTCGGTGACCGCCCAGTTCACCCCGGCCCCCGACACCGGCGACGCCCCGGCCGAGCGGCGGCCGCGGGTGAGCCGCTACGACCTGGCCGAGCGCCCCGAGGCCCCCGAGGCGCGGCGCCGTTTCCGGGCCGCCGCCGAGAAGGGGCTCCTCAAGATCATGTCGAAGATGGGAATCTCGGTGCTCCCCTCGTACTGCGGGGCCCAGATCTTCGAGATCCTCGGCCTGGGCCATGAAGTCGTGGAGCGCTGCTTCCGGGGCACCGAGTCGCCGCTGGGCGGCCTGGGCTTCGAGGAGCTGGCCGAGGACGTGCTGGCCCGGCACCGGGCCGCGTGGGCCGCGCCCGAGTCGGGGCCGCCGGACTACGGCCGCATCCGGTTCCGGAAGGACGGGGAGGAGCACGCCTGGTCGCCAGTGGTGGTGAGCGCGCTGCAGAAGGCGGTGGGGAGCGGCAAGGGCGCGGCCGCCGACCCCGCCGACGCGGCGACCGGCTACGCCCGGTTCAAGGACTTCACCGCCCGGGCCGAGGAACGCCGGCCCACCACGCCGCGGGACCTCGTCGGGTTCCGGCCGGTCACGCCCGTGCCCCTCGCCGAGGTGGAGCCGGTCGAGGACCTGGTGCGGCGCTTCGTGTCGTCGGCCATGTCCCTCGGTGCCCTCTCGCCGGAGGCGCACGCTACGCTGTCCATCGGGATGAACCGGATGGGCGCCCGGAGCAACTCGGGTGAGGGGGGCGAGGATCCCTTCAACTACACCGCGCTCCCCAACGGCGACCGGGTGGACAACCGGATCAAGCAGGTGGCCAGCGCCCGCTTCGGGGTCACCACCGAGTACCTGGTGCGCGCCGAGGAGCTCGAGATCAAGGTCGTCCAGGGAGCCAAGCCGGGCGAGGGCGGCCAGCTGCCCGGGCACAAGGTCACCGAGCTGATCGCCCGGCTGCGGCACTCGGTGCCGGGCATCCCCCTGATCTCGCCACCGCCGCATCACGACATCTACTCCATCGAGGACCTGGCCCAGCTGATCCTCGACCTCAAGACCGTCAACCCGCGGGCCCGGGTCGGGGTGAAGCTGGTCTCGGAAACCGGGGTCGGCACGGTGGCCGCCGGCGTGGCCAAGGCCTACGCGGATTACGTGCTCATCGCCGGGCACAGCGGCGGGACCGGCGCGTCCCCGCTCTCCTCCATCAAGCATGCGGGCACGCCGTGGGAGATCGGGCTGGCCGAGACCCAGGCCGCGCTCGTCGGCAACGGGCTCCGCCACCGGATCGAGGTGCGGGTGGACGGCGGGTTCCGCACCGGGCGGGACGTGGTGATCGCGGCCCTCCTGGGCGGCGAGACCTTCGGGTTCGGCACCGCGCCGCTGGTGGCCATCGGCTGCGCCATGGCCCGGCAGTGCCACCTCAACACCTGCCCCACCGGCATCGCCACCCAGCGCCCCGAGCTCCGGGCCAAGTTCAAGGGCACCCCCGAGCAGGTGCTGACCTACTTCAGCTTCGTGGCCGAGCAGGTGCGCGAGCTGCTCGCCAGCCTGGGGCTCCGCTCCCTGGATGAGGCGGTGGGACGGGCCGACCTGCTCGAGCGGATCGAGCGGCCCGAGCTGCCCCGGGCCCAGATGCTCGATCTCTCCGCCCTGCTCGCCCCGGCCGCGGCGCCGGGCGAGACCCCGGTCCGGCGCACCGTGACCCGGAACGACCGGCCCGGCGTCGTGTACCTCGACGATGAAATCCTCGAGGAGTGCAGCTCGCACATCGAGCAGGGGCTGCCGTTCTCCGGGTTCTACGACATCCGCAACCACCACCTGGCGGTGGGCGCGAGGGTGGCCGGCACCATCGCCGGCAAGCACGGCGACGCCGGGCTCCCCGCCGGGCACGTCCACCTCCGCTTCCGGGGAAGCGCGGGCCAGAGCTTCGGCGCCTTCGCCATCCGGGGCCTGCACCTGGATCTCGAGGGTGAAGCCAACGACTACGTGGGCAAGGGACTCTCCGGCGGCGAGCTGAGCATCCGCCCGTTCCGCCAGGCCGGCTACGCCGCCGCCACCCACGAGAACACCATCCTCGGCAACACCTGCCTGTATGGGGCGACGGCGGGCCGGCTGTTCGCCGCCGGCCAGGCCGCCAGCCGCTTCGCGGTGCGGAACTCCGGCGCCGTGGCGGTCGTGGAGGGCGCGGGCAATCACTGCTGCGAGTACATGACTGGCGGCCTGGTGCTAGTGCTCGGCCCGGTGGGGCGGAACTTCGGGGCCGGCATGTCGAACGGGGTGGCCTACGTCCTGGATGAATCGGGCGACTTCGAGGGCCGGGTCAACGCCGACATGGTACGGGTGGAGGATTGCACCGAGGAGGACGTCCAGGTGCTGCTCGGGCTGATCCACGAGCACCAGGAACGCACCGGCAGCCCGCGGGCCCGCACGATCATCGAGCGGTGGCCAGACTTCCGCGGGCTGTTCCGGAAGGTGGTGCCGAACACCACGCCGCCGAAACCGCAGGTTGCGCAGGCGCCGGCCGCCAGCGACCCGGCCGGCCTCCAGGAATCCGGCTCGTCGGTGGCGGGGTCGCTGCGGCGCTGAGGGGGAGACCCTTCCGCTACACTCTTGCTCGTGCCGGTCCTAATCCATAACTTGCTTGATGGCAAGCAAGTCACTGACTCGCGGCAAAGGTCGCGTAATGGAACGTACGCCGGACCGGGAACGGAACCCGTCGCGCACCAGGGAGGCCATCCTCGACGCCGCCGAGCGGCTGTTCGCCGAGCGGGGGTACGAGGC
>CAZCVG010000135.1:0-3301 GCA_964501735.1 uncultured Gemmatimonadaceae bacterium | reverse complement strand
GGGAGGCCATCCTCGACGCCGCCGAGCGGCTGTTCGCCGAGCGGGGGTACGAGGCGACCAGCCTCACTGACGTGGGCACGGCGGCGGGGGTATCTCGGGGGACGCCGGGGTACTTCTTCGGCTCCAAGGAACAGCTTTACCGGGACGTGCTGGAGCGCTGCCTGGAGCGGGTCCGTTCCGCGGTGCGCAGCGGCAAGGAGCGCACCCTGGCCAGCCGGGAGCCCCCCGAGGTGGTGCTGGCCGGCGCGGTGGGAGAGTACTTCGATTTCATCAGCGCCAACCCGCATTTCGTCAGGCTGCTGGAGCGGGAGGCGCTGGACGGCGGGCGGCACATCGCCACGCTGCCGCCGCACCTGGAGGCGGCGCAGGAGGCGCTCGGCGCCATCGTCACCGAGCTGGCGCTCGATCCCGCCGACGAGGCGGAGGCCCAGCAGGTGCTGATCAGCATGCTGGCGCTTTCCTGGTTCCATGTGGTGCACGCGGCCACGGTACTCAGGGCCCTGGGCATCAAGGCGGACGAGAAGGCGTTTCTGGAGGAGCGGCGGCGCCACGTGGTGGACCTGGTCGTCCGGGGTCTGCAGGGGCAGGTGGGCGCCAGGCCCTCGGCATTGGAGCACGAACGGTAGCCGCGGACCGGCCGGGGCAGCCCGGCTCAGCCTTCCGCGCGCGGCATCCGATACTCTTGACTGGACCACGAGGATCACGGCCATGACCAACGTCCTGACACCGGAGGCTGTCACCAGCGCTCCGCTCGCCACCGAGAAGGAAGCGCGCGAGGTCGCCGAGGCCGCCCGGGAAACCGGGTGGGAATCCCCGAGCTTCGTGCGCGAGCTGTTCGAGGGCAACCTCAAGATGGGCCTCATCCATCCCTGGCCCGAGCCCGACCCCGCGGACGTGGAGCGGGCCCGGCCGTTCATGGAGCGGCTGGAGGCGTTCCTGCGGGACCACGTGGACAGCGACCGGATCGACCGGGAAGGCAAGATCCCGCCGGCGGTGATCCAGGGGCTCAAGGACCTGGGCGCCTTCGGGATCAAGATCCCCACCGAGTACGGCGGGCTGGGGCTGTCCCAGCTGATGTACACCAAGGCGATCGGCCTGGTGACCAGCCAGGACGGGAGCCTCACCGCGCTCTTGTCGGCGGCCCAGTCCATCGGCGTCCCCACCCCGCTCAAGCTGTTCGGCACCGACGCCCAGAAGAAGAAGTACCTGCCCCGGCTGGCCAGGGGCGCCATCAGCGCCTTCGCGCTGACCGAGGCCAACGTCGGGTCCGATCCCGCGGGCCTCTCCACCCACGCCGAGCTCTCGGCCGACGGGACCCACTACCTCCTCAACGGCGAGAAGCTCTGGTGCACCAACGGCACCGTGGCCGAGCTGTTCGTGGTCATGGCCCGCACCAGCGGCAAGAAGATCACCGCCTTCGTGGTGGAGGCCGACTGGCCCGGCGTCGAGGTGGTGCAGCGGCTGCACTTCATGGGGCTCAAGGCCATCGAGAACGGGGTCATCCGCTTCACCAACGTGAAGGTCCCGAAGGAGAACGTGATCTGGGGCGAGGGCAAGGGCCTCAAGCTGGCGCTGATCACCCTCAACACCGGGCGGCTCACCCTGCCCGCCTCCGCGGTGGCGGGCTCGAAGCGCTGCCTGGAGATCGTGCGCCGCTGGGGCAACGAGCGGGTGCAGTGGGGCCAGCCGGTGGGCAAGCACGACGCCATCGCCCAGAAGATCGGCCGGATGGCGGCGGAGACCTTCGCCATGGAGGCGGTGAGCGACCTCGCCAGCCTCATGGCCGACAAGGGCGGCTACGACATCCGGCTCGAGGCGGCCATCGCCAAGATGTGGAACACCGAGACCGGGTGGCGGATGATTGACGACACCCTGCAGATCAAGGGCGGGCGCGGCTACGAGACCGCCGACAGCCTGCGCTCGCGGGGGGAGCGCCCCGACCCGGTGGAGCGGATGATGCGCGATTTCCGCATCAACCTGATCTTCGAGGGGTCCAGCGAGATCATGCGGCTGTTCATCGCCCGCGAGGCGGTGGACACCCACCTCCAGGTGGCCGGGCCGCTGATCGACCCGAAGAGCACCGGCTCGCAGAAGTTCCGGGCGCTGCTCAAGTCGGCCGGGTTCTACGGGCTGTGGTATCCCAAGCTCTGGATCCCGTTCAGGGGGTGGTTCGGCTACGGCGAGTTCGGCCGCCTGGCCGGCCACGTGCGGTTCGTGGAACGCTCCAGCCGCAAGCTCGCCCGCACCCTGTTCCATTGCATGATCCGCTTCGGCCCGAAGCTGGAGAAGCGCCAGGCGGTGCTGGGCCGGCTGGTGGAGATCGGCGCGGAACTGCTGGCCATCTCGGCCGCGTGCTCGCGGGCCCAGGCGATGGTCCGCAAGGACCCCAAGCAGACCGGCCCGCGCGAGCTGGCCGACGTGTTCAGCCGCCAGGCCCGCCGCCGGGTGGAGCAGAAGTTCCGCGAGGTCTGGCACAACGACGACACGGCCACCTACACCACCGCCCGGCATTTCCTCGACGACCACTTCCGCTGGCTGGAGGAGGGGATGGTCCGCAACGAGGCATAGGCAGAGTCGCCGGCCGCGGCGGTCCGAGGGGGAGCCTTCCGGGTGGGGGGCTCCCCCTCCTCCGTTGGAGCGGGCCGGACCCCGGAGGAGGCGGAACCCCCGGCAGTGCGCTAGGTTTCCGCCCAGCCGAACACCGAGGAGCTACCGATGGCCACTGCCGAAGGCCGCACCCTGCCTTTCGTGGGCCCCGAGCTGGTTGACGTCGCCGTCCTCGAGACCTTCGCCTACGAGGGGCCCGAGCAGGAGATCGTCACCGAGACCGACGAGTTCACCGCCGTCTGCCCTTACAGCGGCCTGCCGGACTTCGCCCGGCTGACCGTCCGGTACGTGCCGGACGGCAAGTGCATCGAGCTCAAGAGCCTCAAGTACTACGTCACCAGCTACCGTAATGTGGGCATCTTCCAGGAACACGCGACGGCGAAGATCGCCGAGGACCTGGGGCGGGTGCTGTCGGCGAAGTGGCTGGAGGTGAAGACGGTCTACAACGTGCGCGGCGGCTTCCTGACCACCTGCGTGGTGCGGCTGCCTCCCGCCTGACGCAACGCCGGCAGGCACACCGCCCCGGGTGGCTTGCGCCATCCGGGGCGGTGCATTTCAGGGGCCGCGATGGATGGTGGCGGCCGCCCGGGCGGGAATCAGCGCGCCAGGCCCGGGCTCGGCCTGGCCACCGAGGGCGGGGTGACCTCGGTCCGGTTGCCCCGGGGCAGCAGCTCGGGGAGGTTGGCCAGCTCGA
>CAZCVG010000134.1:0-7326 GCA_964501735.1 uncultured Gemmatimonadaceae bacterium | reverse complement strand
CGATCGTCGCCTTGAGCTCCTCTGACTCGAACCAGCGGTCCAGGATCGGGTTGGCGGCACCGGTCAGGATCTCGATGGCCTTCTGCCCGTCGGTGCCGAGCTTCTTGAAGGCCAAGCCGAGCTTGAGCAGCTCGACCAGGTTGCCGGGGCGCAGGGACCAGGGGTTGGGCGGGGTCTGGACCAGGGTGGGCTCCAGGAAGTCGGCCACCCGCTCCAGCATCGCCTCGTACTTCGGCAGCGACTCGGCGTCCTTCTTCGAGAACTTGGAGATTTCCCGGTGGGTCATTTCCTTGTCGGGGCCCATCATCAGTGAGCGGCCGTCGGGGAAGGGGGTGAAGCTGGACGGGCTCCGGGGCAGCATCTCGAACCCGTGGCGCTTGAGCTCGAGGTCGCGGATGATCTCCGGGCGGAAGAGGCTGTTGACGTAGCTGGCGGTGGAGATCTTGAAGCCGGGCCAGAGTTCCTCGGTGACCGCGCAGCCGCCGACCAGCTCGCGGCGCTCCAGGACAAGAACCTTGCGGCCGGCCCGGGCGAGGTAGGCGGCGCAGACGAGGGCGTTGTGGCCGGCTCCGATGAGGATGGCGTCGTAGGTCATGGGCGATTGGTCGATTGGGCGATTAGGCGATTAGGCGACTGGTTGACGAACGGTTGAGCGCTCTACCCCATCATGGTGCATGGCTACCCACAGTCTCGCGCCCCATGAGACGATCCGGGCATGGCAAGCCAGCTATCAACTGGCGCTCGTGGTCTACAAGGTATCCCGGTCGTGGCCTCGGGACGAGCGGTATGGACTGACCGCCCAGGTGCGGTCGGCCGCCTACTCGGTCGGCGCGAATATCGCCGAGGGTTTTGCCAGGGAGGGGCCTCGAGAGCTGCACCGATTCCTGAGCATCGCCCTGGGTTCACTGGCCGAACTTGGCTTCGCGCTGCGCATCGCCCGCGATACGGGAATACTGACGACGGAGGTCTGGCAGGCTATCGAGTCGGAGCGACAGAAGACTGGACAGCTCACCGGCGCCCTGGCGAAGGCCGTCCGCCGGCGCCGCTCCCTAACCCCCTAATCCCCCAATCGCCCAATCGCCCAATCGCCCAATCGCCTACTCCTCCCGCATCAACCTCGCCCAGGTCACGATCACCACCACCGACAGCGCGAAGATCACCGTCGCCGCGGCGTTCACCTCCGGGGTGATCCCCCGCCGCAGCAGGCCCCAGATCTGGAGCGGAATGGTGTTCTGCCGGCCCACCAGGAAGAAGGTCACCGCGATCTCGTCCAGGCTGAGCGTGAACACCAGCAGCGCGCTGCCCAGCACCGCCGGCCGGATTACCGGCAGGGTCACGTTCCAGAAGGTCTGCCACGCCGAGGCGTAGAGGTCCTGGCTGGCCTCCTCGAGGGCCCGATCGAACCGCCGGAGCCGGGCGTAGACCTGGGTCACCACGATGGAGGTGAGGGCTGCGCCGTGGCCCAGCACCACCGGCCAGCCGGGGATGATGGGAAATCCGCTGGAGAGCGACAGGCCGATGAACGAGAAGAACGTGAGCAGCGCCACGCCGGTGATGACGCCGGGCAGGATCAGCGGCAGCAGCACCAGCCGCTCGAACGCCGCCTTGCCCGGGAACTCCAGCCGGTCCAGCACGAAGGCCCCGGGCACCCCGACCCCCAGCGCCAGCAGCGTGGCCAGCACGGCCAGCTTCAGACTGGCCGAGGCGGCGTTGAGCATGCCGCGATCGTGGGCCAGGGCGCCGAACCACTTGAGGGTGAACGGCTGGAACGGCCAGGCGACGATCGTGGCATCGTGAAAGGCGTAGAGTACCACCACCGCCAGCGGCAGGTAGATGAACAGGAAGATGCCGGTGCCGACGAGCCACAGGGGGCGAGTCCAGCGGTCGGTAGGGCGGTTAGGCGGTTGGGCGGCTGGGCGGTTGGTGGCCTTCATGGACGCAACCCCCCTCGCGCCATCCCGGCCTTTCCACGCACTCCTCCAACCGCCTTACCGTCTAACCGCCCAACCGCCTCCCCACCCCACCGATCCTCCAGCCCGCGCGCGATGGTCAGCAGGGTCACCGTCATCAGCAGCATCACCACCGAGACCGCCGCGCCCAGCGGCCAGTTGTAGGCCACGCCGAAGAGGCTCACCACCAGGTTGGAGACCATGAGCGCGCTGTCATTGCCGCCCAGCAGGATCGGGGCGATGAAGTCGCCCATGCTGAGCACGAACGCGAACGTACACCCGGCCACCACCCCCGGGAGCGACAGCGGCAGGACCACGTGCCAGAAGGTGCGCCACCGGTTGGCGTAGAGATCCTGGCTGGCCTCCTTGAGCCCGTCGGGGATCGCCTCCAAGGAGGCGTAGACCGGCATCAGGGTGAAGGGCGTGTAGATGTGAACCAGGGCGATCATCACCGCGGCCTTGCTGTAGAGCAGGGCCTCCAGCGGCTGGCGGATCAGGCCCAGCGAGAGCAGCAGGCCGTTGAGGATGCCCTCCTGGCCCAGGATGATCTTCCAGGCATAGGCCCGCACCAGGTAGCTCACCCACAGCGGGATGATCACGGCCATGTAGAGCAGGTTCTTGTGCCGCTTCACCTTGAAGGCCAGCAGGTAGGCGAGCGGGTAGGCGAGCAGCAGGGAGATCAGCGTCACCCGGATCGCGATGCCGGCGGAGAAGAAGATCGTCTGCGGGTACAGCCCGGTCCCGAAGAACCGGCGGTAGTTCTCCAGGGTGAACTCGTGGGTGAGCACCCCGTTGCGCAGGCGGAAGAACGAATGGGCAAAGAGAAAGAGGTAGGGCAGCAGCAGCAGCACCGTCACCCACCCGATGGGGAGGGCGGCGAACCCCACCCGCTTGAGGCGCTGGGCCCCGCTAGTCGCCGACAACGATTCCTCGCTCCTCGGGCCACCGCACGCTCAGGGTGGTGCCCGGCGCCGGAACGGCCTCGGCGGCGGGCCAGTGCATCACCAGCGGCTCGCCGCTCGTGAGGGCGGTGTAGAGCCGGGTCACCTGGCCGCTGAACACCGCCTCGCGCACCGTGACCATGAGCCCCGGCTGGCCGGGGGCGGTTGCGTGCAGGTGCTCCGGTCGGATGGCCAGCCAGGCGGTGGTGCCATCCTGCCACCCCGTCGCCACCGGCGCGGTCACCTCCATGCCCCCGACCGTCAGGCGCACCCGCGAATCGCCCAAACGCCGAATCGCCGAATCGCCGCTCGGCGCTGAGGCGCCGAGCAGGTTCGTCTCCCCGATGAAATCGGCCACGTAGCGTGAGGCCGGGCGCTCATACAGCTCCCGCGCCGGCCCGAGCTGCGCGATCCGCCCGTTCCGCATCAGGGCGATGCGGTCCGACATGGTCAGCGCCTCCTCCTGGTCGTGGGTCACGTAGATGAACGTGATGCCCAGCTGCCGGTTGAGGTGCTTGAGCTCCAGCTGCATCTCCTTGCGGAGCTTGAGGTCGAGCGCGCCCAGCGGCTCATCGAGCAGCAGCACCCGGGGCCGGTTCACCAGGGCGCGGGCCAGCGCCACCCGCTGCTGCTGGCCGCCCGAGAGCTGCCGGGGCAGCCGAGCCCCCAGCTCGCCGAGCTGGACCATGTCCAGCGCCTCGGCGACCCGGGTCGCGATTTCGGCGCTCGGGGTGCGCCGCATCCGGAGCCCGTAGCCCACGTTCTCCCGCACGGTCATGTGGGGGAAGAGGGCGTACTGCTGGAACACCGTGTTGAGGGGGCGGCGATAGGGCGGCAGGCCGGTGATCGGCTCGCCGTCCATGAGGATGGCGCCGGCATCGGGGTGATCGAAGCCGGCGATCATGCGAAGGGTGGTGGTCTTGCCCGACCCGGAGGCGCCCAGCAGGGTGAGGAACTCCCCCGCCCCGATGGTCAGGGAGAGGGAGTCCACGGCGGTGAAATCGCCGAATCGCCTGGTGAGGCCCTGGAGCTCGAGCAGCGGAGGGATCGGTCAGCTCCC
Organism: uncultured Gemmatimonadaceae bacterium; assembly: GCA_964501735.1. Taxonomy (GTDB): domain Bacteria; phylum Gemmatimonadota; class Gemmatimonadetes; order Gemmatimonadales; family GWC2-71-9; genus JADJOM01. The sequence continues at coordinate 3,376 of CAZCVG010000134.1, read as the reverse complement.
CGCCTTCACCTCGTTCCACACCTCGGTGTACTTCTCGCGGCGGGGGCTCCACTGCCAGAAGTTCACCCGCCCGCCGTAATCGGCGAGGTCGCGCTGGGTGGCGACCTGCTCCGGCGTCATGTAGCTCCTGGCCGCCGGGTTGGCCACGATGTAGTTGGTGACGTCGGCTAGCAGCTTCTGGGCGAAGGGCTGCGAGGTGTACTCCAGCCAGGCGTACGCCGCGTCCAGGTTGGTGGCACCCGTGGTGAGCACCCAGTGATCGGCCCAGGCGGTGGTGCCTTCCTCCGGGATCACCTCCCCGGCGGGGAAACCGGCGGCCCGGAGCTGGGCGGTCATCAGCGGCCAGCCTTCGCCGGCCACGATCTCGCCCGACTGGAACAGCTGCACCATGTCGCCGGCGGTGGCCCAGTACTTCCGGATATTCGGCTTGAGGGCCAGCGCCTTGGTCCGCACCTGGGCCAGCTCCTCATCCGAGAGGTTGTAGAGGTGGCTCCGGTCGTCCGCCATGTCCATGCCGAGGGTCTGGGCCACCATCCAGAGCGTGGCGATGTCGTCCTGCATGGAAAGCTTGCCCTTGAACTTCTTGTCCCACAGGTCGGCCCACTTGGTCGGCGCGGGCTTGACCTTGGTGGTGTCGTAGATCAGCGGGTTGGGCCCGAAGGCCCACGGCAGGCCGTACACGGCGGTGTCCTTCTTGGCCATGGTCAGGGCCCGGAAGCTGGCCATGAGGTCGCCATAGCTGGGAATGCGGGCCAGGTTGAGCGGCTGGGCCAGCCCGGCCTCGATGATCTGGGTGATCGCATCGGAGCTGGGGGAGACCAGGTCAATGGTCTGGGCCCCGCCGGCCCGGAGCTTGGCCACCAGGTCATCACTCGACCCCATGTAGGTGGCGTTGACCTTGACGCCGCAGGCCCGTTCGAACGGCGCGGTGAACAGGGTGTCGGTGTACCCCTCCCACACCATGAAATTGAGCTCCCCCCCGATCGGCTTGGGGCAGAGCTGGGCCAGGTAGGTCGCCGCATCGTCCCGGGCGTTGCCGGTGGGGGTAATGGTGATCTTGACAGCGCTGGCGGCCGTCCCGCCGGCCCGGTCGCCGCCGCAGGCAACCAGGGAAAGGGTGAGTAGCGAGGCAGCGGCAAGAGCGGAGACGCCACTACGGGGGGAAACCATGGTCGGACCCTCGGTTGGAATGGGCAAGCCGCGGCGATAGGGGACGCCTAGCATCGGAGAAGCTACAGCCCTTCCCTTGCCGCGCAACTTGGGCGATTGGGCGATTGGGCGATTGGGCGATTGGGCGATTGGGCGATTGGAGGATTGGGGGGGATTGGAATGCCTCCCCAATCCCCGAATCGCCTAAACGCCCAATCGCCCACCCCCCCTCCCCCTACCCTTTTCCCCCGGTGGGGAGTAACGTCGGCCATCCCTCAGATGGAACCCCCAGATGGCCGGTATCATCTCGCTGAAGACGCCGATCCCCGGACCCAAGAGCCAGGCCATGACGGCCCGCCGCGCCAGGGCGGTGCCCCGCGGGGTGCCAGCCACCACGCCCATCGCCGTGGTCCAGGCCGACAACGCGGTGATCACCGACGCCGACGGCAACCGGCTGATCGACTTCGGCGGCGGCATCGGCGTGGTCAACGCCGGCCACCGGCACCCGGGCGTGGTGCAGGCCATCCGCGAGCAGCTCGATCACTTCACCCACGTCTGCTTCCCGGTCTCCATGTACGAGCCGTACATCGAGCTGGCCGAGAAGCTGAACGCCCTGACGCCGGGGAGCCACGAGAAACGCACCTTCTTCGTCAACAGCGGGGCGGAGGCGGTGGAGAACGCCATCAAGGCCGCCCGCCGCTTCACCGGGCGCCAGGCGGTGATCTGCTATGAGCACGCCTTCCATGGCCGCACCTACCTCGGCATGTCGCTCACGTCGAAGGTGAACCCCTACAAGCTGGGGTTCGGGCCGTTCATGCCGGAGGTGTACCGGATTCCGTTTCCGTATTGTTACCGGTGTGAGCAAGGCGATCAGGCGATTGGGCGATCGGGCGATTCGGGTGGTAGGGCGAACCCGGCGCCGAAAGGTGGCACCGCAACCCGATCGCCCAATCGCCCAATCGCCCAATCCCCCTGCTGTCTCGCCGACCGCGCCCGCTTCGAGCAGCTGCTGGCGAGCCACGTGGACCCGAAGAGCGTGGCCGCGGTGATCCTGGAACTGGAGGTGGGCGAGGGCGGGTTCATCCCGGTGCCGCCCGACTACCTCGCGATGCTGGCGCAGTTCTGCAAGGACCACGGCATCGTGCTCATCGCTGACGAGATCCAGACCGGTTTCGGGCGGACCGGGAAGATGTTCGCCTGCGAGCACTACGGCCTCGTGCCGGACCTGATTACCACCGCCAAGTCGCTGGCCGGCGGGCTGCCGCTGGCCGCGGTCACCGGCCGGGCCGATGTGCTGGACGCGGCCCAGCCGGGCGGGCTGGGCGGCACCTACGGCGGCAACCCGCTGGCCTGTGCCGCGGCGCTGGCGGTGCTCGAGGCGATGAAAACGGAAAAACTCGCCGACCGGGCGGCGGTGATCGGCGAGCGCATCGGGGCCCGGTTCCGGACGTGGGCCGAGTCGGTGCCCGAGATCGGCGATGTGCGCGGACTCGGCGCCATGGTGGCCATGGAGCTGGTGACCGACCGCCGGACCCGGGAGCCCGCCAAGGAGCTGACGGGCAGGCTCCAGGCCGAGGCGCTCAAGCGCGGGGTGATCCTGCTCTCGGCGGGAACGCTGGGCAACGTCATCCGGGTGCTGGTGCCGCTCACCGTGGAGGACGCGGTGCTGGAGGAGGGACTGGCGGTGATGGAATCGGCGCTCAAGTCGGCGGTGGGGCGATGAGCCGCCCGTCCCCAGGCGCCCCGGTACCGGGCGCCGATCCGGCTGATGGACGCCCCCGGAGCGGCCATGATTGACCGCACACGACTTGCCACGCTCCACGCCGAAGAGGAGCGCCGCTTCGAGCAGACCCACCCGAAGTCGCGGGCCTTGGCGGCCCGCGCCCGGGCGCACCTGCTCGAGGGCGTGCCGATGCACTGGATGGCCAAGTGGGCCGGCGGGTTTCCGGTGTTCGTGCAGGGGGGCGACGGCGCCCACTTCACCGACGTGGACGGGCACCAGTACCTCGACCTCTGCCTCGGCGACACCGGCGCCATGACCGGCCACGCCCCCGCGGCGACGGTGGAGGCTGTCCGGCGGCAGGCGGAGCGGGGCTTCACCTTCATGCTGCCCTCGGAGGATCACCTCTGGGTGGCTGAAGAGCTGTCCCGGCGGTTCGGGCTGCCCTGCTGGCAGTTCGCGATGTCCGCCACCGACGCCAACCGCTTCGCCATCCGGCTGGCGCGG
>CAZCVG010000133.1:0-7352 GCA_964501735.1 uncultured Gemmatimonadaceae bacterium | reverse complement strand
CCCCCAGGGGCATGCCGGACGGCCCGGGCCGACGGTCGCGGTGACACCGGTTTCTCGCTCTCCATCAACTCGGTTGCGATCTCCCCCTCTTTACACAACCGGCCTCGCCTGCGATACTCCCGCCATGCCACGATGGGTGGGTTCCTGGCGGCGGATGGCTCTCGCCGTGCCGACAGCGTTGTTCGTCCTCGGGGCGGGGGCGGAACGGGTGCTGCCCGACACTCATGATGGCGATGCCGGGATCGCGGTTGCGGATCTCGCGGGCACGACCTCATCCGACCGTCCCGCACCGACCCCGAGCCATAGTCCGGACGCCCCACACCTCTGTCACTGCCTCCACGTCCATGTTGCGGAGATCATGGATGCTGAACCCCTCAGGCTCGCCGCCTCCCCCGCCCGGAGTGTGCCGCTGTTTCGGGCGCGCGGCTACGCCTCTGTTCCTTCCCTCCGCCTGTTCCGTCCCCCAATAGCCTGATCTCCGCCTGACCTGACCCGGCATTCCGCCGCGTCGGCCTGGACTTCAACGGAGATCGTATGTCCGTACGCCACACACCGGCGTGCGCGCTGCTGCTGCTCGGGCTCCTCCTGCCCGGGACCATCGGCGCGCAGGCCCACCCGATCACACTGGACGAGGCATTGTCCGCGGCCCGCGAGATGAGCCCGCACCTTCGCCTTGTCGAGGCGGACCTGGCACTCGCCCGGGCCGATCACAAGGCCGCCCGGGTGTCGGCCTACAATCCCGAGGCGACCTTCAGCATCGGGCCGTCCTCGAACGCCGACACGACCCTGACCGGGTATCAGGTCGGCCTGAGCCAGACGCTCGAGCTGGGCGGGAAGCGGGGCCTCCGCGGGGCCAGCGCGGCACGACGAGTCGAGGCCGCCGAGGCCCGACGCACCCGGACGCTCGCCGTGCTGGAAGCCACGGTCCGGCAGGGCTTCTGGCTGGCCGTGGTGGCCCGCGCGCGCCTGGCAACGGCCCTCGAGGCCGACTCCGTCGCCGATATCCTGCGTGAGGCGGCGGCGGAGCGAATGCGTCTCGGCGCCGGCACCCGGCTCGAGGTCAACGTCGCCGCTGCCGCCGCCGCCCAAGCCCGCCGCGCGCGGCTGGTCGCCCTGCGCGATCTCCGGAGTGCGGTGCTGCGCCTCGGGGCCACGATTGGGCTCCCCGCATCCGATACCCTGGATCCGGTGGGTACGCTCCCTCTGGCCGAGGTTCCGGCGCTATCCGAGGATGACCTGGTCCGGCGGGCGCTCGGCCAGCGCACCGACCTGGCCGCCCTTCAAGCCGACCGCCTGGCGGCCGAATCCGACGTGCGACTGTCCCGGGCGCTCGCCTGGCCGGACCCGACGCTGGGGGTCTCGGCGGGGAAGGCCGAGGACTTCCGGGTACTCGAGTTCAGCGTCGCGCTGCCCCTCCCCCTCTGGAATCGCGGTCAGGGGGCGCGGGCCCAGGCCGGCGCCTCCCTGGAGCGGGCCCGGCTCGCGGAGGGCATCGCCATCCGGGACGCGGAACGCGAGATCCGCGATGCCTATCGTGGGCTGGTGACCGCGGTCGAGGCCGAGCGCGCCTTCGATCGCGACGTGGTGGAACGGCTGGGGGAGAATCTCGCCCTGGCCGAGGAGTCCTTCCGGGCTGGGAAGATTGGACTGCTGGTGTTCAGCACCGTGCGGCGTGAGCTGGTCGAGGCGCGCCTGGCCTATCTGGACGCGGTTGCCGAGGTGGTCGAGCGCCGGTCGGCGCTCGAGCAGGCCCTCGGCGGCGCGTTCGACACCAAGGAGTGAGGCGGCAATGACCTGCGCAGGAAGTACGCGAGCAATCTGGTGTGTCCTCCTTCTTGGGTCCCTGGCGGCCTGCGGGACGCGCGATGGAGCGAGCGGGGACTCGGGCAGCGAATCGGCTGCTCCGCCGGAAGCTGGCGTCGTCCAGCTCTCACCGGCTCAGGTGGTCGCAGCAGGACTCACCTATGCGGTGGCGGAACGACGTTCCGGCCCAGGTGGACTGTCCGCCACCGGACAGATCGAGGCCGCATCCGGCCGGCTGGCGCGGGTGGGTACCCGCGTCGCCGGACGGGTGACCCGGGTGCTGGCGGCGGAGGGCGATCGGGTGAACGCCGGCGCAGTGCTGGCCCGGATCGACGCGCCGGAACTGGCGGAGGCCACGGCGGAGTACCTCGCCGCCAACGCGGAGGCCAAGGTCGCCCGGGAGATCGCGGACAGGGAGCGCCGGCTGTTCGAGCGGGGCATCAGCAGCGAGCGCGAATGGCGGCAGGCCGAAGCGGGGGCGATCCGGGCAGAGTCCGGCAAGGAATCGGCCGAAGGGCGCCTGCATTCGCTGGGGCTCTCGGACGCGGACCTCGATGCGCTGCAAGTCGTGGGACACTACAACTCCGCGGTGGCGGTGCGGACCCCGATCGGCGGAGTCATCGCCAGCCGCAATGCCGATGTGGGCCAGGTGGTACAGCCGGGGGAGCAACTCTACGAGGTCGTGGATCTGCGCGAGGTGCGGCTGGTGGTGGATATCTATGAAGACGCCCTGGCCCGCGTCCGGGCCGGCCAGCGGGTGGAAGTACGCACCACCGCCACCGGGGACCGGGTCTTTACCGGGCATGTCGCCAGCGTGGGCGCGCTGGTCGAGCGGGAGACCCGGACGGTGAAACTGCAGGTGCACCTGGCCAACCCCGACGGGCTGCTCCGGCCGGGGATGTTCGCCAGCGTCTGGCTGGCGGGTGTTGCGATCCGCGGGGACACCGGTGTGACCGTCATCCCGGAGTCCGCGGTGCAGCGGGACGGCGATGCCAGCATCGTGTTCGTGCCCGCGGGGACTGGGCGGTTTGCCCGGCGCCCCGTCCGCCTGGGTCCGCCGGCCGACAGCGGCTGGGTCACGGTGGCGGACGGGGTGGCCCGCGGCGACAGTGTGGTGGCCGGCGGCACGTTCCTTCTCAAGTCTGAACTGCGCCGGGATGAACTCGGCGAGGACGAGTAGGCGGGATCATGATCGAACGACTGCTGGAATGGTCGCTGCGCAACCGGTTCCTGGTCCTGACGCTCACCGCCCTGCTGATCGGGGGCGGGATCTGGGCTCTGCGTGGCCTGCCGATTGACGCGGTCCCGGACGTCACCAATGTGCAGGTGCAGGTCCTCACCAGCGCGCCCGCGCTGGGACCGGAGGAGGTCGAGCAATTCGTCACCACCCCGGTGGAGCTGGCCATGAGCGGCCTGCCGGGCCTGGCCGAGTTGCGTTCCATCTCCCGGTTCGGCCTCTCCGCGGTGACGGTCGTCTTCGAGGACGGCACGGACATCTACTTCGCCCGTCAGCTGGTCAACGAACGGGTGCAGAGCGCCCGCGAGGCCATCCCGCCCGGATATGGCAGCCCCGAAATGGGACCTGTCACCACCGGCCTGGGAGAGATCTACCAGTTCGTGGTCAGCGGGGAGGGCAAGACCCCGATGGAGCTGCGCACGATTCTGGAATGGGACATCGCGCCGCGGCTGCGCCAGGTGCCCGGGGTCATCGAACTGAACGCCTTCGGTGGCGAGCTGCGGACCTACGAGGTCGCGGTGCTGCCGGAGCGCCTGAGCGCCTACCGGGTGTCGCTGAGCCAGCTGTTCGAGGCGCTGGAGCGCAACAACGCCAATGCCGGCGGGGCGTACATCGAGAAGAACGCGGAGCAATACCTGATCCGCGGTGAGGGCCTGGTGCGGACGCTGGAAGATCTGGGTGATATCGTCGTCAGCACCGACCCCCGCGATGGCACGCCGGTCTACGTCAGACAGCTGGCCCAGGTGCAGTTTGCCCCGATGGTCCGCCAGGGCGCGGTGACCCGGGACGGCGAGGGCGAGGTGGTCACCGGCATCGTCCTCATGCTGCTGGGCGCCAACAGCCGGGACGTCGTCACCCAGGTGAAGGCCACGGTGGCGGACATGACACCGGTCCTGGCCAGGCTGGGAGTGCGGATCGAGCCGTTCTACGACCGGACCGACCTGGTGCAGAAGACCATCCGGACGGTCGCCACAAATCTGGCCGAGGGTGCCCTGCTGGTCATCGTGGTGCTGTTCCTGCTGCTGCGGAACCTCCGCGCCGGCCTGCTGACCGCGAGCGTAATCCCCCTCTCGATGCTGGGAGCGTTCATCGGGATGCGGGCCGCCGGAGTCTCCGGCAACCTCATGTCGCTGGGGGCGATCGACTTCGGGCTCATTGTGGACGGCGCGGTGATCGTGGTGGAGAACGTGGTGCGCCTGATCGCCGAACGATCCCACCGGCTGGGCCGTGCGCTCGATGCCGATGAGCGCACGGCCGCGGTCCTGGAGGGCTGCCGGGAGGTGCTGGGGTCCACGGTGTTCGGGGTGACGATCATTTCGATCGTCTACCTCCCGATCCTCACCCTGACCGGCATCGAGGGCAAGATGTTCGGCCCCATGGCCCTCACGGTGCTGTTTGCGCTCGGCGGATCCCTGCTGCTGGCGGTGACGCTGATTCCGGTGCTGGCCTCCCTGCTGCTGCCGGGTCGGCTGGAGGAGAAGGAAATCCGCCTGCTGGGGTGGCTCCGGACGCGGTACGAACCGGCGCTGGAGCGCACCCTCCGGCGGCCGCGCCTGGCCCTGGGCGCCGGGCTGGGGATGTTTGGCGTGGCGGTGCTGGTGGCGCCCTTCCTGGGGGCGGAGTTCGTACCGAGGCTGGATGAAGGGGCATTCGCCCTGCAGGCCTGGCGCTTGCCAAGCGTGTCGCTGGAAGAGTCGGTACGACAGACGGGAGAGATCGAGCGGACGCTGCAGGACTTCCCGGAAGTGGTGACTGTCGTCTCCAAGACCGGTCGCGCCGAAATCGCCACCGATCCGATGGGTGTGGAAATCTCGGACATTCTCGTCATGCTGCGGCCGCATGGCGAATGGGTAACCGCACCCACCCGTGAGGGGCTGATCGGAGCAATGGACTCCGCGCTCAGCGCGCGAGTACCCGGCACGGTGTTCAGCTACTCGCAGCCGATTGAACTTCGGGTCAGCGAACTGATCTCCGGCGTCCGCTCCGACGTGGCCTTCACGATTTATGGCGATGACCTCTCGATGCTGGAACAGGCCGCGGCGGCGGCGGTCCGGGTCCTGGCCAGGGTACCGGGGGCGGCGGACGTCAAGGCGGAGCAGACCGCCGGCCTCCCGGTGCTGCGGGTCCGCCTCGACCGGCGGGCCCTGGCGCGCTACGGCATCAATGCCGCCGACGCCCTGGACGCCGTCACCGCCCTCGGCGGGCGTGAGGCCGGCGTGGTGCTGGAAGGCCAGCGGCGGTTCGCGGTCCAGGTTCGCTTCGTGGGCTCGGCGCGCCGGGACCCGGCCCAGATCGGTGCCCTCCCCATCCGCTCGCCGTCGGGGCAGCTCATCCCGCTCTCCCAGCTCGCGGACATTCAACTGGAGGACGGACCGGCACAGATCAGCCATGAGGCCGGCCGGCGGCGCATCACCGTCGAACTCAATGTCCGGGGCCGGGACCTCGCCGGATTCGTGGCGGAGGCGCAGGACGCGATCGCGGCGGCCGACGTCCTCCCGCCGGGGTACTTCGCGGAGTGGGGCGGCCAATTCCAGAATCTGCAGGATGCGACCGCCCGCCTCGTGATCGTCGTGCCGCTCGCCCTGGCACTGATCTTCATCCTCCTGTACCTGAGCCAGGGCTCGGCGACGCTGGCCGGGATCATCTTTCTCAATGTGCCCTTTGCGATCAGCGGGGGGGTCTTCGCGCTCGCCGCCCGCGGGCTGCCCATGTCCATTTCGGCCGGGGTCGGCTTCATCGCCCTGTTCGGGGTCGCCGTGCTGACCGGGCTGGTGCTGCTGGGCTACGCCGAACAGCGCCGCCGCGAAGGAGCGGATGTGCTCACGGCGGCACGGGAGGCCGCGCGGGTCCGCCTCCGGCCGGTGCTGATGGCGGGGCTCGTGGCCGCGCTGGGCTATGTGCCGATGGCGATCGCGACCGGGTCGGGGGCCGAGGTGCAGCGCCCGCTTGCAACCGTCGTGATCGGTGGCCTGATCACCTCGACTTTCCTGACCCTTCTGGTGCTGCCCGCCGTGTATGCATGGATCGAAGGGCGCGGCGGGGCCCACACGGGAACGAACTCGGAGGCAACCCCATGAAGCTGCTCATGGCCTACATCCGCCCGAACATGGCGCAGGCCGTGGTGGCGGCGCTGCTGGAGGCCGGCTGTCGCGACATCCTCGTGCAAGACGTGAAACGGCTGGTACCGGGGCTACGCGGCGAGGACTATGAATTCTCGGTGGAACTGGGCCAGCGGTACGAGGCCATGACGGCGCTGACCTGCCCGGTGGACGATGACACGGTGACGCGCTGGACCGACGTCATGAAAGGAGCGGCACGCACAGGCCAGCATGGCGACGGCGAGGTCCTGGTCCTGCCGCTCGATACCCGGCTTCACATCAGCCAGCCCGGATGATTCGCTGAGGAATCCGCTCATGGGACGCGACCACGATCATGCCCAGGCCACCTACAACCGCGCGTTCGCGATCGGGGTCGCCCTCAACCTCACGTTTGTCATCATCGAGGCGATATACGGGCTTCGTGCCCATTCCCTGGCGCTGGTGGCCGACGCGGGGCACAATCTCAGCGACGTCCTGGGCCTGCTGCTCGCCTGGGGCGCCGCCACGCTTGGCGCCACGCGCCCTTCTCCGCGCCGGACCTACGGCCTCCGCCGGACCTCCATCCTCGCGGCGCTGGCCAACGCGATTCTGCTGCTGATCGCCGTCGGGGGGATCACCTGGGAAGCAGTGCTCCGATTGCAGCGGCCGGAACCGGTCGCGTCCGGTGTCGTGATCGCGGTGGCGCTGGTGGGCGTCGGCATCAACACGGCGACGGCCCTCCTCTTCCTCCGGGGCCGGCGGCAGGACCTCAACATCCGCGGCGCGTTCCTGCACATGGTCGCCGACGCCGCCGTCTCGGCGGGCGTCGTGGTGGCCGCGCTGCTGATGCGGGGCACGGGCTGGCTGTGGCTGGATCCGGCGGTGAGCATCGCCATCGCGGTCGTGATCGCCGTCGGGACCTGGGGCCTGCTGCGCGACTCGGTCAACCTGGCGCTCGATTCGGTGCCGGAAGGCATCGCACCCGAGGAGGTGGCGCGCTTCCTGTCCGGCCTCCCCGGGGTCGTCGCCATCCACGATCTCCATATCTGGGGCATGAGCACGACGCACGCGGCCCTGACGGCCCACCTGGTGAAGCCGGCGGTAGAGGACGAGGATCGCCTGCTGGCCGAGGCGTGCCGTGAGCTGCACGACCGTTTCGGCATCGAACACGTTACGCTCCAGATCGAGCGCAGCGATGCCGCCGCGCGCTGCGCGCAGGCGCCGGAGGACGTCCC
>CAZCVG010000132.1:0-7362 GCA_964501735.1 uncultured Gemmatimonadaceae bacterium | reverse complement strand
CCCGGGAGATCGCGGTGATGCGGCTGGTGGGGGCCACCCACGGGTTCATCCGCGGGCCGTTCCTGCTCGAAGGCGCCCTCAAGGGGCTGGCGGGCGGGCTGTTCGCGGTGGGGCTCTGTTACGCCACCTACCTGCTGTTCCGGGGGCAGGTCCAGCTGGCCACCTCCGGGATCGTGTTCCTCCGCCCGGAGCAGGTGGCCCTGGGCGTGGTCTTCGGCGTGGCCATCGGCTTCTTCGGGAGCCTGGTGAGCGTCGAGCGGCACCTCAGCGATGTGTGACCCGCGCCCCCGGCGCTTCGGCGCCGCCCTGGCGATGGCGCTGCTTGCCGCCGTGGCCCTCCCGCCTCTCTCGGCCCAGCAGAACCTGGACGAGTCGCGCCGCCGGCTCGAGGAGGTCCGCCGCGAGCGGGAGCGGCTGGAGCAGGAACGCATCCGCCTGCAGGGCCAGGTCCACGACCTCAACGCGGAACTCGACAACCTCGAGCGCCAGCGGCAGAGCACCAACCGGATCGTCAACGAGATCGAGACCCAGATCGGCGGGCTGAACACCCACGTGGACCGGGCCAGCGCCGACCTGGCCCTGGCCCAGGACAACCTGGCCGAGAAGCGCGCGGTGGTGGCCCGGCGGCTGGCCGAGATCTACAAGCGCGGCAGTCTGTACACCTTCGAGGTGCTGGTGGCCGCCCAGTCCTTCGGGGACCTGCTCTCCCGCTACAAGTACCTCTTCCTGCAGTCCCGCCAGGACCGGGCCCTGGTCACCGACGTCGAGAAGCTTGCGCGCCAGGTGGACCGGCGGCGGCGGGACATCCTCGACACCCGGGCCCAGCTCGACAACCGCCGGATCGAGCGCGAGGCCGAACTCACCCGCTACGGCCAGCTGGTGGAGGAGGGGGCCCGCCGCCTGCGGGAAACCCGGCGCACCGCCCGCACCACCGAGCAGCGGCTCTCCGCGCTCGAGCGGGACGAGGCCCGGCTGAACACCCTGCTGGCCGAGCTGGAGGCGGCCCGGCGCACCACCGAGGCGCGCCGCCCCGCCGGCACGCCGGCGGGCGGCACCCTCACGACCTCGGACATCGGCAAGCTCGACTGGCCGGTGGAGGGGCCCATCATGACCCGCTTCGGCCGCGAGCAGCTGGCCTCGGGCGCGGTGATCCGCAACAACGGCATCCGGATCGGGGCCAGCATCGGCACGCCGGTCAAGGCGGTGGAGGGCGGCACGGTGGAGCGGGTGATGAGCTTCAGCACCTACGGGCTGATGGTGATCATCACTCACGGCAACGGCTACCGGTCCATCTACAGCAACCTGGACGAAGCCCGGGTGGCGCTGAACGCGCCGGTCACCAAGGGCCAGGTCATCGGGACGGTGGGGGGGCAGGACAGCGACAACGGGCCGCACCTGTACTTCGAGATCCGTGGCGAGCAGGGCATCGCCCTGGACCCGACCGACTGGCTCAAGCGGCGGCGATAGGGGCCTAGGCGGCCACCGTCTCGGCGGTGCCGATGCGGCCGTCGGTCTGGGCCTTGCCGCGCAGCAGGGCCGCCTCGACCAGCGCGAAGAGGTCCTGGGTGGCGTCGGCGGCGGGATGGGGGAAGGTGACGACCCCGGCCGCGAGGGTGGGCCGGTCGCCGGCGCCGAGGTCGGGGAAGTCGTGGGCCTCGATGCGGGCGCGCACCCGGCCGATGGACGCGCGGGCCCCGACGATGTCGGTCTCCGGCAGCACCAGCGCGAACTCGTCGCCGCCGTAGCGGCCCACGAAGTCCGGCGCCCGGATCTCCCGCTGCAGGATCCCGCCCAGCTCGGCCATGACGCGATCACCCACCACCGTGCCGAAGCGCTCGTTGTAGCCCCGCAGCCGGTCCACGTCGAGCAGCACCACGCTGAAGGTCAGGGCATAGCGGCGGGCCCGCTGGAACTCCTCCTGGATCCGGCGGTCGAGCGCGTCGAGATTGCCGCACCCGGTGAGCATGTCGGTGGCCAGCGCGCTGGCCTGCCGCCGGGCCAGCCCGGCCCGGCGCTCCTCGTTTTCCAGCAGCCGGGCCGCCGCCCTGAGCAGCCGCTCGGCAAAGGCGAGCTGCTCGGCGGTGAGTGCCGGATCCTCGCGCCGGGTCCTGAGCAGGAAGACCCCGGCGGGGCGGCCGTGCAGGCTGACCGGGATGACCGCCACGCTCCGGACATCGGCGGTGACGCCCAGGTCATTCCAGAGCGGCCGGATCTCCTCGAAGAAGGGATGGCGCTCGAGGTCCGGGATGAAGACGGTCTGCTCGCTGCGGAGCGCCTCCCGGATCTCGGGGTACCGGTAGAGATCCACCCGGAGGTCGCGCGCCGAGGGCCGCTCGCACACGGCCACCACCCGGCCGTAGCGTTCCCAGGGTGAGGCCAGCAGGAACGAGCACCGGGGCAGTTCCAGCGCCAGCCCGACCCGCCGGACCAGGGTCTCCACGATGGCGTCGGAGCGGAGGCTGGCGGACAGCTCCTCGAGGATGTCGAACATCAGCTCCTGCCGCCATAGCACCTCCCGGCCCGCCTCGGCGCCGGTGACCCGGCGGAGCCGGGCCCCCAGCCGGGCGATCAGCTCGCGCAGGTGGACCGGGGCCACGACCGCATCGTCGGCGCCCATCCCCAGCGCCTTGGCGGGCCCCTCCGGGTCGGGCTCCCCCAGCAGCACCACCCGGGGGATCCCGCGCCACGCCTGGCCGCTCACGGCGGCGAGGGCATGCTCCAGGCCGCGGTCGGCGCGGGGAGTGGTGAGGAGAATGATGTCGGGGGGCGACGCGGGGGGAGGCTCGGACTCGGGGCTCTCGCGCTCCACGACGAGATAGCCCCCGCGCGACAGGGCGCGCTCCAGCCCCGCCGGGCGGGCGGCGGCGTCACCGAGCAGCAGGATGCGGTGAAGCGGAGAGGGGTCGGTCACAGACGCACGGTGTCCCAGCGTGGCGGCCGGGAACGTACCCGGGCCGGGCGCAGTGTCAAGGAACCAGGATAATGACTCAGCACCCCGCAGGACCGGCCGACCTCCTCGGCGCGCACATCTCCACGCAAGGGGGGGTCGCGACGGCGCCAGGGCGCGCGCGGGACATCGGTGCCACGGCACTCCAGTTGTTCACCAAGACGCCGAACCAGTGGCGGGAGCCGGCGATCGACCCAGAGACCCGCGTGGCCTTCCGGGCGGAGATGGAGCGGACCGGCCTGTCGGCGGTGGTAGCGCACGATTCATACCTGATCAACCTCGCCTCCCCCGACCCCACGCTAAGTGCGCGGTCCGTCAGGTCTTTTGTCGCGGAACTGCAGCGCTGTGAGAGCCTCGGCATTCCCGCGGTGGTGTCGCATCCAGGCAACTATATGGATGACCGGAGCCACGGGCTGGCGCGCAACGCCGCCAGCTACGCCCGCGCCCTGGCCGAGGTCCCCGGCCGGGTGATGGTCCTGCTGGAGACGACGGCCGGCACCGGCACCGCCCTGGGCGCCACTTTCGAGGAGCTGGCGGAACTCCGTGACCGGATTCCCGAGCCGCTCCGCCATCGGGTCGGGATCTGCGCCGACACCTGTCACCTGTATGCCGCGGGCTACGACCTGGTCAACGACTATGAGGGCGTGTGGCGCCGGTTCGACCAGGTCATCGGCCTGGCCCACCTGCGCTGCCTCCACCTCAATGACTCGAAGACGCCGTTCGGCTCCCGGCGCGACCGGCATGAACTCATCGCCGAAGGCACCCTGGGGGCCGAGCCGTTCCGGCGCATCATGCGGGACCCCCGCTTCCGCTCGGTCATGAAGATCCTGGAGACACCCAAGGGCGACGACCTCGTCACCCAGGACCGCCGCATGCTGCGCCGGCTCCGCGCCTACGCCCGGGGCGGCCGCCCGGGCGCCGGTTGACCCCGCTCCGGCCCGCCACGACCTTTCTCCGCATGCCCTCCCCGCTCCCCCGCACCGCCCGCCGCCTCGCCCTCGGGCTGGCCGCCGCGCTCGCCGCCGCCTGTGGCGACGGGGCCGGCCCCACCCGGGCCCAGCCCTACGACTGGCAGCTGCTGGTGCCGTACGACAGCCTCGGGTTCCGGGTGGACACGCTCACCTTCCACTGGCCCCCCGCCAGCATCCCGGTGAAGATCTGGGTGGAGAACCAGTCGGGCCTGCCGGGCCACTTCTCGGCGGCCATCGCGCTGTGGCGGGACGCCTTTCCCGGCGGGGCCTGGAACGCGACGATCACCCAGGACTCCACCACCGCCGACGTCATTGTGCGGCACCTTCCGGCGTCCACCCCGGCGGGGGCCCTGCGGGCCACCCGGCGGCTGTCCTGCGAGGGCGCCACCGTGGTGGATACGGTGGCCACCCGGTTCGAGCTGCGGCTGCCCATGCGGGTCTTCGTCTATCCCTCGATTCCCGGGGCTCCGGACATCAACCAGTGCCTGGCAATCGCCTCGGCCCACGAACTGGGGCACAGCCTGGGCATCCTCCAGCATTCCCCCGACGAGGCCGACCTGATGTACCCCACGCCCACCGCGACCGCCCCCACCGACCGTGACCTGGCCTCGGCCCGTGCCGCCTACCAGGCGCCGGCCGACATGGTCCCGGTGCGCCCCTGACAGCACGCCTCACTGCCCGGGAGGACGAATATGCATCCACTCGTCCCGCATAATCTTGCAATCTCGCCGGTCCGGTTGCCCCGGAGGGCCGCGCCATCGACATTTCCGCCTCCTCGCGGACGGCACCGGCCAGGGTGTCGCACCGCCGCCCACTTCCCGGAGCTGCCGGCATGACCGCCACCGCCCACCCCCGCGCCACCACCCCCGACTGGGTCACCAACACCCGCCTGATCGCCTGGGTTGCCGAGATGGCGGCGCTCACGGAGCCCGACCAGGTCCAGTGGTGCGACGGGTCCGAGGCGGAGAACACGGCGCTGTGCGACCTGATGGTCGCGTCCGGCACCCTCAAGCGGCTCAACCCCCGGAAGCGGCCCAACAGCTTCCTGGCGCTGTCGGACCCGAGCGACGTGGCCCGGGTGGAGGACCGCACGTTCATCTGCAGCCGGCGCCGCCCCGATGCGGGCCCCACCAACAACTGGGTGGACCCGCGGGAGATGCGCGGCACCCTTCAGCGGCTGTTCAGCGGCTGCATGAAGGGCCGCACCATGTACGTGGTGCCGTTCAGCATGGGGCCGCTGGGCTCCCCCCTGGCCCACATCGGCGTGGAGCTGACCGACTCGCCCTACGTGGTGGCCAGCATGCGGATCATGACCCGCATGGGCCGGGGCGCGATCGCCGCGCTCGGCGACGGGGAGTTCGTGCCCTGCGTGCACTCGGTGGGGCGGCCGCTCGCCCCCGGCGAGCGGGACGTCGCGTGGCCCTCCAACCGCGACGAGAAGTACATCGTCCACTTCCCCGAGGACCGGAGCATCTGGTCCTACGGCAGCGGCTACGGCGGCAACGCCCTGCTCGGCAAGAAGTGCTTCGCGCTCCGCATCGCCTCGGTCATGGCCCGGGACGAGGGCTGGATGGCCGAGCACATGCTGATCCTCGGCCTCAAGAGCCCCGACGGCGAGAAGCGCTACTTCGCCGCCGGCTTCCCCAGCGCCTGCGGCAAGACCAACCTCGCCATGCTGGTGCCGCCGAAGGGCTGTGAGGGCTGGACCGTCACCACCATCGGCGACGACATCGCCTGGATCCGGCCCGGTCCCGATGGCCGCCTCCACGCCATCAATCCCGAGGCCGGCTTCTTCGGCGTCGCGCCCGGCACGTCGGAGGCGTCCAACCCCAACGCCATGGCCACCATCCGGGCCAACACCATCTTCACCAACGTGGCCATGACGCCCGACGGCGATGTGTGGTGGGAGGGGATGACCGAGGAACCGCCGGCCCAGCTCACCGACTGGCAGGGCCAGCCCTGGACCCCGGCCTCCGGGCGCAAGGCCGCCCATCCCAACGCCCGCTTCACCGCCCCCGCGGCCCAGTGCCCCTCCATTGACCCCGAGTGGCAGAACCCCAACGGCGTGCCCATCAGTGCCTTCCTGTTCGGCGGGCGGCGGGCCTCGATGGTGCCCCTGGTCTACCAGGCGGTGAACTGGAACTTCGGCGTCTACCTGGCCGCCACGATCGGGTCCGAGACCACCGCCGCCGCCACCGGCGCCGTCGGGCAGGTGCGCCGGGACCCGATGTCCATGCTGCCGTTCTGCGGCTACCACATGGGCGACTACTTCAACCACTGGCTCCAGATGGGCCGCCAGATCGCCGACCCGCCGCGGATCTTCTGCGTCAACTGGTTCCGCAAGGACGCCGACGGGAAGTTCATCTGGCCCGGCTTCGGCCAGAACATCCGGGTGCTGAAGTGGATCTTCGGCCGGGTGCGGGGGAAGGTGGCCGCCACCGAGAGCCCACTGGGCTGGATGCCAAGGTACGAGGACCTCGACTGGACCGGGATGCAGGACTTCGGCCCCGAGACCTTCCGCGACCTGATGTCGGTGCACCGGGAAGAATGGAAGCAGGAGATCCTGTCCCACCAGGAGCTGTTCGAGCGGCTGTACGACCGGATCCCCAAGGACTTCATCCTGATGCGGGAACTGGTGCTCTCCAGCCTCTGGCGCTCGCCCGAGGAGTGGAAGCTGGCCCACGAGACCGAAGACGACTGACGTGGGCGATTTCGAGGTCATTCGTGACCCGCTGTGGGACAACATCCGCCTGGATGAGACCGCCCTGGCGCTGCTGGACACCGCCCCCATGCAGCGCCTGCGTTACATCCGGCAGCTCGGCCACGCCTTCCTGGTCTATCCCGGCGCCACCCACACCCGCTTCGAGCACGCCCTCGGCGCCTATCACCTGACCCGCCGCGCCCTGGCGGCGCTGGAGGAGCGGGGCGAACTCGCCCTGGTGGACCCCGAGGACGCCCGGGCCGCCCGGCTCGCCGCCTTGCTCCACGACCTCGGCCACTACCCTTTCTCCCACGCCCTCGAGGAGGCCGGCTTCCCCGGCCATGAGGCGCTTGGCGTGGCCCGGCTGGGCCAGCCACCCCTGGCCGAGGCGCTGGCCCGCGCCGGTGGGCCGGACTTCGGCGGCCGGATCGGGATGTTCATCACCGGCCACAGCGCCAGCCCGCTCCGGGGCCTCATCTCCGGCTCGCTGGACCTCGACAAGATCGACTACCTCAGCCGGGACGCCCGGATGTGCGGCGTGCCCTACGGCGCGGTGGACGTGGACCGGCTGCTGGCCTCGCTCACCATCATCGAGAACGGCGGGCGGGCCGAGCTGGGGGTCCAGGAGAAGGGGATCAGCGCGCTCGAGTCCCTGCTCTTTGCCAAGTACCAGATGTACCGGAACGTCTACTGGCATCACGCGGTGCGGAGCGCCACCTGCATGTTCAAGCGGGCGGTGCGCC
>CAZCVG010000131.1:0-7511 GCA_964501735.1 uncultured Gemmatimonadaceae bacterium | reverse complement strand
GCCTTGATGTGCAGGTCGGAGGCGCCCCGCTCGACCGCCGCCTTGATGATCTTTTCCATGGACGTTGCACCAGTGAGGAACGAAGCGTCAGCCCTGCCCGGCCGCCGGGAGGAATCCCATCCGGTCCCGCACTTCCCGCATGGTCTCGGCGGCGACACGCCGGGCCCGGGCCGCGCCATCGCCGAGGATCTGGGTCACCCGTTCGGGCGCCGCGTTGAGCTCGGCGGCCCGGGCCCGGATCGGGGCCAGCGCCGCGTTGAGGTGGTCGGCCAGGACCTTCTTGCAGTCCAGGCAGCCCCATCCCGCGCTGCGGCAGTTCTCGGCCACCAGGCGCACCGTCTCCGGCGGCGAGAAATACCGGTGCAGCGCGTAGATGTTGCAGACCTCCGGGGTCCCCGGGTCCTGCCGCCGGACCCGCGCGGGATCGGTCTTGGCCGGCCGGAGCTTGGCCCAGACCTCCTCGGGAGATTCCAGGATCCCGATGGTGTTGCCCAGGCTCTTGGACATCTTGGCCTGGCCGTCCAGCCCCATGATCCGCTTGGCCTCGGTCAGGAGCGGCTGGGGCTCCGGAAAGAAGTCGGCGCCGCCGCCGAACTCCGCGTTCCACTTGCGGCAGATCTCGCGGGTCAGCTCCAGGTGCTGGATCTGATCCTCCCCCACCGGCACCAGGTCGGCCTTGTACAGGAGGATGTCGGCCGCCATGAGCACCGGGTAGTTGAGCAGGCCCGCCGGCACGCTCTCGACCCGGGTGGACTTATCTTTGAACTGCGTCATCCGCTCCAGTTCACCGATCGGAGTGACGGTGTTGAACAGCCACTGGAGCTCGCTGTGCTCCGGCACATGGGACTGCACGAAGAGCGTGACCCGGTCCGGATCCACCCCGGAGGCCAGCAGCCCCACCGCCATCTCGTGGGTGCGGCGCCGGAGCGAGGTGGCATCATAGGACCCGGTGATCGCGTGCAGGTCCACTACGCAGAAGAAGCACTCGTACGACTGCTGCAGCCGGACCCAGTTCTGGACCGCGCCGAGCCAATTGCCGATATGCAGCTCGCCGCTGGGCTGGATTCCGGAGAAGATTCGGGGCATCGGCGCAAGCTAAGGACCGTCGAGAGGCCACGCAAGATGCCATCCGTCAACGACTTACTGAACCTCGCCGAGACCGCAGCCCGGGCTGCTGGCGACTACCTCCGCACCGCCCCCAGGCGGCATCCCGGCAGCTGGATGGCCAAGGGACGGGCCGACTGGGTCACCGAAGTGGACCGGACCGCAGAGGCGCTGATCCGCGACATCCTGCTGGCGGGCACCCCCGGGGCCAGGATTGTCGGCGAGGAGTTGAGTCCCACCGTGGTGACCGACGGCCTGGTCTGGATCGTGGATCCCCTCGACGGGACCACCAACTTCCTGCACGGCTTCCCCGCATTCGCGGTGTCCATAGCCGCGGCCCTGGACGGCGTCCTGCAGGCCGGGGCGGTGCTCCACGTGCCGCTCGACCGGCTCACCACGGCCACCCGGGGAGGGGGCGCGTGGGAAAACGGCCACCGTATCGCGGTCTCCCCCATCGCCGATCCGGCCCACGCACTCATCGCCACCGGCTTTCCGTACAGCGACTTCAACGGCCTGGACCAGTATCTCCGGCAGCTGGCCCGGGTGGCGCAGGGAAGCACCGGGGTGCGGCGGCCCGGCTCGGCCGCCATTGACCTCGCCGACGTGGCCGCCGGACGATTCGAGGGATTCTGGGAACAGCGGCTGTCGGCCTGGGACATCGCCGCCGGGACGCTGCTTATCCGCGAGGCCGGTGGCGTGGTCACCGATTTCGGCGGCCGGGCGCTCGGGGTGGAACACGGCGCGGTGGTCGCGGGCAACCCGGCGATCCACCACTGGCTCATCGAGACACTCTCGGCCGGCTAGCGGCCGGCCTATCAGGCGGAAGGGGACGGCGGATGGAGGAGAAACAGGGAAGCCTGGAGGAGTACTCCCGCCGCGTTGCGGCCGGGACCCCGGCGCCCGCCGGCGGGTCGGTCGCGGCCGTCGCCGCCGCACTTGCGGCCGCGCTGGCCGCGATGATCGGCCGGGTGGCGGTGCGGCGCTCCCCCGGGGATCCGGGGCTGACCCGGCTCATCGAATCGGCGGAAGAGCTTCGCACCCGGCTGCTGCGGCTGGGGCGGGAAGATGAGGCCGCCTACGAGGGAGTGCTGAGCGCCCGCCGCCAGCCGGGCGATGCCGCCGAGCATGCGCGGGCGGTGGCCCTGGCATGGCGCGAGGCCGCCCGGGTCCCCGCGGCGGTGGTCGGCTGCGCCCGGGATGTGGCCCTGCTGGCGCGACGGGCGGCCCAGCAGGGGCCGGCAGGAACCGCCCCCGATGCGGTGATGGCAGCCCTGGTGGCGGCGGCGGTGGCGGCGGGTTCCCACCTCAACCTCCGGAGCAACGTCGAGGCCGCGGGCCGTCCGGCGGACCTGCTGGTGCTCCGGGACAACTCGGAGGTGGCGCTCAGGGAGACCCAGCGGGCCGCCTCGGAGACCCGGACCATCGCCGAGGAACGGATGTTCGGCGTGGGACGGCCGGCTGAGGCCGCGCCACCGGGCTGAGGCCTACGGGCCAGCCGCCCGGTTGGCCTCACGGGCGGCCCGCACCAGGATCCGCCGCTCCCGGGACGTGGTGGTGAGGGTCGCTTCGTCGTTGACCAGGGTGGCCTGGAGCCGGGAGAGCGCCGCGGGCCGCAGCCGGTCCACGATCACCAGCGCCGCGAGGTAGGTGCCCAGCGGCTCGGGGTGGAAGCCATCCTTCCCGAAGAACTGCAGGGTCGAGTCCCGCCGCCAGGCCGCCCGCCAGGCGTCCCCGGCGGGCAGCAGGAGCGAGCCGGTGGAGTCGGCGGCCAGCCGGTAGGACAGCGCCACGTCGTCGAAGAAGGCCAGCCGGGACCGGTCGGGCCACACCATCAGGAAGGCCAGCGGGACCCCGACCTCGGCGGCGAGAGCGGCGAACCAGCGGCCCTCCGCCACGATGTGCACCCGGCTCTCCGGCAGCGAGGAGGGGCCCTGCTGCAGGATCACCAGCGTCCACCCGCCCCGCCGGATCGCCGCCTCCGCCTCCCCCCGCAGCCGGTGCTCCGTCAGCGAGAAGTTTGGATAGGTGATGCTCTCCACCTCGAATTCCCCGGCGGCGCGGCGGGCGATGGAATCCACCATGCCCGGCAGGTCGTTCGTGTAGGTGAGGCTGTTGCCGATGAACAGGACGCGGATCGGGTCGGGGGGCGGGCCCGACGCGGCGGGCGACTGGCACCCGGCGGTCAGCCCGAAGGCGACCTGGCAGATTGAAACGAGGAGTCGCATGGCTCGCGCGGCTGGAGGAATCGGACCGCCATAGGGGACGAGCCGGGCGCGCGGGGAGTTACAGCGAGGCCGGGACCGACGGGAGGGTGAGGATGCGCGGGCCGTTGCCGGTGATGGCCACGGTGTGCTCGAAGTGGGCCGAGAGGCTGCCATCGGCCGTCACCACCGTCCACTTGTCCGGGAGGGTCCGGGTGACGTAGTGCCCGGCGGTGATCATCGGCTCGATGGCGATGGTCATCCCCTCCAGCAGCCTCGGTCCCCGCCGGGCCTGGCCGTGGTTGGGCACCTGGGGCTCCTCGTGGAACTGGGTCCCGATCCCGTGGCCCACCAGCTCCCGCACCACCCCGAATCCTGCCGCCTCCGCAAGGGTCTGCACCGCGTGGCCGATGTCGCCGACGTGGTTGCCGATGCGGGCCTGGGCGATGGCCGCCGCCAGGCACTCCTGGGTGACCCGGAGCAGCCGGGTGGCCTCCGGCGAGATCTCCCCCACCGCCACCGTGGTGGCGGAGTCGGCGTGGAGGCCATCCAGGTGGACCCCCACGTCAATGCTCACGATGTTCCCCTCGCGCAGCACCCGCTTGGCGTTGGGAATCCCGTGCACGATCTCCTCGTTGATCGAGGTGCACAGGGTCCTGGGAAAGCCGTAGAGCCCCTTGAACGACGGCCGGGCCCCCGGGTGGCTGCGGATGAACTCCTCGGCCACGGCGTCCAGGTCGAGAGTGCTCAGGCCGGGCCGGACGGTCCGGTGCATCAGGACCAGAGTATCGGCCACGATGCGGCCGGCCTGGGCCATCGTCTCGATTTCGCGGGGGGACTTGATCGTGATCATGTCAGTCGGCCTCGGGCCGCCGGGGCCGGGGCAGGCCCGGGCCCGGTGCTCAGCCGGTGGTCACCGGCCGATGAGCTGCTGGACCCGCGCGGCAATGTCCTCGATCCCGCCGACGGCCGGGATCACCTGCACCGGGCCCCGGGCCCGGAACCAGTCGAGGACCGGCGCGGTCTGCTGGCGGTAGGCCGTGAGGCGGGTGGCCACCGCGGCCGGATCGTCGTCGGCCCGGCCCTCGATGCCCCGGCGCCGGTCGATGCGGGCGAGGATCTCGGCGTCGGGCACGTCGAAGAAGAGCACCCAGTCCATCTTCCGGCCCAGCTCGTGGAGGACGCCGGTGACCCCTTCGGCCTGGGGCACCGTCCGCACCACCCCGTCGAAGATCACCCCGTTGCGGGCCTCGGGCTTGGCCAGCTCCTCGCGCACGACGCCGAGGATCACTTCGTCGCTCACCAGCTGCCCGGCCTCCATCACCGCCTTGGCGCGGAGCCCGATGGGCGTACCCCGCCGGACGGCGTCCCGCAGCAGGTCCCCGGTGGCGAACTTGGGCAGGCCGAGGCGCTCGCCGAGGATGGCGCCCTGGGTGCCCTTGCCGGCGCCCGGCGGGCCAAGGAGGAGAATGTTCATGATCGCCGCTCGCAGGAGGTGGATGGCGCCCGGCCGGGGCCGGGGCGCGAAGCGAACGAAGGACCTCTTCGCCGGGCGGAGAGATCCTTCGCTCTGCTCTGGCTGATGGCCGCGGGCGCGCGGCCGCCTACATGAAGCGCTGCTGCCGCCCGCGGAACTTGATCCGCCCCGCCTTCATGAAGCTGTCGTACTTGCGGAGCGTCAGGTGCTGCTGGACCTGGCTGATGGTGTCGAGCAGCACGCCCACCACGATCAGCACCGAGGTGCCGCCGAACTGCTGCTGGAAGCCCAGCTGCTGGGTCATGGTGACCGGGATGATGGCCACCAGGGCCAGGAACAGGGCGCCCGGCAGGGTGACCCGGGCCAGCACGTTGTCGATGTAGTCGGCGGTGCTGGCCCCCGGCTTCACGCCAGGGATGAACCCGCCCTGCTTCTTGAGGTTCTCCGCCAGGTCCACCGAGTTGAAGATGATGGACGTGTAGAAGTAGCTGAACAGCAGGATCAGCACGGCAAAGGTCAGGTCATACGGCAGCTCGCCGGGGGTGAAGAAGTCGGCGAAGGCCCGCAGGGTCTCGTTGGGCGTGAAGCTGGCGAGGGTGCCGGGGACGATGATGATCGTCTGGGCGAAGATGATCGGCATCACGCCGGCGGTGATCAGCCGGATCGGGATGAAGGTCTTCTGGCCCTGGGTCATCCGGCCCCGGCCCATCACCTTGCGGGGGATCTGCACCGGGATCCGCCGGGCCGCCAGGTGCATGCCGGTCACCGCGGTGACCACGCCCACCAGGATGGCCCCGTACAGCGCGATCTGGCCCAGGGAGAGCACATCTTCCTTCCAGAACCCCAGCATCTGCACCAGGCCCGGCCACAGCCGGTCCAGGATGGAGAAGGTGATCAGCAGGCTCATGCCGTTGCCGATGCCGCGCTCGGTGATCTGCTCGCCCAGCCACATCACGAAGATGGCGCCGGTGGTCAGCACCACGACCATCGAGAGCCGGGTCCAGAAGGTCGGCAGCGGCACCGCCCCGGGGATGCTCTCGGTGAAGATGGCGAAGGTGTAGGCCTGGGAGAGCGCGATCAGGACCGTGGTGTAACGGGTCCACTGGGTAAGCGTCTTCTTGCCCTCCTCGTCCTTCTGCATCTTGCTGACCGACGGCACGATGCCGCCCGCCAGCTGGAAGATGATGGACGCGGAGATGTAGGGCATGATGCCCAGGGCAAACACCGTGGCGCGGGACAGCCCGCCGCCCAGGGTGTCGTACAGCCCGAAGAAGCCGGCGGCGGCCGAGTTGCGGATGAAGTCGGTGACCGCCTGGACGTTGACGCCGGGGGCGAAGACGTGCGCGCCCACGCGGTAGATCACCAGCGCGAGGATCGTGAACCCGATCTTCCGCTGGAGCTCGGGATCCATCCCGAAGCTGGGCCGGGCGGCGGCGGTCATTCGGCGCTGATCTTCCCGCCGGCCTGCTCGATCTTGGTGCGGGCCGCGCCGGAGAGGGTCACCCCCTGGACGGTGTAGGCCCGGGCCGCCTCGCCCGTGGCCAGCAGCTTGACCGGCACGTCGCGCTTGGTGATGAGCCCGGCGGCGTAGAGGGTGTCCGGGTTGACCTCGGTCGCGCCCAGGCGCGCCAGGTCCTTCAGGTTGACGGGCTGGGCGGCCACCTTGAACGGGTTGGTGAAGCCGCGCTTGGGCAGCCGCCGGTACATCGGCATCTGGCCGCCCTCGAAGCCGGGGTTGGACTGGCCCGACTGCCGCGCCTTGTGGCCCTTGTGGCCCTTGCCCGAGGTCTTCCCCTTGCCCGAACCCGGGCCCCGGCCGAGGCGCTTGCTGTTGTGCGTGGCCCCGCGGGCGGGCCGCAGCGTCGAGAGGGTGATCTTCTCCGCCATTTACTTCTCCTGGACCGGCGTCACCTCGACGAGGTGGCGCACCTTGAACAGCATGCCGCGAACCGACTCGTTGTTGGGCAGCTCGGACGTGGACTGGTGCCGCTTCAGGCCCAGGGCCTTGAGCGTCCGGCGCATGGTCTCCGGATGGCCGATGCCCGAGCGGATCTGCCTGACCCGCACCCGGGCGGCGTCCTGGGCCGCCGGGATGGTGGCGGCGTGGTACGCGGGACCCTGGCGCCCGACGACTGGATTGCGTCCCATGGTCTAGACCTCCTGGGGGGCGCGGTAGGCGACCTGGTCCAGCTCGATGCCCCGCTCCCGCGCCACCTGCCGCGCGGTCACCAGCTGGCGGAGCCCGTCCACGGTGGCCCGGACCATGTTGTGCGGATTGCTCGAGCCCAGGCTCTTGGTCAGGATGTCGGTGATGCCGGCGCACTCGAGCACCGCCCGCACCGGGCCGCCGGCGATGACGCCGGTGCCGGTGGCCGCGGGCTTGAGCAGCACCCGGCCGGCGCCGTGCTCACCCAGCACCTCGTGCGGGATGGTGGCGCCCACCCGGGGGAACTCGGCCATGCTCCGCTTGGCCGCCTCGACGGCCTTGCGGACCGCCTCGGACACCTCGTTGGCCTTGCCGGTGGCGATGCCGACCCGGCCTTTGCCGTCGCCCACCGCCACCAGGGCGTTGAACGAGAACCGGCGGCCGCCCTTGACCACCTTGGCCACGCGATTGATGGCCACGACGTTCTCGACGAACTCGCTCTGCTCCCGCTCGCCCCGCTTGGGACCGCGGTCGCCTCCCCGGCCCCGGCCGCCGCCCGGGCCGCCCCGGCCGCCGCCGCCGC
>CAZCVG010000130.1:0-7563 GCA_964501735.1 uncultured Gemmatimonadaceae bacterium | reverse complement strand
GCGGCGGCTACTGGCCGGCGGGCACCAACAACCAGTACATCTTCAACACCGGCCTCCAGGTGGCCGGCCAGGTGGACCCGGCCAGCGTCGGGAACCCGTGGGCCGGTGACATCGAGGGCGCGTTCTTCTTCAACGCCCGCGGCGGCGGCAACGGCCAGTCCATCACGGACATCTACAACAGCGCCGACCCCGCGGACCTGGCCAACTGGCCGGCGGCCGCGTACGTGCCCGCCGGCACCGATCAGGCGGCCAACCTGTTTGACCCCGCCCTGCAGGGCCAGAAGACGGCGTCGGACAACGACATCTGGTTCCTGTCGTGGGAGGGCGATCCCAGCCTCTCCAGCGGCCGCGGCCACCCGCTCGGCATCCTGGTCGAGACCCGGGGCCTGGCGTACAACACGCCGGGCAAGAACGACTTCCTGTTCTTCATCTATACCTTCTACAACGTCACGGCCAGCGACCCGGCCGCCTATGCCGGTGCCCCGGCCCGGATCCGTCCGTTCCTCGAGGACGCCGGCGCCCTGTTCAACTCGCTCAACGCGGCCCGGGGCTCGGTGCTGCCGACCGGCGGGTACACGATCACCAACATGTTCCTGGCGATCGGCGCGGACAACGACGTCACGTTCGAGGAGAGCGGCACCAACTACGCCGGCGTGAACGTGCCGATGTCGGTGGGCTACACCTACCACGCCAGCTTCGCCGCCCCGTCCAGCTGGACCTTCGACCCGACCATTTACCGGGCGCCGTTCTTCAACGGCTCCGGCTTCATCGGGCTCAAGTACCTCAAGTCGCCGGAAATCAACGGCGTCGAGGTGGGGCTCACGCTGTTCGGCGCCACCACCAACGGCGGCCAGTTCAGCGACCCGCGCAACACCCAGGCCCTCTACCGGTACCTCACCGGCACCGTGGACCCGGCCCAGGGTGACGACGTCTGCAACGTCGGCAACGTGGCGCTCACCAAGATCTGCTACATCAACCAGGGCAACGCGGCGGACATGCGGACCTTCCAGGCGTCCGGCCCGCTCACCCTCGGCCCCGGCGAGTCCAGCACCGTCGCGGCGGCCTACATCTTTGCCCCGCCGGTGGCGGTGGGCGCCTGCGTGGCCGCCGACGCCTGCGGCCAGGTCCGGCCGCAGAACCCGACCGGCTCGCTGCTCAAGCTGTTCTCGCCCGATTCGCTGGTGAACGGTGTCAACACCATTGACAGCGTCTCCGGCTATCGCGGCTACCTCGGCGACCGCGGCCCGAACAACGGCCCGGCCGACGGGCTCTTCAACACCTACGACCTCGACGTGGTCCCGGGCTCGCTGCTGGGCAAGTCGCAGGTGGCGCAGGAAATCTTCGACAAGAAGTTCGTGCAGCCGTCCCCGCCGAAAGCCCCGAACTTCTTCCTGATCCCGGGCGACCGGCAGGTCACGGTGGTGTGGCAGCCCTCGATCACCGAGACCGAAGGCGATCCGTTCACCTCCGGGTCGGACCCGAACTACCGCAAGTTCGACGTGGCCGGCTACCGCATCTACCGCGGCAACCGCACGGACGAGCAGTCGCTGGTCATGCTGGCCCAGTTCGACCACCAGGGCGACGTGATGTACGACGTCACCGGCCAGGTCAACCAGCTCGACGCGCTGGGCTTCTCGGATTGCGCACCGGTACTCGGCGTGTACACCAGCTGCACCTCGGCCGGGACGAGCCCGGCCGGCGACCCCCTGATTGACTCGATCGCCGTCACCCTCGACGGTCCGGTGATCCAGTGGCAGGACATCATCCCCAGCGGCACCCGCTCGTACGCCACCAAGGCGGACACGGCGGTGACCGGCGGTGGCACCGGCCGGCCCGGCCTCTCGGGCACCGGCGTTCCCTTCATCTTCGTGGACCGGGCGGGCAACTGCACGCGCTGCGGGGTGAACAACGGCCAGAACTACTTCTACGTCGTGTCGGCGTTCGACATCAACTCGGTGCGCTCCGGGCCCTCCAGCCTGGAGTCGAATCTCTCCAACCCGCGCCGGGTGGTGGCCCAGCCGTCGCCGAGCAACGTCAGCAGCAGCGGCACGCAGAATCCCGTCCGGGTGGCCGGCCGCAGCGGGCCGCTCCCCGCGGGGACGGTGCCGACGATTGATGCCACCACCGGCCGCTTCAGCGGCCCGTTCCCGCCGTCCAACGCGGCCAGCATCTCGCTTGCGGCGTTCCTGCCGCAGGTACTGCCGGCCTCCGGCGCGGTCAACGTCACGCTGGACAGCATCGCCCTGGGCGACCCGTCCGTGGGCATCGCCCACACGTACTACTGGCGGTCGGGCACGTTCGCGTTCACCACGAGCGTGACCCAGGACTTCACCGAACCGTCGGCCAGCGCCACGGCGCTGTATGACGCGGTGCAGCTCGATCCCACGCTGGCCGCGCGGTACGGCGGCGGGGCGGGGTACAAGCTGCTGGGCGGCCTGAGCCAGACCGTGGTGGGCGCGTACTACGCCGGCATCTACGGGCGTGGCTGCGTCAACTCGGCCACCGGCTTCGTGCCGGCGTCCGACCAGGCCGGCTGCGACTACAACGGGCCGCGCTGGTTCATGGGCCCGTCGCCGGCCAACAACGAAACCAAGATCGACCCGATCTCCGGCAACGGGCAGAACTTCGCCCCCGGCATCGTGGACAACTCGCCGGTCGTCGGCGGCATCCCCAACGGCGGCTTCAACAACGCCGGCGAGCTGACGGGCGTCGAGGTGATCCACCAGGTGGTCGGGTACCAGACGGTGGGCAACCAGTGGCGCGACTTCGAAGGCATCCTGGCCGGCGCCAAGCGGGCCGCGGACTACAACGTCTACTGGAGCGCGACGACCGCTGGTCTGATCGACAGCGTCATTGACGTGACCCACGACGTGGCGGTGCCGTTCAGCCCGAGGATCGGCGCCAGCTACGGCATCCTGACGGCGGCCAACGCGCAGCCGTCGGGCGCGGGCCAGAGCTTCGACCAGCGGGCCGAGCTGTCGCTGGTGGACTTCGGTTGCGTGGAGCCGATTCGCAGCCTGCCCGGCGGGCAGCGCAGCGTCGGCGCCCGCTGCGGCGGCGCGGGGGTCGGAGACGGCCCGTCGTACGTGCTGACGCAGCAGGCCGCGATCGGCAACATCGTCCACTTCACCGGCACGCCGACCAACTCCCGGACCAGCACCAACACCGGCACCGGGTTTGCCATCGCCCTGCCGGGCGCGGTGTTCATGTTCCAGACCAGCACCCTGCCGCAGGGGGTGGTGTGGTCCATGCGCGACTACGTCGGCGCCATCACCGGCGGCAACGGCTTCGGCGGTGCCGACGGCCCGTACCGCCTGTACGAGGTGCCGCGGCCGTTCTCGGCGGTGGGCGCCAGCCTGCAGCTGAGCTTCACCACGACGAACTCGGTCGCCGCGGCCACCAAGAAGAACCTGGAGTCGGTGCACACCGTGCCGGATCCGTACTACGTGACCACGCGGCTGGAGAACTCGACGGACTCGAAGATCATCAAGTTCGTCAACCTGCCGGACCGGGCCATCATCCGGATCTACTCGGCCAGCGGCGTGCTGGTGCGGGTGCTGGAGCACAACAGCCTGACCAGCAGCGAGCTGACTTGGGATGTGCGGAACCGCAACGGGCAGTTCGTCGCCAGCGGCGTGTACTTCTACCATATCGAAGCGCTCAACGCCCGGCGGATCGGGCGCATGACGATCGTGAACTTCGCGAAGTAGCGAGCCAACGGGCCGGGGGCCCCGCCCCCGGCCGTCCTCAACGAGGAGAACTGAAGCTATGAAGCGGATTGGATCCAGTTGGCTCCTGCTGCTCGGCCTGGGAATCGTCGGCCTGCCGTCGGCCGCCGCTGCCCAGGCCCAGAAGCCGGGGAACTCCGACAACACTGCCTATGGCACCACTGCCGCGGAGTTCCTGCTCCTGGGCGGCGGCGCCCGTGGCGTGGCCCTCGGCCCGTCCTACTCGGCCCAGGCCACCGACGCCTCGGCCCTCTACTACAACCCCGCCGGCGCGGCCCTCGCGACCCGGCCCAGCATCGTGGTCGGCACCTACGACTACGTGGCGGACACCCGGTACAGCTGGGGTGGCATCGCCTTCCCGTTCGACGGGGCCTCGAAGGTCTTCGGGGTGCAGCTGGGCACCTTCGGGTTCAAGGACCAGCCGGTGTACACCGTGGACCAGCCGGACGGCACCGGTGAGACCTACTCGGTCAACCAGACGTTCGTGGGGCTCACCTACGGCCAGCGTTTCAGCGACCGCTTCTCGGCGGGCGTGACGGCCAAGGGGGTCTTCGACCAGCTGGGCACCGTCTCCGGCTCGGCGTTCGCGATCGACTTCGGCACCGACTTCCATGCCCAGCTCAACGGGCACCCGGTGCGCCTCGGCTTCACCCTGCAGAACCTGGGCACCACCATGAGCTACAGCGGTGGCGACCTGAACCGGGAAATTCCCCGGGACAGCCTGGGTGGCGGCAGCGCGGAACCGGCGCCGGTGGAGCTGAAGACCAAGGGCTTCTCGCTGCCCACCATCTTCCAGGTGGCGCTGGCGTACGACGTCCTGTCGGCGGCCAACAAGAACAACCGGCTGACCGTGATCGGCTCCTTCAACCAGGCCAACAACAACCGGGCCGGTTTCGGCTTCGCCGGTGAGTGGCAGCTCAAGAACCTCGGCGGCTCGGGCTTCGGCGCCGCGCTCCGGGGCAGCTACAGCTGGGCGCCGGCCAACAACGACAACGTGGCCGGCACCACGGTGCCCACCGCCCTGAACGACGAGGAGAACCTGCAGGGCCTCGCCGGGGGCGGCGGCCTGTTCTACGACACCGGCAGCTTCATGCTCGGTGCCGACTATGCGTACAAGTACATGGGCGTCCTCGGCCCGACGCACTTCGTGAGCTTCAGCCTGGGGTGGTAAGGGGCGGGCTCGGTTCCTGGTTGTCACGCAATCGCACGGCAGAGGGTCTGGTGAACGCAGGTCGAAAACTGATGTTGCTCGGGCTGCTCTTCACCGGGCCCCTGGCCGCACAGCAGGGTAGCGAGGCCCCCTCGGGCCTCATGCTGGAAACGGTTCGGCTGTTCCGCGGAGATGGGACCACGCGGGTGAAGGCGTTCGTGGAAGTGCCACACCGCCTCTTCACCCGCGGCCCCGACGGCAAGCTCCACTATCTGGTGGGCGTCACCGTGCGGGATTCCGCGGGCCAGGCGCTGATGCAGGAGGGATGGCAGCAGAACCCCATCCCGCTGGACGATGTCGCCAGCGCCGCGAACCTGGAGATCCTGGAGTTCGAGGTCGCCCCCGGGCGGTACCGTCTCGGGGTCAGTGTGCAGGACTCGATCACCGGCAACGAGTACCGCGATTCACTGGTGCTCGAGGGCTTCCGGGAGCCGCCGCTGGTCTCGGACCTGGTACTCAGCCGGAGCGTCCGGGCGGCCAAGCCGGAGGATTCGCTCCCGCGAGGAGGCGACTGGCGGCACGGCAACCTGGTGATCACCGCGACGCCGTACCTGCGCCTGTCGGTGGTCAAGCCGGAACTGTACTACCTGGTGGAGGCCTACGCGGCCGGGCCGGACACCGCGGTGATGACGTCGCAGGTCCTGAACGACGCGGGCCAGGTGGTGGTGCAGACCAGGCCCAGGGGCCTCCAGGTGGCAGCGGGCGGTTCGGTCCTGACCGGCGGGGTCAACCTGACCGGGATGCCCCAGGGGGAGTACCTGTTCCGGCTCACGCTGGAACTCGGCGGGCAGGAAGCAGTGCGGGAGGCGCGGTTCTCGGTGCGGGCCCTCGAGGCCGCGCCGGTGGCCACCGCCGGCGGGGCCAACTCGGATGAGGCCTACTTCGGGGCCATGACCGAGGAACAGCTCGACAGCGCCCAGGCGCCCCTGGTCATCATCGCCAGGCCCGGCGAACTGAACGTGTACAGCGCCGGCATGTCGGCCCAGGCCAAGGCGCGGTTCCTGATCGAGTTCTGGCGCCGGCTGGACCCGAACCCGAACGACGGCGTGAACCTCGCCCGCGAGGCCTTCTACGCCAGGATCACCGAGGCGGACAAGCTGTACCGCGAGTCGGGCCGGAGCCGGGTGCAGGGATGGCGCACCGATCGCGGGCGGATCTTCCTCAAGTACGGCCCGCCGGATGAAACCTACCGGCGACCCGAGGAAGGCCAGACGGCGGCGGTGGAAGTCTGGCGGTACACCCGGGGCCGCAACCGGTTCTACATCTTCATGGACCGGACCCGGCTGGGCGCGTACCAGTTGCTGCACTCTAACGAGGTCACGGAACCCGGACGCCCGGACTGGCAGACCCAGCTCGGGTTCTACGGGGTGGAAGCGGTCGAAAGATTTCTGGGCATTAACCTGGGGACTCGCGGCGGCGATCCGCGCTGATGTTTACCGACGGTTCGCGCAGCCGCACTACCCTTCAACGAGGGAACTAGCATGAAACGTTCGATGTTCGGCACCCTTGCGCTCGCGGCGGCGGCTCTGCTCGTGTCCTGCGCCGACCCCACGGAATCGCTGCGTACTGGCGCGGCGCTCCGGGTGACCCCTGGCTTCCTGACGATCAACGTCAACACCGCCGAAAGCGTGACCGTCCAGCTGGTGGACAATCAGGGCAACGCGCTCCCGGCCACCTACTCCGCCGCCAGCAACAACGCGGCGGTGGCGACGGTCGGCGAGAACGTCAACTTCCGGCCCGGACTGGGGCAGAACCGGCTGGCCGGGCGCTTCGGCATCGCCGCCCAGGGCCTGGTGGACTCGACCTCCGTGACCTTCACGGCCGGTGGCCAGTCCTTCACGGTGCCGGTGCTGGTGGCGCCGACCAGCATCGGGCTGACCCTGAACCCGCCCGCGCCCAACGTGAACGATATCGTCACGATCACGGCGCCCGGATTCCTGTTCCACCCGAACGCCGGCGTCCTCTTCGGCGGCTTCGCCCAGCAGGTCACCGCGGTGGCGGCTGATTCCAGCTCGATCACCATCCGGGCGACCAACGCCGGGTCGGGCCTCATGACCATGCAGAACGTGGCGCTTGGCTACCTGCCGGGAATCCCGAGCTCGTTCAACTCGACCAACCCGGAGACCGTCGGCCCGGGCATCACCACCCTGACGGGCACCGACGCCATCGCCACGGCGCCGACCATCGAGCTTCCGGCCGGCACCACGCCGGCCAGCTTGACCGACACCGGGCCGTTCAACGCTAGCGCCGACTGCACCGGCGGCCCGGGCGGCAGTGACTGCAGGGTCTACAAGCTCGTACTCACCTCGGCCCGGGATTTCGACATCTCGGCCACTTGGGACAACGACACCGATCTCGGAATCTATTTCGCACTCGCCGATAACAGCAACGCTGGCGTCGCAGGCTGCGATGCCCATGCAGCACTTGGGTTCTTCGGGACTCCCAACACCCCCGGCGCCAATTTCGAAGCTTGCAGCGCGTCACTGACGCCCGGGACGTACTACATGATGGTTGTTACCTATGCCGCAGGGTATCCGGCACCGGTCAACGTCGATCCGAGCACGTTCACGGTCACGCTCACCGGGCACTGATCGAGCGGTGTGACCAGAAAAGAGACGGCGGCCG
>CAZCVG010000129.1:0-7632 GCA_964501735.1 uncultured Gemmatimonadaceae bacterium | reverse complement strand
GGATCATGAGCCCGGCCGAGTACATCGGGGGCATCATGAAGCTGGGCACCGACCGCCGCGGGGTGTACCGGGGGATGAAGTACCTGGACCCGTCGCGGGTGGAGTTCGATTTCGATTTCCCGCTGGGCGAGATCGTGCTGGACTTCTACGACAAGCTCAAGGGCATTTCCCGGGGCTACGCCGCCATGGACTACGAGCTGGCGGGCTACCGCGAGTCCGACCTGGTGCGGCTCGACATGCTGATCAACGGGGAGGCGGTGGACGCCTTCAGCGTGATCATCCACCGGGACAAGGCCTATGAGTACGGCCGCAAGATCGCGGAGAAGCTCAAGGAGCTGATTCCCCGGCAACTGTTCGTGGTGGCCATCCAGGCGGCGATCGGCAACAAGATCATCGCCCGGGAGACCATCTCCGCCATGCGGAAGGACGTCCTGGCCAAGTGCTACGGCGGGGACATCACCCGCAAGCGCAAGCTCCTCGAGAAGCAGAAGGAGGGGAAGAAGCGCATGAAGCAGCTGGGCCAGGTCGAGATCCCGCAGGAGGCGTTCCTGGCGGTGCTTCAGGTGGACGACTGATGACCCGCCCGCCGGCCACCCTGGTGATCCAGACCGCCCACCTGGGCGACGTCGTCCTCACCACCCCGCTGCTGGCCCGGCTGGCGGAGCAGCACGGCCCGGTGGACGTGATCACCACACCGGCGGCGGCCGCGCTCCTCAACACCCATCCGGCGGTGCGCCGGGTCATTCCCTACGACAAGGCCGGCCGCGACCGCGGCCTGGGCGGGTTCTTCCGGCTGGTGCGCCAGCTGCGGCGGGCAGGATACACCCTGGCCGTGCTGCCCCACGAGTCGGTCCGCTCCAGCCTGCTGGCGTGGCTGGCCCGGGTGCCGGCCCGCATCGGGTTCAGTGGCGCGCCGGGCCGGCTGTGGTACACCGAGCGGGTGGGGCTGCCCGAGGGCACCCATGCCAGCCGCCGGTTCGGCGCGCTGGCCGGCATCGGCGCCACCCCCCAGCCCAGCCTGGGGCTCACCGAGGACGACCTTCGCAAGGCGGCGGAGTGGCTGGCCGACCAGCGGGTGCCCGCCGGGTTCGTGGCGCTGGCGCCGGGATCGCGCTGGGCCACCAAGCGCTGGCCCCACTATCCCCAGCTGGCGGCCCGGCTCAACCTGCCGGTGGTGGTGGTGGGCGGGCCGGAGGACAAGCCCCTGGGCGAGGCCATCTGTCAGGCAGCGCCCGGCCGGAGCTGGAGCGCCGCGGGCCGGCTGACCCTGCGGGAGTCGGCGGCGCTCCTCCAGCATGCCCGGCTGCTGGTGGCCAACGATTCGCTGCCGGTGCACCTCGCGGCCGCGGTCCGCTGCCCGGCGATCGCCATCTTCGGCCCCACCTCGCCCAGGTTCGGGTTCGGCCCGGTGGGCCCCGGCGACCGGGTGGTGGAGCATCCCTCGCTGCCCTGCCGTCCCTGCTCCCGGCACGGGCCGATGACCTGCCCGCTCAAACACCACCTCTGCATGCGCGACATCAGCGCCGACGCGGTGGCCCGCGCAGTCGAGAGCTTTGGAAGCGGGCGTTCCCCCGCCGGCTAGGTCGCGGCCCAGCCGGGCGCCGCATTAGATTGCCAGACCACCATCCGGCGGGCCGCTTCCCCGCCCGACCCCCACCCCAACTTCGCCAATCCAACCTCCCATGCGCTTCATCGTCGGGATCGACCTGGGCGGGACGAACATCGTGACGGGTTGTGTGGCGGAGGACGGCAGCGCGGTCCACGGCGTGCGAAGCTCGTCCACCGGCGCCGAGGACGGCCCAGACGCGGTGGTCGGGCGGATCGTGGACTCGGCCCTGGCCTCGATGGCGGAGCTGAAGCAGCGGATTCCGGGCGCCGAGCTCATCGGCGCCGGCTGCGGCGCCCCCGGCCCGCTCGATACCCGGCGGGGCGTGGTCCTCCTGACCCCCAATCTCGGCTGGGTCAACATGCCGCTCCGGCAGCGCCTGTCCGAGGGCCTCCGGCTCAGGACCGCCCTCGACAACGACGCCAACTGTGCGGTCCTCGGAGAGTGGTGGTGCGGCGCCGCCCGGGGCACCCGGATCGCGCTGGGGCTGACCATCGGCACCGGCATCGGCGGGGGCATCATCATTGACGGGCGCCTGTACCACGGGGCCTCGGATGTGGCCGGCGAGGTGGGCCACATGACCATCGACGCCAACGGGCGGCGCTGCAAGTGCGGCAACTACGGCTGCGTCGAGGCCTACGCCTCCGGCCCCAACATCGCCTTGCGGGCGGTGGAGGCGATCGAAGCCGGCTCCCCCTCGAGCCTCACCGCCCACGCCGGCGGCGACCTGAGCCAGATCACCGCCCAGACCGTCTACCAGGCCGCCCAGGCCGGCGACGCGCTGGCCCTCGAGGTGGTCCGGGAGACCGCCAAGTTCCTGGGAGCGGCGGTGGGCAGCCTGATCAACATCTTCAACCCCGAGGCCGTGGTCATCATGGGCGGGGTGACCCTGGCCGGCGACAACCTGTTCGAGCCGCTCCGGCGGGAAGTCACCCGCCGGGCCTTCAAGCCCGCGGTGCAGGTCTGCCGGATCGTGCCGGGAGAGCTGACCGGCGTCGCCGGGGTCTACGGGGCCGCGCGGGCCTTCCACGAACAGGCCGAGGCGGGCGTGGTGTGAAGCTCGGCGTCATCGGGTCCATGGTGTGGGACGAGATCCACGGGCGGGACGCCGCCGCCCCGCCGGTGGAAGAGTGGGGCGGGATCGCCTATGCGCTGGGCGCCTTCGACGCCGCCCTGCCGCCGGACTGGGAGATCGTCCCGCTGATCAAGGTGGGCAGCGACCTCAGCCGGCCGGCCTCGGCCTTCCTCCGCGACCTCGGGCGGGTGGCCCCCGGGACCCGGTTCGCCGAGGTCCCGGTGCCCAACAACCGGGTGGTGCTCCGCTACGCCACGGGAGATCGCCGCACCGAGCGGATGTCGGGCGGCGTGCCCGGCTGGACCTGGGCCGAACTGGGCCCCATGGTGCGCGACCTCGATGCGCTGTACGTGAACTTCATCTCCGGCTTCGAGCTGGAGCTGGGGACCGCCCAGGCCCTGCGCCAGGGGTTCTCCGGGTTCATCTACGCCGACCTGCACAGCCTGCTCTTCGGGATGCCGCCCGACGGCGTGCGGGTGCTGCGGCCGCTGGCCGATCCCGCGGCCTGGCTCCGCTGTTTCGACGTAGTCCAGATGAACGAGGATGAGATGGCCCAGTTTGCCCCAGACCCGCTGGCCGCCGCGGCGCTGGCGCTGGCCGCCGGGGTCCGCCTGATGGTGGTGACCCTGGGGCCGCGGGGCGCGGTGTACTTCGAGGAGTCGGGCGCCCCGCCGGGCCAGCGGAGCGGCAGCGCGACGGGCGGGGCCGGCGGCCCGATTCGCACCGAGCGGATCCCGGCACCGGCCACCGAGGCCCTCGACCCGACCGGCTGCGGCGACGTCTTCGGCGCTGCCCTGTGCTCGGCCCTGCTGGCCCGGCTGCCGGCGGCGGAGGCGGTCGCCCAGGCCAACCGGCTGGCCGCCCGCAATGCGGCGCTCCGCGGGGCCCGCGGCCTCGGCCCCCTGCTCCGCGGCGGGCTGGCGGTGCCGGCGGGGCGCCCGTGAGCCGGGTGGTTGAGGTCCCGGTCAACTTCGACGACCGGAGCTTCGAGCAGTTCGCCGCCTCGTTCGCGGCCGGCCCGGTCACCGACCGGATGCTGTTCGACGCCCGGCTGGCCCAGTGGGCCTCGCCCTTCGGGCTGCTCGGCATGCTGACCGCCGCCCAGGCGGTCCGCGAGGCTGGGGGACCCACCCCCGGCTTCACCGTGCCCCAGGCCGAGGAGGTGCGGCGCTACTGGGCCCGGACCGGGTTCTTCCAGCACGCCCGGGAGCTGTTCGACATCCATGGCAAGGTGCCCCGGCTCAAGCCCGATGAGCAGTCCGACGTGCTCCTGGATGTGACCCCGGTCCGGGCCTCGGAGGACGTCCACGGCGTGGTGGGGAAGATCCAGGCCGGCGCCGCCCGCATTCTCCATGGGGAGCTGGGGCTGGAGGTGACGGCCACCATGGGATTCGCCATGGCACTTTCGGAGGCTTGCCAGAATATTGTGGAGCACGCCGGCACCGGGGGCTGGGTGGCGGTCCATGCCTACAGCTTCCGCAAGCGGCTGGGACGGCGGGTGGTGGTCATCGCCGTGAGCGACGCCGGGATCGGCTTCCGGCGGTCGCTGGAGGCCAGCCAGGCCCGGCGTTTTGGCGACCGCTGGGGAGACGGGGCGGCCCTGGAGGCCGCCGTCATCCAGCACACCAGCCGCTTCCGTGACCCTGGCCGGGGTCAGGGGATGCCCGGCATCAAGCGCTACCTGACACGCTGGGACGGCAAGCTCAGCATCCGCAGCGGCACCGCCCGGATTGCCATCGTGCCTCCCTGGGACGACGACGCGCCGCTGGTGGAGGGCCTGGCGCCCTTCCCCGGCGCCCAGCTCCAGATTGTGATTCCAGGCCAGGAGATCACCGGATGACCGAGACAATCCGCTTGGAGCTGATGCTCCGCGAGACCGTCCACGCCGCCTACACCAACCTGGTCACCCGGTCCACCGGCCGCGCCATCCGCAGCAGCATCCGCGAGCGGCTCTCCGGCGGCCAGGTGCTGGCCCTGCTCGACTTCTCGGAGATCGGGCTGGTGGACATGAGCTGCGCCGATGAGGTGATCGCCCAGCTGCTGCTGGACCCGCCCACCGGGACCTTTTTCGTGCTGCAGGGGCTCAGCGAGGAGCAGCTCGAGGCCATCGAGCACGTGCTGGCGCATCACGACCTGGCCGCGCTGGTGCACGACCCCCGCACCGGCGAGGCCCGGCCGGTGGGAAGCGTCTCGGGGGAACTGCGGGTGGCCTTCGAATGCCTGCGCACCGGCGGCCCCGCCACCCCCCGGTCCCTGGCCGAGCAGACCGGCTGGGACGAGACCGCCGCCGACGCGGTGCTGGAAACCATGGCCCGGCTCCGGCTGGTCCGCTGCGACGGCGGCGCCTACTCCCTCCCCCTCAGCGCATGAAGCGCAAACTCGGCCTCTCCACGATCGCGGTGCACGGCCAGCCGGCCCGGCGCGCCGACTGGGCCCCGGTCATCTCGCCCCTGTACCAGAGCAGCACCTTCACCAATCCCGTCGGGTCGGACGAGGAGGTGATGTACAGCCGCTACGGCAACAACCCCAACCAGACCAGCCTGGCCACCAAGTACGCGCTGCTGGAAGGCGCCGAGGCGGCGATCTTCGTGGCCAGCGGCATGGGGGCCACTGCCCTGGCCCACCTGGCGGTGCTGAGGCCGGGGGACCACCTGCTCTCCAGCAGCTGGATCTACGGCGGCACCCGGCGGCTGTTCGACGAGGAGTTCGCCCGGATCGGGATTGACGTGAGCTACGTGAGCCCGGACCAGCCGAGGCAGTGGCGCCGGTCGGTGCGCAAGAGTACCCGGGCGGTGTTCGTGGAGACGCCCACCAATCCCACCATGCGGGTGCTCGACCTCGCCCCGATGGCGCAGATCGCCCGCGATGGGGGGTTCGCCTGCCTGGTGGACGCGACCTTTGCCAGCCCGGTCAACTTCCAGGCCCTGCGCCACGGGGCCGACATCGTCATCACCAGCGCCACCAAGTACCTCAACGGCCACAGCGACGTGATCGCCGGCGCGGTGGCGGGCTCGGCGGCGCTGGTGGAGGAGGTCACCCGGCTCATGCAGCTGTGGGGGCAGGCGATCGACCCGCACGCCGCCTGGCTGGTGGAGCGCGGGCTCCGCACCCTGGGTATCCGGATGGAGCGCCACAACGTCAACGGGATGGCCGTGGCCCGCTGGGCCGAGGGCCGCGACCAGTTCCAGCGGGTGCACTACCCCGGGCTGCCCAGCCACCCCGACCATGCCCTGGCCGCCAAGGTGCTCGAGGGCTTCGGCGGGATGGTGGGCCTGGAGCTCCGGGGCGGCGCCCGCGCCGCGGAGAAGTTCCTCAAGAAGCTCAAGCTGGTCACTCACGCCCCCAGCCTCGCCGGGGTCGAGAGCCTGATCTCCGAGCCGCGGCTCACCAGCCACCGCCGGCTCACCGAGGAGCAGCGCGCCAAGCAGGGGATCCCCGACGGGTTCCTCCGGCTCTCCTGCGGGGTGGAGGACGCCGAGGACATCATCGCCGACCTGGAGCAGGCGCTGGGATAGCCCCACCCCGGCGCCCGACCGGGGCGGCCGGAGCCCCGGGGTTCCCGGCGCAAGCTGGCCCCTGCCATCGCTTTACTCCCCCACCCGGCAATCCTATCTTCCTGCCGTGATCCGGTTCACCGAGGTCTTCAAGGATTATCCCAAGGGCGTCGCCCTCAAGAACGTCTCGCTTCGCATTGCGAAGGGGGAGTTCGTCTTCCTCACCGGGCATTCCGGCGCGGGCAAGTCTACCATCCTCAAGCTGGTCTTCGGCGAGCTGCGGCCGAGCGCCGGCGACGTGCGGGTGTCGGGGTTCAGCATCCCCGACCTGACCCCGGGCGACGTGCCCCGGCTGCGCCGCCGCCTGGGCATCGTGTTCCAGGACTTCCGCCTGCTCGACGACCGAACCGCCGAAGAGAACGTGGCGTTCGCGCTGGAGGTCACCGGGGCCCGGCGGGATACCATCCCCGCCAAGGTCATGCGGGTCCTCACCCAGGTCGGGCTGGTGGCCAAGGCCCACGCCTACCCCCAGGAGCTCTCCGGCGGCGAGCAGCAGCGGGTGGCCATCGCGCGCGCCCTGGTGAACGACCCGGCGATTCTCATCGCCGACGAGCCCACCGGCAACCTCGACGAGCGGGCCACGCGGGGCGTGTTCCAGCTGCTGCGCGAGATCAACGCCGGGGGCACCTGCGTGGTTATGGCCACCCACGACCTCGACCTGGTCAAGCAGACCACCTACCGCACGGTGGAGCTGCGCGAGGGCGCCGTGGTGTTCGATTCCGGCGCCGATGAATCCCCGGAGGAGGAAGCATGAGGCTGCTCGTGCGCGAGGCCCTCCTCGCCTTCCGGCGGGCGCCGCTCCTGTCGGCCCTCTCCATCACCACCATCGGGTTCTCCCTGTACGCGGTGGGGCTGTTCGCCCTGGTGGCGGTGAACCTGCGCGAGGCGCTGCGGCTGGTGGAGGAGCGGGTGGAGGTGGTGGCCTACCTGCTGCATGGCACGCCGCCCGAGGCGATCGCCCAGGCCTCGCAGGACATCGCCGCCTTCCCGGAGGTGGGCCGGGTGACCTTCGTCAGCGAGGACGAGGCCCTCCGGCGGGCCCGGGCCGAGCTGGTCGAGTTCCGCGACGCCTACCGGGACCTGGCCGTCAACCCGCTGCCCGCCTCGCTGGAGATCCAGCTCAAGGACGGCTTCCGCGACGCCGAGAACACCGCCGCGGTGGCCGACCGCATCCGCGGTTACGGCTTCATTGACGACGTTCGCTACGGGCGGGAGTGGATCGAGAAGCTCGACCGGCTGCGCAACATCGCCGGCCTGGTGGGCTTCACCATCGGCCTGGCCTTCGCGGCGGTGGCGGTGGTGATCATCGGGGTGACCATCCGGATCACGGTGCTGCAGCGGGCCCGGGAGATCGCGGTGATGCGGCTGGTGGGGGCCACCCACGGGTTCATCCGCGG
>CAZCVG010000128.1:0-7658 GCA_964501735.1 uncultured Gemmatimonadaceae bacterium | reverse complement strand
TCCTGGAGGATGCCGAGGGGCACCTGTCCATCGAAGGCGGGGTGCCACTGGCGGAACTGGAGGGGCTGCTGGGGCACAGCTTCGGCCGGACCGACGTGACCACGGTGGGCGGCCTCATCCTCGATGCCTTCGGCCGGGTGCCGCGGGGCGGGGAGAAGATCGAGCTGGACGGGATCGAGATGCAGGTGGAGCTGGTGGCCCGGCGCCGGATCCGGCGGGTGGTGGTGACCCGGCCGGTCCGGGTGCAGTCCCGCGCCGAGGAGGGGGAGGCATGATCTGGGCGGCGCTTCTCACCGGGCTGGGGGTGGCCATCTTCGGGGCGGTGGCCGGCACGGCGCTGGTGTCGCTCAGCCGCATGGAGCTGACCCGGGCGGTGGCCGGCCAGCTCAAGGGCGACACCGGCTCCCTGGCCTGGCTGGCGGAGATGGAGGGCTACCTCGGCGTCACCGCCACGCTCACCGCGCTGGGCGTGATCGTGGTTGGGGCGTCGCTGCCGCCGTTCCTCGCCGGGTTCACCACCGCGGTGGCGGGCCTGCTGCTGGTGATCGTGGCGGTGCCGGCGGTTCTCCTGGTCGGCTACCTGTTGCCGCGCTGGCTGGCGCGCCCGCGGGCCGACGCGCTGCGCAACCTCATCGTGCCGGTCCTCCGGCCGGTGGCCCGGGTGGTGGGGGTGATGCTCCCGGCCCGCGTGGTGCCGGGCGCGAGCGAGCTGCGCGCGGTCTGGCGCGAGGGCGCGGCGGCGGGCCTGGCGGTGGACGACGAGCTCATCATGGTGGGCGGCGTGCTCACCTTCACCGAGCGGGCGGTGCGGGAGGTCATGACCCCGCGCACCGATGTGGTGGCGGTGGCCGAGGACGACCCGCTGGAGGAGATCGCCCAGGTGTTCGCCCAGAGCGGCTACACCCGGCTGCCGGTCTACCGCGGCACCCTGGACGACATCGTGGGCATGCTGCACGCCTTCGACCTGTTCCGGCTCCGGCCCGGGGACCACCTCCCCATCCGCCCGGTGACCAACGCCCCCGCGGGCCGCACCTGCGGCGACCTCCTGCTGGACATGCAGCGCGAGCGGCG
The DNA here is from genome assembly GCA_964501735.1 of uncultured Gemmatimonadaceae bacterium. Lineage (GTDB taxonomy): Bacteria > Gemmatimonadota > Gemmatimonadetes > Gemmatimonadales > GWC2-71-9 > JADJOM01. The sequence goes on along the minus strand of CAZCVG010000128.1, from coordinate 6,587 downwards.
CCACCTCGCGGTGGTGCTGGATGAGTTCGGCGGGACGCTCGGCATTGTCACCCTCGAGGACCTGCTGGAGGAGCTGGTCGGCGAGATCTACGATGAGTTCGACGAAGGCGCCCAGCCGGTTCAGGCCGGCGGCCCCGTGCTCTACGAGACCGACGGCTCCACGCCCATCGAGGCGCTGGAGGAGCGCTTCGACGTGACCCTGCCCCGGGCCAGCACCAGCAGCATCGGCGGGCTGCTCACCGAGCTGGCCGGCCGGATTCCGCCCGCCGGGGAGCGCTTCCTGGTGCGGGGGCTGGAGTTTGATGTGCTGCAGGCCTCGCCCACCCGGGTGGAGCGGGTACTGATCCGGCGGGCGATGGGAGCCCCCGTGGTGCTGGCACGGACCCTCACCGGGGAGAACCGACCGTGAGCCGCCAGGAAACGATCGTCCGCTCCATGCTGGACCTCATCCGGCGCGGCAACCTCCGGGCCTTCCTGGCGATGGCCGAGAAGGCCGAGCCGGCCGACCTGGGCGACGTGCTGTCCTCGCTGGACGAGGAGGACCGCCTGTCGGTGGTCAAGACCCTGCCGCGGCGGCTCTCCGGCGCGGCCCTGGTCGAGATGCCGGACGAGGCCCAGGTCGAGGAGACCCTGGAGAGCCTCGCGGCCGAGGCCCCCGAGGCGGTGCGCGAGATCGTCGAGGGCCTGCCCGACGACGAGGCCGCCGACCTGGTGGGCGGGCTCGATCCCGAAGACCAGGCCCGGATCCTGGCGAGCGTCGAGGATCGCGAGGACATCGAGGAACTGCTCCGCTACGACCCGGAGTCTGCCGGCGGCCTGATGACCGCGCAGGTCGTCACGGTGCTGGATTCCAGCTCCGCGGGCGAGGCCATCGAGTCGCTCCGCCGCCAGGCGGAGGAGATCCAGGACTTCAGCCAGGTCTATGTGGTGGACGAGGCGGACCATCTCCTGGGGGTGCTGCCCATCAAGCTCCTGGTGACCAGCCGCGCCGACCGCCCAGTCCGCGAGGTCATGGAGGACACCGAGATCCGGGTGCCGCCGGAGCTCGACCAGGAGGAGGTGGCCCGGATGATGAGCCGCTACAACGTGCCCGCGGTGCCGGTGGTGGACGGCGGGGGCCGGCTCCTCGGGCAGGTGACCTTCGACGACGTCATTGACGTGGTCGAGGCAGAACAGACCGAGGACCTGCTCAAGTTCGGCGGCACCTCGGCGGAGGAGGAGCTGGCGGCCTCCTGGACCGAAGCGGTCCGGCGCCGGCTCCCGTGGCTGCTGGTCAACCTGGTCACGGCGTTCGTGGCCGGCGCCGTGGTGTATTTCTTCCAGGCCGAGCTGGTGAAGGCGATCGCCCTCACCATCTGGATGCCGATCATCGCCGGGATGGGCGGCAACGGCGGGACCCAGGCCCTGGCCGTCACGGTCCGGCGGGTGGCCCTGGGCCAGATTCCCCAGGGCCGGGCCGCGTCGGTCATCGGCAAGGAAGTCCTGGCCGGCCTGACCAACGGGATGGTGGTGGGGCTAGTGGCCACCGCCGTGGCCCTCTCCCTGGGCCACGGCGGCAAGCTGGGACTGGTGGTCTTCCTGGCCCTCACCGGCAACCTGTTCGTCGCCGGGTTCGCCGGGGCCTTCATCCCACTGGCCCTGAGCCGGCTGGGCATTGACCCGGCGGTGGCGTCCTCGATCTTCGTGACCACCTTCACCGACGTCTGCGGGTTCCTCCTGCTCTTCGGCCTGGCGGGGCTGCTGCTGGGGGTGTAGGCGATTGGGCGATTGGGCGATTGGGCGATTGGACGATTGGGGGATGGATGGGCGGAAGGCAGCGGGGGTCGAGACCGGCTGCGATCTCGACCCCCGCGTCCCGACCGTCCCACGGTCAGACCGCCTGACTGGCTACCAGCCGAGGATCATCTCCGCCCGGGTGTAGAGGAAGCGCCCGTTGAAGCCGAATGGCGAGGCCGCCGCCCATGGGAACGTCCCGAAGTTGTTGTTGTAGTCGAGTGAGCGGTCGCCGGTGCTGGTGTCAACGATCCGGGTCGAGCTGGGCTTGTCGGGGTAGGTGTCGAACAGGTTGCGGGCCCCGATCGACAGCTTGACCTGGTTGAAGCGGTAGCCCACCTCCACGTCCACCAGGGCCTTGGCGCCGTAGCGCTCGCGGCAGAGGTCGCAGAAGCCGAGCTGGGCCGACGAGAACTTGCCGAAGTAGGAGAGCCGGGTGAGGGCCCGGAACCGGCCGGTCTCGTAGTTGGTGGTGAAGGTGCCGCGCCAGTCCGGCCGCTCCTCCGTGATGGCGATGTAGGTCACCGTGTCAATCAGGCCCGGCTCGTCGGAGTTGGCCAGCACGGCGGGCAGGTCGTCAATGTGGGTGATCTTGTTCTTGGTGAAGTTGAGGCCGGCGTCGAACGTCAGGCTGCCGGCAGTGCCGGCGGGCACGCGGAGGCTGGCGCCGACGTCCAGTCCCTGGGTCTTGGTATCCAGGCCGTTGGTGAAGTACTGCAGCCCGGCGATCCCGCTGAACCCGCCGGCGGCCAGGACGGCCAGGGTGGTGTCGTCGTCGAAGGTGGCGCCCAGCAGGATCCGGTCGATGATCTTGATGTGGAAGACGTCCACCGTGAACGTCAGGTTGTCGCGCGGGCTCACCGCCAGGCCGGCGCTCAGGTTGATGGACTTCTCTTCCTTCAGGTCCTTCGCGCCGAGCAGCCGCGCGGCGGGATGGTTCACCGGGAAGTTGCCCACCTCGATCAGCTGGCCGGCCACGTAGCTGGTGGTGACATGGCTGAAGAAGCTCTGGGCCAGGCCCGGTGCCCGGAACCCCGTGCTGGCCGCGCCCCGGAGCACCAGCCGCTGGGAGGGCTGCACCCGCAGCGCCACCTTGCCGCTCAGGTTGGAGCCGAAGTCGCTGTAGCGCTCGAACCGCCCGGCGACGTTGGCAAGGACCTTGGGATCGAGGTTGGTCTCCAGGTCCACGTAGGCGCCGAAGTTGTTGCGGTCGTTGTCACTGGCGTCGCCGGGGGTGAAGCCGCCGAAGACCGACGAGCCGGCCGGGGCCGGTCCGCTGGAGTCCTGCGCCAGGTGGTTGCCGTTGATCCACGAGGCGGTCTCGCCCTGGACGATCTTGTACTGCTCCCGCCGGTACGCCGCGCCGATGGCCACGCGCAGCGGGCCCGGCAGGCCTACCTCGACATCCCGGGCCAGGTTTACCGCACCGAGGGCCTCCCGGCGCTCCAGCCGCCCGGCGAAGAACTCGGTCTGGTTGGGGATGCCGGGATCGTCGCTGGTGCCCAGCACGCCGTCGGCGCCCGGGGCGCAGGGGACATCGAGGCAGGGGCCCAGCGAGGGGTTGTTGGTGTTGCGGAGGTCGTAGTCGAACTTGTTGACGCCGTAGGTCCCGCCGAAGTCAATGGCCCAGCCGCCGGCGCTGGTCCGGAAGCCCCCGGCCATGGAGAAGTCCTGCACCGTGGGGCGGAACTCGGGGAGGAAGCCCTGCGGGTAGATCTCCGGCCAGTTCCGGCCGCTGTCGAAGTAGCGCCAGAACCCATTGCCGGTGCCTACCCGGCGGGCGTAGCCGCCGAAGGCGTACAGTTCGCTGCTGCCGCTGGCGTTGACCGGCATGCGGAAATTGGCGAAGGTCATGCCGTTGCGCTCCAGGCCGTCGCCGTAGTGCAGGTTGGGCTGGGGCAGGCTGTTCCGCTTGACGATCACCTGGCCGTTGTCCGGGTTGATCGAATCGGCCACCCCGTTGACATCCACCAGGTACGGGTCGGCCCAGGCCCGGTTGGTCGGGTCGCGCTGCTGGAACTGGCCGAACAGGCTGAGCGAGCCGCGCCCCAGTCCGATGCCCACGCCGCCGTTCACATCCACGGTGGTGCCGTCGTCCTTGTAGCCCTTCCCCGTCACATAGCGGCCCGCGTCGGCGGAGAGGTACGGGGCGAACTGCCCCTCCTTCATGACCAGGTTGACCACGCCGGCGATGGCGTCTGAGCCGTACTGGGCCGAGGCGCCGTCGCGCAGGACCTCGATCCGCTCCACCGCGCCGCTGGGGATGGCATTGAGGTCCACGCCGGTCGAGCCGGCGCCGGTGCCGAAGGCGAAGGTGTTGAGCACCGCCGTGGAGTGCCGCCGCCACCCGTTGATCAGCACCAGCGTGTGGTCGGGGCTCAGGCCTCGCATGGTGAAGGGCCGGACGATGTCGTTGGCGTCGGTGACCGTCTGCCGGGGGAAGTTCACCGACGGGGCCAGGGCCTGCAGGATCTGGCTGGTCTCGACCGTGCCCTGCTGGGTCAGCTGCTCGGCCGTGTACACGTCCACCGGCACGGCCAGCTCCTCGGCGGCGGTGTGGCGGCCGCGGGAACCGATCACGACGTCAATCGGGGCCAATTCCACCGGCGACCGGGCCAGGCTGAAGTCGAGATCGTGGACCGCGCTGCCCTCCACGGTGACCTCGGCGGTGGATGGGGCATACCCGATGGCCCGGACCCGCACCGTCTGGGGGCCCGCCGGCACCCCCCGCAGGGTGTAGCGGCCCTGGGCGGTGGTGGTGGTCTGGAAGCTGGTGCGGGCCACGCTGACCACCGCGCCCGGCACGGCTACCCCGGAGCTGTCCGTCACCCGGCCCTGGATGGCCCCGGACTGCGCGGCCAGCGGAGCGCCAGCCAGGGAGAACAGGACAATCAGGGCGGCACTACGCATACATCCGACCAAGGCACCTCGCATGAGGCCTCCGGGGTGGGGAACCGGGCCGCGACTGGCGCGGCCGACTGGGGTGTGTGGATTGGGGAATGCAGACCGGGCTAACATGGGGGCCGATTTCGGCCCCGTCAAGCTCCACCCCGGGGGTGGGCCTGGGGGCGGAAAAGTTGCGTAGCTCCTTCAGAGGAGCGAAGTTACAGGCATGAATGTGCCCGAGCTGGTGGCCGATCTCCGGGCCCGGCGTGTGCCCGCCATTGCCCGCGCGATTTCCATGGTCGAGAACGGCCGGCCCGGCTTCGAGGAGCTGCTCTCCACGCTCCACCCCGACCTTGGGCGCGCCCGGCGCATCGGCATCACCGGGCCACCGGGCGCCGGCAAGTCCACCCTCACCGAACGCCTGGTGCAGGAATTTCGGCGCCGGGAACTCACCGTGGCCGTGGTGGCGGTGGACCCGACTTCGCCGTTCACCGGAGGCGCCCTGCTGGGCGACCGGATTCGGATGGAGTCGGTGGCGCTCGACCCCGGCGTCTACATCCGGTCCATGGCCACCCGCGGGTCGCTCGGCGGGCTGGCCACCACCACCCGCGAGGTGTGCGACGTCCTGGACGCCGCCGGGTTCGACCGCATCATCGTGGAGACCGTCGGCGTGGGCCAGTCGGAGCTGGATGTGGCCCGGACCGCGGATTCCACCGTGCTCATCCTGGTGCCCGAGTCCGGTGACGGCATCCAGACCCTCAAGTCCGGGGTCATGGAGATCGGCGATATCTTCGTCGTCAACAAGGCCGACCGGCCTGGCGCGGACCGGATGCGGAACGAGATCGAGGTCACCCTCGGCATCCGCCAGGGCAACGCGCTCCGCAACATCCGGGCGCACCACGGCGGCTCGGCCACGCCGCGGCCCGCCAGCTCCCCCCCGGACGGGCCGGCCGGCGCGGCGGAACCCTGGCAGCACCCGGTCCTCGCCACCGTGGCCGCCCGGGGGGAGGGCATCGCCGAGCTGCTGGCGGCGCTGGACCGGCATGCCGAGCATCTCGCCGGTTCGGGCGGGCTGGTGGAGCGGCGCCGGCGGCGGCTGTTCGAGCGCACCCGGGAAGTGGTGGACCGGGCCACCCGGCAGTGGATCTGGCAGGAAACCGGCGCGGAGCAGCTGATCCGCGACCGGCTGGACGAGATGCTCGCCGGCCGCCTCAGTCCTTATGACCTGGCGGCCGAGGTCCTCGACAGCCTCAGACAGGGATCGCGCGTATGACCCCATGGAATACCAACCGGGCCGACCGTGAACTCGCCGAACGGGTGGAGGCACAGGAGCGCGAGCTGGAACGGCTGCGCGCCGAGCTGGCCCGCTGGCGAGAGGCGGCGGCCCGCCTGCCGGTTCGGCCCGACGCCGAGCTCACCAGCATCTCGGGCCGCGAGGTCGAGCCGGTCTACACGCCTCTCGACCTGCCGGCCGGGCACCTGGCCCAGGAGGGGCTGCCGGGGGAGTACCCGTACCTCCGCGGCATTCACCCGACCATGTACCGGGGGAAGCTGTGGACCATGCGGCAGTTCGCCGGGTTCGGCACCGCCCAGGACACCAACGCGCGCTACAAGTTCCTGCTGGCCCGGGGCCAGACCGGGCTGTCGGTCGCGTTCGATTTCCCCACCCTGATGGGGTACGACAGCGACCACCCGCGCTCCGAGGGGGAAGTAGGGAAGTGCGGCGTGGCGATCTCGAGCCTCCGGGACATGGAGGACCTCTTCGCCGGGATCCCGCTGGACCGGGTGAGCACCTCGATGACGATCAACGGTCCCGCCGCGATGCTGTTCTGCTTCTACGTCGCGGCGGCGGAGCGCCAGGGCGTGGACATCGGGAAGCTGCAGGGGACCATCCAGAACGACATGCTGAAGGAGTACATGGCCCAGCA
>CAZCVG010000127.1:6579-7660 GCA_964501735.1 uncultured Gemmatimonadaceae bacterium | reverse complement strand
TAAACCATCGTGGTGCTCAGGTCCCGGTGGCCCAGCAGCTCCTGGACCGTCCGGATGTCATACCCCGCCTCTAATAGGTGTGTGGCAAAGGAATGCCGCAAGGTGTGACAGCCCGCCCGCTTGGCCACCCCCGACCGGCTCACCGCCCGGGTCATCGCCCGCTGCACCGCCGACGGGTGCAGGTGGTGGCGGCGCCGCTCCCCGGTGGCCGGGTCGACGTACTGCCGGGTGGCCGGGAAAACCCACTGCCACACCCAGTTACGCTCCGCCCCCGGGAGTTTCCGGTCCAACGCCCCCGGAAGGACGACCGCCCCCGCCCCGCCTGCCAAGTCCCGCCGGTGCAACCCGGCCACCCGCTCGAGATGGTCCCGCAGCAGCCCGGCCGCCGCCGCCGGCAGCATGGTGACCCGGTCCTTCTGCCCCTTGCCCCGCCGCACCCGGATCTCGGCCCGCCCGAAGTCCACGTCCTTGACCCGGAGCGTCAGGCACTCCAGCAGGCGCAACCCGCTGCCATACAACAACAAGCCAATGAGATGATAGACCTCGCCGAGCTGGGCCAGGACCCGCTGGACCTCCCCCCGATCCAGCACCACCGGAATCCGGGTGACGCCCCGCCCCTTCGGCACCAGCCCCGCCATCCGGAGCGGCCGGCCCAGCACCTCACGGTAGAGAAAAAGAATCGCCGCCAGCGCCTGGGCCTGGGTCGAGGCCGATACCCGCCGCTGGTCTGCCAGAGCCCGCAGGAACTCGGCCACGTCCTGTTCGTCCAGGTCCCGCGGGTGTCGGAGGCCATGAAAGCGCACGAAGCGCCGGACCCAGCCGATATAAGCGCGCTCGGTTCGCAGGCTATAGTGGCCCAGGCGCAATTGGAGCCGCAGAACGGTCAGCAGTTTCGGATTGGACTGCGAGGGCGGCGGGGACATGCCGCAATCTCGGCTGTCCCCGCCCTCGTGACTGGTACCTGAAAAACGCGCTCCGGGGCCGAGCGGTCGCGGGACGGGTGGCCACGGGGTGGGCAGGTTCTGGGGGCGGGGCTCTTCGAGTCAGGTGGTGGCAGGTGCCCGGAGTGGGCAGGTCAGGG
>CAZCVG010000127.1:0-6479 GCA_964501735.1 uncultured Gemmatimonadaceae bacterium | reverse complement strand
GCTCTTCGAGTCAGGTGGTGGCAGGTGCCCGGAGTGGGCAGGTCAGGGAGCGGGGGGCTCTTCGAGTCAGGTGGTGGCAGGTGCCCGGAGTGGGCAGGTCAGGGGGCGGGGCTCGCCGAGTCAGGTGGTGCCAGGTGCCCCCCCTCCCGCAGTGTCGGCAGGCTCAGGGGGCGGAGGCTCTCAGAGCCACGTGGTGGCAGGTCCCCGATGTGGGCAGATCCAGGGGGCAGGACTCGCCGAGTCGGATGATGGCAGGGTGCCCCCCCGCCGGTGTGAGCGTGTTCAGTGGGCGGAGGCTCTCGCGTCAGGTAATCAACTCGTCGAGGGCGAGTGGACAGGCCAGTCGGCAGGCGCCCCTGGGGGCGGGCAGGCGAGTCGTGGCGCGGCTGCGCGGGAACTGACGCGCTCCGCAGGGCCGCCAGGCCGGCCTGCCCCCTACCTGCCCAGCCCCACCGCTTCCAGCATGAACGCGAAGTGAAAGGCGATGTCCCGGAGCCGGGCATACCGCCCCGACGCCCCGCCGTGCCCGCCCGCCAGGTTGGTCTTGAGCAGGAGCGGGTTGACGTCCGTCTTGGTGGCCCTGAGCCGGGCCACCCACTTGGCCGGCTCCCAGTACATGACCTGCGAGTCGTTGAGTGACGTGGTGACCAGCAGCCAGGGATACGCCTGCGCCGCGACGTTGTCGTACGGAGAGTAGCGCCGGAGGCAGGCATAATGTTCGGGATTCCGCGGATCTCCCCACTGCTCCCACTCCTGCGCCGTGAGCGGGAGCGTCGGGTCCAGCATGGTGTTGAGCACATCCACGAAGGGGACGTCCGCCACGATGGCCCGGAAGAGGTCCGGCCGCCGGTTGGCCAGCACCCCCATCAGCAGGCCCCCGGCACTCGCCCCGCCGGCCACCAGCCGGTCGGGCCGGGTGTAGCCGCGCGCCACCAGGGTCTCCGCGACGTCAATGAAGTCGTTGAAGCTGTTTTCCTTCCGCTCCATCTTGCCGGCGTCGTACCACTCCCGCCCCATCTCCAGCCCGCCCCGGATGTGGGCCATGGCGTAGCTGAATCCGCGGTCCACCAGGCTCAGGGCCTCGCTGCTGAAGGCCGGCTCCATGGTGACGCCATACGCGCCATAGCCGTGCAGCAGGAGCGGCGCGCTGCCGTCCTGGCGGCTGCCTCGGCGGCCCAGGATCGAGACCGGGATCTCCGCCCCGTCCCGGGCCGGCGCCAGGAACCGGCGCACCTCGTACGCCGCCGGGTCGAAGCCCGACGGAATCTCGCTCCGCTTGCGGAGTTCACTCTGCCGGCCGGCGACGTGATAGTCCAGCACCGAGGTGGGGGTGATGAAGCTGGAATACCGGAACCGGTAGCTCCCGGCGGTGAAGTCATGATTCTCCCCGTGGAAGACGGCGTAGGCCGCCTCGGGGAACGGGATGTAGCTGGTGTCGCCGGTGTCCAGCGCCGTGACCCGGAACCGCCTGAGCCCGCCCGAGCGCTCGCTCACCACCACGAAATCGCGGAAGGCCTCCACCGACTCCACGAAGACCGACTCCCGCTCCGGCAGCCACTCGGTCCAGTGCGCCGGTGCGGGCTGGTCCTCCGGGGCGCGGAAGATCCGGAAGTTCCGGGCGCCGTGGTTGGTGGTGATCAGGAAGTACCCGTCGCCCGGCTCCACCCGGTACTCGACGCCCGCCCGCCTCGGCGCCACCACCCGGGGCGGGGCGGCGGGATCGGCCGCCGGGATGAGCCAGGTTTCGGCGCTGCTGAAGCTGTCGGTCTCGATCAGGATCCAGCGGCCACTCCGCGACCGGGCCACCGCGACGTCGAACAGGACGTCCGGCTCGTGGTAGACCCGCTGGTCCGCCGACCGGGGTGTGCCGATCCGATGCCGCCAGACACTGTCGCCCCGCTTGGCGGCGTCCGCGGTCATGTAGAAGAAGGTTTCGCTGTCGTCCGCCCAGGCGGTGCCGTTCCACACGCCGGCAAAACGCTCCAGCTCGGCGCCGGTCTCGAGGTCCTTCACCACGAGGATGTAGTCGCGGAAGCCGGTGAGATCCTCGAGGTAGATCAGCCGCCGGCCGTCCGGGCTCACGTCCATCCCGCCCATGGCATGGAACTCATGGCCCTCGGCCAGGACGTTCTGGTCGAGGTAGATCTCCTCCGCGGCCACCGGCGAGCCCCGCCGCCGGCAGAAGATGGGATAGGACTTTCCGGCCTCGGTGCGGGCGTAGTACCACCAGCCGTCCCGGTGATAGGGGACGGTCTGGTCGTCCTGGCGGATCCGGCCCAGCATCTCCTGGTGCAGCGCCTCCTGCAGCGGCAGCGTGTGCCGCATCATCTCTTCGGTGTAGCGGTTCTCCGCCTCGAGGTAGGCCAGGACCTCCGGGTCCGAGCGCTCCCGGAGCCAGCGGAACTCGTCCGTCCGCACATCCCCGTGCAGCGCCTGGCTGTGCGGCACCGCCCGCGCCTTCGGCGGGACCGGCGCGGCGGGAGTGGCGGACTGGGGGACGAGCACTGAGGCCATGCGAACGGCCCTTCTGCAGAGGGTGCGACGAGGCGTCGGGACACCGGCGAGCGCGAGAATACCGGGAGCCGGCCGCCGGTCGCAACCCCGAAAAAATCGGTCAGGGTGCCGGAAAAGGCGCTGGCGCCGGAAGTGATTCTGGGGGTTGAGCTTGCGGGTGTGACCGAAATCCGTACCGGGGCGGGGGAGGAGGCCCCGGCAGATCCTGATGACGCGCCCGCCGCCGGCGGGGGATGGGAGCGTCACTGGAGCGCCTTCGCCGGGGCGATTCGTCCATGTCCCCAGCACAGCCCCCAGGAGCGATCGAACCGAAATAACGCCGCCAGCGCAATCAGGACCCCCGGGCAGCCAGCCCCGCGGTTCGGGTGCCCGCCAGCCGGCACGGCAATCGTCTCCCTTGGCACCTCAAAAGCCGAGGTGCCCCCGTGTGAGGTCGAGCCGGCCCGGCCTGCCCGCCGATCCGGGGCAGAAGCAGCGCCGAAGCTCACGGGGAAATGGGATCCGTGCGGGGGCCGAGACGAGCCCCCCTCGGTCGCCCGGCCTACCCGCCGATCCGGTCCCCGGTCCACCACCGCCGCCGGTCACCGCTCCGGCGATAGGGATTGAAGGGGAGGCCGGTGTCGCCGAGGTCGGGCCGGTAGGGCCGCAGCATGAGAAACCCCAGCCCCAGCAGAGTCACCAGGCCCCCGCCCAGGAGCACGGGGATGCTCCGCACCGGCTCCTGGCCCGCCACCGGCGGGAGGCCGAGCCCGAAGGTGACGAAGGCGATGGTGCCTGCGAACGTTGCGCCGATGCCGAGCAGGCGGAGGTGGATGTTGAACAGCCGCCAGAGCGAAGGATCGCCGCTCATGGGAACTCGAAGGCGGGGTGCGACACCAGGCCGGCGAGGGCCGGCCACAGCGAGGAGGCCTCGGCGCTCGCGGCCGAGCGGCGGAGCAGGGGGCGGGAATAGTCGGCGTTGTCAATCACCACGCCGGCCCGGTCGCGCGGGGCGCATTCATCGTGATAGCGCTGCTGGCCCGGCACGTAGCGGCGGTCGAGCCGGTGCTCGACGTCCCCACGGGCCCGGCCCCGCGCCGTGTCGCGCCGGATGAGGCGGTCCCGGGCCAGCTCCGGGGGCGCGTCCAGGTAGATGTGAAGCGCCGCCAGCGGCCCCACCGGCACCCGCCGGATGAAGACGCCCTCGAGGATGAGCACCGGGCGCTCGCCCAGCCGCACCCGCCGGGGGAGGCCGCGGGTGCCGCTGAGCCCATCGAAGGAGGGGATGGCCAGCTCCGGCGCGCCGCCGGCATACTCGCGGATGGTCCGCGCCAGGGCGATGAGGTCGAAGTAGCGGAGGTAGTAGAGCGTGGCCTCGTCGCCCGAGGTCCAGTCGAGGGGCACCCGGAAGTCGTCCACCCGGACCACCACCGGCTGGCGGCCCAGCGCATCGAACCGCGGGCATAGCCGCCTGGCGAAGGTGGATTTCCCGCTGCCGTCAATGCCGTCCACCGTGATGACCGGCCTGCTCATGGGAAGCACTCCTGCGCCGCGCGGACCAGCTCGGCGTGGTGGTGGCCGGCGCTGAGCACGACCCCCCGCCGGTGGAGGACATCGGCCTGGTTGTAGCGGAACGGGGTCCCGTCCGCGTCGGTGACCCGGCCGCCCGCCTCGGCCACGATGAGGCCGGGCGCGGCGGTGTCCCATTCGCTCTCCCGGCCGTGCAGTGTCAGGCAGAGGTCGAGGGCGCCTTCCGCCAGCAGCATGTGCTTGACCGACGCGCCCCGGGGCACCGCGCCCGCCGCCAGCCCGGTGGCGGCCAGGAACCGCTCCAGCGCCGGGTGCATCGCGGTGCGGGTGATCCCGGTCCGGTACGCCGCCAGCGGCCGGGCCGGCGCCACCGCCACCCGGTGGTCGCCGCCGCCGTCCCGGCGCATGGCGCCGCCGCCCGCCGCCGCCGCGTAGAGCCGGCCGAGGGCCGGGCAGGCCACCGTCGCCACCACCGGCCGGCCGGCCACCGCCAGGGCCACGTGCACCGCGAAGTCGGCCGAGCCCTCGGCGAAGTCGCGGGTCCCGTCCAGCGGATCCACGATCCACACCCGCTCGGCGCCCAGGCGGGCGGGGTCGTCGGCCAGCTCCTCGCTGAGGATGGCGTCGCCCGGGAAGCCGGCCCGGATGGTCTCGAGGATCAGGGCATTGGCCCGGAGGTCGAACTCGGTGACCGGCGAGCCGTCAGGCTTGGGCCGGCTCTGTGGCCGGGCGCCGGGCGGCGGAAAGAGGGCCGCCGCCCGCTCCGCCGCGCGGATCGCCACCGCCAGCTCCGGGGCGAACGGTCCAGCGGCGATGGGAAGCTCCGGCATGGCTGTAAGGTGCAGGCGCCGGGGCCTTCGTGCCAGAGCGGATGGCCTCAGTCCGGCGCCTTGCGGCGCTCCTCGCTCCCGCGTCCGCGTCTGCCTCAGACCACGAATTGTGGTTCCCGCCGGTCCAGGGTCGTACCGTTCCCCTCAGCCCCGCCTCTCGCGGCCGGCGTCAGTCCAGGGTCTTGTGGAACCGGCGCACGCTCAGGGCTACCAGCGCCACGGCGAAGCCGGTCAGGGCCAGCAGCTCCGGCCACAGGGCCGCGAAGCCGGCGCCCCGGAGCAGGATGCCGCGCAGCACCTCGAGGAAGTAGGTGAGCGGCAGCAGCAGGCCCAGCCACTGGGCCGGCTCGGGCATGGCGGCGCGGGGGAACATGAAGCCCGAGAGCAGGATGTTAGGCAGGATGAACATGAAGCCGGCCTGCATTGCCTGGGCCTGGGTCCTGACCATGGTGGAAAACAGCAGGCCCACCCCCAGGCTGGCCACGATGAAGGGCAGCGCCATGAGGTAGAGCAGCGGCAGGCTGCCCCGCAGCGGCACGTCGAACAGCAGCTTGCCCAGCACCAGGATGACGGTAGTCTGGACGTAGCCTACCAGCAGGAAGGGCAGCAGCTTCCCCAGCATCAGGCTGGTGCGGTTGATGGGCGTGACGATGAGCTGCTCCATGGTGCCCCGCTCGCGTTCCCGCACCACCGCCATGGCGGTGATGATCACCATGGTGAGCGAGAGCAGCACCCCGATGATGCCGGGCACGATGTAGGTGCTGCTGGCCAGCATGGGGTTGTACCAGGGCCGCACCCGGAGTTCCGCCACCCGGAGGACCGGCGGCCGGCTGCCGGGATTCCAGGTGAGGCTGGCCAGCATCGCCCCCTGCAGCGCCGCCTGCGAGGACAGCGGGTCGGCGGCGTCCACGATGATCTGGGCCTCGGCCCCGCGCCGGCGCTTGATGTCGCGGGTGAACCCGGGGGGGATGACCAGGGCCGCGGCGGCGCTCCCCCGCTCGATCGCTTGGGCGACCTCCTCCCGGCTGCCCACCTCGCGCACCACGTCGAAGTAGGTGGAGTTGACCAGGGTGGCCACCAGCGCCCGGCTCTCGCTGGTGCGGGCCTGGTCCAGCACCAGGGTGGGGAGATGGCGCACCTCGGTCCGGATGGCGAAGCCGAACAGCGCCAGCTGCACCGCCGGGATCACCACCATCATGGCCAGGGTGAGCCGGTCCCGCCGCATCTGGATGAACTCCTTGCGGAGCATGGCCCACAGCGGCCACTGGCGCACGGTCATGCGGCCCGTCCCTCGTCCTGGAGCTGGAGCGCGATGAACGCGTCCTCCAGGGTGGGCGCGCCCAGCTGGGTGGTCAGTTCGTGGGGCTCGCCCATGGCCACCAGCCGCCCCCGCCACAGCATCGCCAGCCGGCCGCAGCGCTCCGCCTCATCCATGTAGTGGGTGGTGACGATGATCGTGGTGCCCCGCCGGGCCAGGTCGCGGATCACCTCCCTGACGTGGCGCGGGGCGGCCGGGTCCACCCCAGCCGTCGGCTCGTCGAGGAACAGCACGTCCGGGTGATGCGTGGTGGCGCAGGCCTGCGAGAGCCGCTGCTTCCACCCGCCCGAGAGGGTGCCCGCCAGCTG
>CAZCVG010000126.1:0-7738 GCA_964501735.1 uncultured Gemmatimonadaceae bacterium | reverse complement strand
TGACCCGCTCCTCGACATCGGGAATGGCGCGCCCCTCGCCCAGCACCATATTGTATGGCTGGGCTGCGCCAACCCCGGCCTCCTCGATGGGCGCCACCTCCAGGCGAACCATCTGGCCCGGCGCCGGCTTCTGGCCCTCGACCGGAATCCAGGTGGCCTTCCGCTCCTGCAGGTCGCGGAGCCGCTCCTCGACGTCCTGGTCGGTGACCGGCTTGACCGTGCGCTGGATGGTGAAGCCGCCGGCCCGGATCAGGGCCACGTCGGGACGGATCTCGACGTGGAACTCGAACTCCAGCGGCTGGCCCGCCTCGAACTTGAGGTGGTGGATGTGCGGTTCGGCGATCGGCTTGAGCGACTCGGCGGTGAGGGCGGCGTCCCAGCTCTCGCGGATCAGTTCTTCCAGGACCGTCTGCCGGATGGCCTCGCCGAAGCGGCGCCGGACGACGGCTTCCGGAGCCTTCCCCTGGCGGAAGCCGGGGAGCCGGGCTCGCTGGCTGTAGTGGCGCAGGGCCTTCGATTCCGCCTTCTGGATCCGGTCCACCGGGACCGTCACCTGGAGCGACTTCGAGGCCACATCTTCCTTGGTCTTGACGATCGATATGTCCGACATGGGCGGCAATCTACCCCGCCCGATCCCCGGGGGTCAAATGACGTCACCGGCCTGCCGATACTGGAAACGCAGGCCCGGCCCGGGCGCGTGAGGCCGGCCCGCGCGCCCTGACCAACACCTTGCCGCCGAAGGACTTGTGCTGACCGTACTGGTGGTGGACGACGAGCCTTCGATGCGCCGGGCACTCCGGGCGCTGTTCGAGCGTGCCGGCTACCGGGTTACCGAAGCGGCCTCGGCCGCCGAGGCGCTCGCCCGTGTCGCCGAGGCGCCCGGGCCGGATGCGGTGGTGAGTGACGTCCTCATGCCCGAAGCCAGCGGCCTCGAGTTCTACGATGCCCTCATGAAGCGTGCGCCGAACCTCGCGGGGCGCGTGGTGTTCCTCACCGGCGCGGCCGGGGACCCGAAGGTCCACACGCCCATCGAGCAGCGTGGCGTCCCCCTCCTCGCCAAGACGGACGACCTCCGCCTGGTGGTGGATGCCGTCCGCCTGGCGCTTCTCAAGCGCGCCCCCGCCGGCGAATCGCTGGCCGGGCCGTAGCGGCCCGCCCGGCACCCGGCTTACCGCACCACCAGGACCCCCGACTCACCCCCGAAATCGTCCTTCATGACCGGTAGCCCCGGCGGCACGAGCCACGCGCCGCGGTCGTAGCGCACGTTCATTCCATACATGCCCGGCGGCAGCCGGAGCCGGATGCGCCAGCGCCCGCTTCCCGCCGGCGCCAGCGGGACCGGCAGCCAGTCGGTGAAGTCGCCCATCAGCTCCACCTCCTGAGCCGCTGGCGCGGTGATGAGCAGCTCCTGGAAGCCGCCCTCCAGCGGCCGCAGCTCGACGGCGGCGCGGGGCCGGGGTGCCGGCAGGACCGCGGTTCCGGTTTCTCCCCTCCCTCCCCGCGGCAGCGCGGCGCTCAGCCCCAGCCGGAGGAACCGTCCCCCCGGGGTCCGAAGCGATCCATCGGGCGGCTGGTAGCCGCCGGCGGCGAGGAGCCCTACCTGTTCGGTGATCCAGAGCCTCCCCTCCAGCGACCACCAGGTGACCGCCCCCGACTTCCTGGTGGTAAGCCCCAGCGTCGGGTCGGCCGGATTGCCCGGGTTGGTCGGGCTCCCCTGCAATCCCCCGGCGGGCTCGGCCACACCGAAGCGCCGCCCCAGCGCGCCCGCCAGTTGCACCGGGCCCCGGCGCCAGTGGAGCCAGGTCCCGATGTCGGTGTGAACCCGCACCTGCTCGCGATACAGGGTGTCCGGCTGTGGTGTGAGGGTGTCGGGTGCGACGCCATCCCTCAGGACGAGGTCAATCGCCGAGGTCTGGGATCCCTGCACCTGGATCCAGAGGTCCCCGAAGCGCTGCCAGGCGGCCGCCTCCCAGCGCACGGTGGGGCCCCTCCCGTCCCGGCCGGCCAGCGCCCCGGCCCAGAGCCCCCGGCGGGTACCGGCGAGGTGCAGGCGGGTGCCGGCATCTCCCTGCCCCCGGGTGCCGGAGCGGAGCGCCGTGCCCCTCGCCTGTCCCGTCAGCTCGACCAGCAGCGACGGGCCCGCCCGGCCGAACCATGAGCCCTCGACCTGCCCCTGGGCACCCTGGCCGATGACTGCGAACTCGCCGTACTCGCCTTCCGCCCGGAAACGGAACGGCCCCGTCTGCCAGAGCAGGCTGGGGGCCACGGACCAGAGCGCCGCCACACCGGGCCGGCGCTGGTCGGATCCTCCGACGCCCACGTCAATCCGGCCGGCCACCTGCGCCTCCGCGTGGGCGGCCAGGCCGGCGAGCAGGGCCAGGGCGAGGCGCCTCACGGCCGCTCCCGCCCGGTGGGGAGCGGCGTCCCCGGGGGCCGTTCCACTACGGGCGGCAGAGGCCGCCCCGCGGTGCCCGAGACCAGCTCGTCCCGGAGCCGGAGGAAGGCGGCATCGCTGGCCCCACGTGAGGCCATGTCGCGCACCGAGGACCAGGCCCGCTCCGGCCCGATCCCGGCGGTCAGCAGGTCGGCGAGGACGCTGAGGGGGACGGCCAGGGGATCGGAGCGGCGCAGGCCCCGAAGGGTGGTGAGGGACGCCGGCGCGGCCCCGGCCCGGAGCGCCGCCGCCCCGGCGATCAGGTCGCCGACCGGGGCAACGCCGCCCAGTGCCAGGCGGGCGCTGGCGAGGGAGGCCGCCAGTGACCGGACTGCGGTCACGATGCGGGCCGAGTCGGCACCCTTGCTCCAGCCCTCGAGCGCCTTCTGCACCAGCGGGTCGGCCGGCAGGCCGTCGGCGGTGGCGCTGTCCACCGCGAGCTGGACCGCCCGCGCCACGCCGGCGGGAAGCCGGATCACCAGGCGGGAATCCTGGCCGGCGAGCCGGCCGGGGGCGAGCAGGCAGGCGGCGAGCGCCAGGGCGGCGAGCCGGCGGTCAGTTGGCAACGGTGATCACCGAGGTTGGGGTGCCGAATTCATCCTGGGCCACCGGATGGCCGGGATCGTTGTACCACAGTTCCCCGTCCACCACGAAGGCGTAACGATAGCGGCCCGGCGGCAGGTGCAGGGTGACGCTCCAGGCGCCGTCCCGGCGGCGGAGCGGCTGGGCGGCCGGATCCCAGTTGTTGAAATCGCCCACCAGGGCCACCCGGCCGGCCGGGGCCGCCAGGCTGAACCGCACCGGCCGGCCACTCTCCCTGCCAGGGCCGAACCACCCCAGACCCACCACCAGCATCAGGCCGGCGGCCATGGCGAGGGCCGCGAGCGGCCACCGGGGCCGGTGCGCCGTCCGGGCGGGACGGGCGCCGAGGTCGGCGAGGGTCCGGTCCAGGTAGCCGTCCCCCAAGGCCACGGGCCGCCGGAGCTCGCGGGCCACCGGCTCGATCCAGTCGGCGCCACTGGACGGGTTGTCAGGCACGGTAGACGTCCTCCAGAAGCGCCCGCAGGCGGAGGCAGGCGCGATTCACGCGCATCTTGAGCGCCGGGACGCTGCTGCCGGTGAGTTCGCCGATCTCCTCATAGCTGAACTCCTCCACATGCTTGAGCAGGAACGCCTCGCGCTGGTCGGTGGGCAGGCGGGCCAGGGCCCGGGCGATCTCCTCCCGCCACGCCTCCCCATCGGTCGCCGGCGCCGAGGCGGCCAGCGAGAGCGCCACCTCCGCGCCGGGCCCGCGGTCCACCCGGTCTGGCCGGGACAGCCGGGTACGGCAGCGGTTGACCAGGATCCGGAACAACCAGCTCCGCACCGACGCCGGCTGATGACCCCGCCCGAGTGCCTCCCAGGCCCGGATCAGGGCGTCCTGCAGCGCCTCCTCGGCTTCCTCCCGGTTGCCCAAAACGCGAACGGCGTAGCGTTCCAGGCTGGCGCGATGCCGCTGCAGCAGCTCGGCAAAGCCGGCCAGATCGCCCGACCGCGCCCGACGGACGAGTTCGGCGTCGGTCGAGGTCATTTCAGTAGGACCCGCGGGCACGGCAGAAAGTCACAGGTGACGTCCTGTGGGCTGACAAGGTCTGTAGGGGTGATCTTCGCCGCCCGGGTGCCTGGGCGCACCAGCGGTGACGATCCGGCCCCCTGTGCCGCGCACCCACGGGGTGCCGGGGGGCCCCCGCCGGCAGGCGCCGGACGGGGTACTGGAGGGAACGGTTTCCAAGGAGGCGGGCATGCGGTCTTGGCACTGGAGGAGCGGAGTCCTGCTGGCCGGGCTGGTGGCGGGATGTGCTGATCAGGGTACCGACCCGGGACTGGACGGGGGCACGGCCCGTGGCGGGCAAGGCGCGTCGAGCATTCGTGGCAGGGTGTTCACCATCCGCTCCGCCCGGGACAGCAGCTACGCCCCGGTGGCCGGGGCGCGGGTCTTCCTGTACTACGTGGGCAGCATTCCCAGCGACACCACCGGCGTCCCGCCGGACAGCACGATGGCGCCGCTGACGCAGTTCATGGCCATGCTCGACTCGTTCCCCCAGGATACGCTGCGGCCGGAACCGCCGCTGCCGCCCGATACCCTCCCGACGGACACTATTCCGCCGGACACGATTCCCCCCGATACCAACCCGCCGCCGCCCCCGCCTCCGGTTGGCTGCGGGCGCACCGGCGAACTGGTCGCGGCGGTGGAGAGCAGCAGGGAAGGATCATTCCGGTTCCGCGGGCTCCGGGCCGGGAAGTATGACCTGGTGGTCCGGGCCGACTCGGCCCAGGGCCTGTCCGGGGGGTACTACTGTGGCGTGCACCTGCTCGAGGGACAGCAGGCGGAAGTGCGGATATTCGTGCCGTCGCTGGTGCGCTTCGACGGGTGGGCGCGGAGGTAGGGAGCCTGGCAGCCACCATGCCCGGGCGAAGTCAGGACGCCCCGGTGCGCGGCTCTTGCCCGCGCACCGGGGCGCCTTGTCGGTTCGGGCGTCCCGCGGCCCGGGTTCAGCCGCCCAGGCGAATGGTGCCCTGCTCCACATGGGCATCCGCCTGATTGTCTATGGCGAGGGTGGCCTTGAGGCGGAGGGTGCCCGGTCCCCGGGTGCGGATGGCGTCTTCGATGGCCCGCTGGGCGGCGACCCCGAATTGCTTGAGGAACTTGCGGATCTCGAGGTTGGTGGCGTCATCGGTCATGAGGCCCTCGATGGATGGGGGATGCGAACGCCGGGAGTCGAACCCGGACCCCTTGCGGGACAGGATCCTAAGTCCTGCGCGTCTGCCAGTTCCGCCACGCTCGCGTGCCGGGAATATAGCGGCCCGGCGGGGACCGCTCACGGCACGCGCCGCCTTCCGGCCGGGCGGTGCTCGTCCCGCGACGGCGCCCCAACGCAAAGGGTGGGATCCTCACGGACCCCACCCTTCGCCTCACACCCCCTGGCGAACCGCCTACTGCAGCCGCACCCGCTCCACCCGGCTCCGGCCGGCGCGGGGGTTGTAGACCTTGAGGGTCACGATGGCCCCCTTGCCCGCCTTGCTCAGCGCGCTCCGGAGCTCGCCGTCGGTCCGCACCGGCGTTCCCTCGACGCTCTGGATGATGTCGGGGCCACCCTCTTCCGCCGGGAAGAGCTGGGAATAGGCCGGGCCGTTGGGATCCACGGCAGTGACCAGGACGCCCCGCACCTCGCGGTCGAGCTGCAGCTCCTGGGACAGCGCGGGCGTGAGGGTCTGTACCGAGGCGCCCAGCGCGTCCATGCTCACCGCTTCCTCGGAGCTCTGCTCCGGGGCGTCCGACTCCTCGCCCGCGGCCAGCTGCGGCTCGGCCGCCTGCTCCATGAGCCGCACCGTGAAGGTCTTCCGGACGCCGCCCTTGCGGGCCACTTCCACCTTCACCGTCTCGCCGGGCCGGCGGAAGCCGACCAGCTGCTGCAGCTGGGCCACGTAGCTCACCGGCTGGCCGTCCACCGAGACGATGACGTCGCCGACTTCCAGCCCCGACCGCTCCGCCGGCGACTGGATGCCCGGCGGGAAGGCCGACACCAGCACCCCGCGGATGTCCTTGAGGCCGACATAGGCGGCGTCGTTTTCGGTGGCGTCCCGCACCTCGATGCCGAGCGCGGCCCGCTTCACCTGGCCGGTGGTGATCAGCTGGTTCATGACGTTGCGGGCCAGGTTCATCGGGATGGCGAAGCCGTATCCCATGTAGGTCCCGGTCTCGCTCGCGATGGCCGAGTTGATCCCGATGACCTCGCCCCGGACATTGACGAGCGGCCCGCCCGAGTTGCCGGGGTTGATGGCCGCGTCGGTCTGGATGAAGTCGCCGATCGCCGCCTGGCCCCGCTGCAGCGCCCGGAGGCTCCGGCCCTTGCCGCTGATGATCCCCGAGGTGACGGTGAAGGTGAACTCCTCGCCCAGCGGGTTGCCCACCGCCAGGACCCAGTCGCCGATCCGGGTGGCGTCGCTGTTGCCGAAGGCCGCAGGCACCAGCCGGGGGGCGTCAATCTTGATGACCGCCACGTCGGTGAGCGGGTCGGTGCCGACCACCGTGGCGCTGAGCTCGCGCCGGTCGAACAGCTTCACCGTGACCTTCTCGGCGCCCTCCACCACGTGGTTGTTGGTGAGGATGTAGCCGTCCTTCGAGACGATGAATCCGGAGCCCGTGCCCCGCTGCACCTCGGGGCGCCGGGGGGCGTTCCGGAAGAACTGCTCCATGCCGGGTGGAATCCGGCTGGCCCGCTCGGTCCGCTGGCTGCGGATGAACACCACGCTGGGCCGCACCTGCTCCGACACTGCGGCAAAGGCATCCGAGAGCTCGGTGAGCACCCTGGCCTGGGGGATGGACGGCGCTTGCACCGGCTCGATGGCCGCCGCCGGCCGGCCCTGCTCCTGGGCGGTGGACCGGCTGGGCAGGTCCAGCAGGCCGGCGAAGAGCAGGCCCAGGGCGAACGCCAGGGTGACCAGGCCGCCGAACTTCAGCCAATTGAGCGAACGAACCGACATCTGGGTCCTCCGAGAAAGTCTGGTCGCAATCTAACGCATGTCCGATGCACCGGTGCCGGCCACCGTCGCAGGCTGCGACCTACGACTTCTTCCCTTCGTCCACGATCTCGTAATCGGCCTCGACCACGTCTTCCTTCGGGGCCGCGGCCTCGGGGCCGCCCGGGGGGGCGTCGGTGGTCCCGGTGGAGGCCTGGGCGCTCTGGTACAGCGACGCGCCGGCCGCCGAGTAGGCGCCGTTGAGTTCGTCCAGCGCCTTCTTGATCAGCTCGTGGTCGCCGGTCTTGAGCGCCCCCTTGGCGCCCTCCACCGCGTTGTCGAGCCGGCTCTTGGCGTCCGCCGCCAGCCGGTCCACCCACTCCTTGCTGTCCTTCTCCACCTTGTACACCAGGCCGTCGAGCTGGTTGCGGGCCTCGATCTGGTCCCGCCGCGCCTTGTCCTCCGACGCATGGGCCTCGGCGCTCTTGACCATCTTGTCGATCTCGGCATCCGACAGGCCGCTCGAGGCCTCGATCCGGATCTTCTGCTCCTTGCCCGTCGCCTTGTCCTTGGCCGAGACGTGCAGGATGCCGTTGGCGTCGATGTCGAAGGTCACCTCGACCTGGGGCATGCCGCGCGGAGCCGGTGGGATCCCGGTGAGCTGGAACTTGCCGATGGTGCGGTTGTCCACGGCCATCTGGCGCTCGCCCTGCAGCACGTGGATCTCGACCGTGGTCTGGTTGTCCTCGGCGGTGGAGAAGGTCTCCGACTTCTTGGTCGGGATGGTGGTGTTCCGCTGGATGA
>CAZCVG010000125.1:0-7822 GCA_964501735.1 uncultured Gemmatimonadaceae bacterium | reverse complement strand
GAAGCCCTGGTTCCTGAGCTCGGGCTGGTTGTAGACCAGCGCCGAGCGGCGCGGCGCCCGCTCGCCGGAGTTGCGGAAGATGCAATCGCCCGCCGCCACGTCCCACTCCATGGTGGGGCCCAGCCGGGGGTAGATATCCGCCTTCCCTTCCGCCACCCAGCAGAACTTGAGCGAACTCCCCGCCGGCACCCGTTCGGCCACGGGAATAGTCTGCAGGTAGGCTTCCAGTTCCTTCGACGGATGCGAGCGGCTTTCAGCCACCCGGAGCCCGTGCTGCGGCAGCGGCGGGCGTGAGACGATCCGGACCGGCGCCCCGCCCGCCTCCCGCTTCCAGGCGCCCAGTCCCTGCCCGGCGTAATACAGCAGGTCGAGGGCGGGGGCGTAGATCACCCCGAGGACCGGCACACCGTGCTCGATGAGCGCGATATTGACGGTGAATTCCCCGTTCTGCTGGATGAACTCCTTGGTGCCGTCCAGCGGGTCCACCAGCCAGAACCGGCTCCAGCCGGCCCGGACGTCGGGACCGGGAATCTCTCCCTCTTCCGAGACCACCGGGATCGCGGCATCCCACGCCGTGAGCGCCTCGTGGATGATCGCGTGGGCGGCGCGATCGGCGGCGGTCACCGGCCCACGGTCTCCCTTCTGCTCCACCGCCACGCCGGCATGGTAGTGCTCCAGGGTGGCCCGGCCGGCCTCCAGCGCGATGGCGCACAGCCGGACCAGCGCGTCGGGCGAGACCGTGACCCGTCCGGCACTCACCATGGACGGAACAGCACGCCCTTGTCCTGCAGCAGCCGCTTGACCCGGTCGGTGCCGTCGGTCTCGGCCTCCTGGTCGCCCAGGATCAGGTCGTAGGTCACGTCGGTGGAGACGTGGTCTCCCACCCAGATGACCTCGAGCCGGTCCGGGTCGACCGTGGTCTTGATCACCTCGAGGTCTTCCTGGGTCAGTTCCTGCGCCGTCACGATCAGGAGCGCGCCGGCGTCCAGCATGATGTTGGCGACCTCACCCAGGCGGCGCAGGTGTTCGCTCCGGTTTTCGGCCTTGCTCTCGATATCCGCATCCACGCCGTAGACCACGCTGCCCATGCCGAGGAAGTACACCACCCGGCCATCCTCGAACAGGCGGGCCTCCAGGTCCTTGGCGAGGCTCTTCCGCGACGTATCGTGGGAGCCGGTGATGAGCAGGAGCGATGCCTTCTGGCTGTACTTCTCGGCGCGCCGTTCGGGCGGGATGATGCTGGGCTCCCAGCGGAAGTTCCGCAGCATCACCTTCTCGCGGATCTCGCTCTGGCGGTCGGGGAGCGCCTCCCGCACGATGCCGCCACCGCGGATCTCGTAGTCGTCCACGATCACGAACCGGCTGGTGGCGGCGTTGGCGTCGGCCAGGTCGAAGGCCACCGCCCGGCTCAGCTTGATGGTGCACTCGGCCACGTCGTGGCGGCCGATGTGATCCCGGGTCTCGCTGGCGTCGAGGTTGGAGGCGTCAATGACCCGGTGCACCTCCTCCAGCCGGCAGGGCACCCGGGCCGAGCCCAGCTTGAGAAGAAAGTCCTTCTTCTTGGCGAAGGGCTGCTTGCCCAGCCAGAAGAGGCTCACCCGGAGCCGGGTGGTGACCTCCGGCTTGGGCTGCCCGACCACCGCGGCCAGCTCCCCCCGGGCGACGTAGATCTGCTCGCTGAGGGTGAAGCCGGCGGCCTGGCCGGCGATGGCCTCGGTCTGCACCGGCTTGTTGAAGGCCTCGATGCTCTTGACCCGGCTCTTCTTCCCGGAGGGGTAGAAGGCCACCTCGTCGCCCACCCGCAGCCCGCCGGTCTCGATGGTGCCCGCGATGATGCGGCGGTCGTCGCCCTGGGCGGTGAACTTGTAGATGTCCTGCACCGGCATCCGGAACGGCTTGTCCATGGCGGGGCGCTCGGACTCGAACGCGTCCAGCGCCTCCAGGGCGGTGGGCCCGGTGTACCAGGGCATCCGGGCGGAGCGGTTGGCGATGTTGTCGCCCTCGCGGCCGGCGGCGGGGATGAAGGCGCTGGGATGGACGTTGATCTTCTCCAGGAACCGGCTGTACTCCCGCACGATGCCCTCGAAGTGCCGCTGGTCGTACTGGACCAGGTCCATCTTGTTGACCAGGATGGCGATCTGGCGGATGCCCAGCATGGACATCATGTAGCCGTGGCGGCGGCTGTTCTCCTGCACCCCTTCCTTGGCGTCAATGACCAGCAGCGCGGCCTCGGCGCGGGAGGCGCCGGTCACCATGTTCTTGAGGAACTCGATGTGGCCGGGGGCGTCAATGATGATGTAGTGCCGCCGGGCGGTCTTGAAGAAGACCCGGGCGGCGTCAATGGTGATGCCCTGGGCCTGCTCGTCCTTGAGGGCGTCGAGCAGGAAGGCGTACTCGAACGGCCGGGCGGTCCGCTCGCAGAGGGCCCGGACCTGCTCCAGCTTCCCCTCCGGCAGCGAGCCCGTGTCGGCCAGCAGCCGCCCGACCACGGTGCTCTTGCCGTGATCGACGTGCCCGCCGATCACGATGTTCATGCGTTCCGTCAGGGTGGCGGCGCCGGCGGCGCGCGCCACGCTCAGGGACTCGGTCGTTGTGGTCATTACCGGCGGATCCGGGACAGGCGTCTGGACACGATCGGGGCCGGCGGCGCCGGCCCCGTCTGGCTAGTTCTCGGAACGGCGGAAGACCCGCCTGAAGAACCCGGTCAGCTGGCGCCAGAAGATCATCACCGCGCCGCCAATGGCGCCGAGGATCGAGGTGAGCGGCAGGAGCGTATCGGGCCCCACATAGAGGGCAAACTGGGCCGCGAGCAGGGACAGGAGCATGATGACAACCCTTCGCTGAAGTGAACAGGCTACCGGCGAGCCCCCCGGAGCGGGCCACCGCTACATGTGCAACGGCCATGCCAGCCGAGGCCACCCCGGGTCCCCGGGGCCGGGACCGGCCGGATAACCCTCAGAACGGCCGGTAGATCACCACCGAACAGTACAGCGCCCACAGCACCACCGCCCCCAGGAGCGCCCGGTCGGTCAGCAGGGTCTCGGTGGGGCTGCCACCCTGGCGGCGGTGCACCAGGTACAGGTACCGGAACACCCCGTACAGCACGAAGACAGTACTGCCGGTGAGGGCGTAGGAGCCCACCTCCGCCAGCTTCTGGTGCGACAAGGTGTACATGATGTACGAGACCACGGTCACCGACAGCAGCACCGTGGACATCTGGTCCAGGAAGATCTCGTTGTACTCGGTCAGCACGCTCCGGTGCGAGGCCGACCCGTTGCCGAGCAGCACCACCTCGTGGCGCCGCTTGGCGAAGCCCAGGTACAGGGCCAGCAGCCCGCCGCACAGCAGCAGCCAGATGGACGGCACCACGTGGATCGCGGTGGTGCCGGCCAGCAGCCGGAGCAGGAAGAACGAGGCGATGGTGAACACGTCCAGGATCACCAGCCGCTTGAGCCACAGCGTGTAACCGACGTTCAGAACCAGGTAGAGCGAGATGATGGCGAGGAGCCGGAGGTCCACCGCCGCGGCCAGCCCGAGGGCCAGCACCGTGAGGGTGACCGCCGCGCCCAGCGCCGCGCCGCTGCTGATCAGCCCCGCCGCCACCGGCCGGTGGCGCTTGGTGGGGTGGGCGCGGTCGGCCTCTCGGTCGGCCACGTCGTTCCCGGCATAGACCGCGCTGGCCACCAGGCAGAAGGCCAGGAACGCCAGCAGGGCCGCCGCCACCGCCGAGCCGTCGGTGAACTTCCCCGAGAACAGGAGCGGCACCAGCACGAAGCAGTTCTTGACCCACTGCTGGGGCCGGAGCAGCCGGACCCAGGCGGGCAGGACCGCGGCACGGGGCAGCACCTCGGCCGAACCCATCGGTCAGCGCGCCGCCACCAGGCGGTTGTACACCGCCCCCACCACCCGGCCGAGGGCATAGCCCAGCACGAAGGCGTAGATGAACCCGATGATGCTGCCCACGAAGGTCACCGAGTACCCGGGGAAGAAGACCCGCAGCAGGCTCAGGTGCTTGCCGACCTGGACCCCACCCTTGAGCACCAGGATGTTGGTGGCGATGAACAGGCCGAGGCCGAGCAGCATGCCCGCGGCGATGCCCCAGGCGCGCCCGTTGAGCCGCAGCAGGGTCTCGTTCAGTTCCTGATCTTGCTCGTTCATGCCGCTCCGTGCCCCCGTCAGATGTGATCGAGAAAGTCGCGCGTCTGGTTCAGCTCGGCCCGGGCCCGGATCAGGAACACCGAGAAGGCCAGGACCAGGTTGCGGCAGAAGGCGAAGAACCACCCCGCCACGAATCCCACGAACCCGCCCCACAGGAGCCCCACCAGCGCCCCCGGCAGGCTCACGCTGTAGCCGGCCAGGTAGTTCCGCAGCAGCCCGAGGTCCGGGCCCGCCCCAGGCTCGGCCCGCCACAGGTGCAGCAGGGTGACCCCCATGAGGAGCAGGCCCGTGGCGCAGCCGATGGCCACCCCGAACGCCCGCTTGTGCAGGGGCGCGAAGGCCATTTGCAGCGCGGGCGGCATCGCCTCAGGGGCGCGGCGGGACGGCTGGGCGGACATCAGGTCTCCTGTCATGACGGAACCCCTCCAAAATAGCGGCGCTGCGCCCCGGGCGCCGGAGCCCGGTTCACTGCGGCTGCCAGGGGCCCGAAAGCACCCTGGCGGGAATCGGCGGCCACCGGCGCAGCCCCACCTCCGCCCAGGCCTGAACCGTCGCCTCGGGCGCCGGCTCACCCACCACGTGGTGCAGCACCCAGCCGCTGGAGGCGCAGATCCCGTTGAGCACGTAGTACAGCAGGTGGAGCGGGAAGGCCGCCAGCGCGAAGCCTGCCCCGCCGGAGCGGGCCAGGAACCGGTAGAACCGCCGGTTGGCCACCGCCACGAACCCCACGCCGAACAGGGTCAGGGCCAGCCACCGAAGATCCCGGAACACCAGCGCCAGCACCGGCGCGAGCAGCGCCAGCCCCACCATGGCGGTGTTGACCTTCTCGATCAGCTTCAGGTTGAGCGAGGTCCGCTGGCCCAGTTTCCCCTCCTGCAGCAGCAGCCGCATCCACGGCACCCCGCGGTCCTTGACGTCGGTGCGGACCACGTTCCAGAGGCTCCACTGCTTCAGGTGAGTACACTGGATCTCGGGCAGGAGCAGGATGCGGTAGCCGGTGGCATGGATCCGGTGCCCCAGCTCGATGTCCTCGATGGAGGGCTTGCGGTAATGCCACTCGTCGAACTTGCCCGCGGCGAAGAACACGCTGCGGCGCACCGCCCCGCAGCCGGCCCAGAAGGTCTCGGCCTCCCCGGCGTTCTGGTGGTGATGCCAGTGGTGCAGCAGGTTCCGGTACCGCGAGACGACGCCGGGCGCGGCCGGCCGGTCGTCGTAGGAGCCGAACACCGCCCCCAGGCGGGGATCCCGGGCGAAGGCCCAGGCGAACCGGCGCAGGGCATCGGGGTGGACCACCACGTCGGCATCCACGAAGACCACCACCTCTCCCCGGGCCGCCTCGACGCCGCGGTTGCGGGCATAGGCCGGCCCGTGCGGGCTCCCGGGAATCTGGACCACCACATCGGCCCAGCGGGCGGCCACCTCCGCGGTGTCGTCGGTGCTGCCGTCGTCCACCACGACCAGTTCCCAGCACGCGCGCGGCAGGTCGCTGGCCGCGAGCGCCTCCAGCGCGCGCGGCAGGACCCGGGTGCCGTTGAACGCCGGCACGATCACCGAGAGAAGTGGGTGTTCCGCCATTACCATCCGCCTCCCGCTCCCGCCATCATGGCCTTGATCCGCCGGGCCTGGCCGCGCAGCCAGAGTCCCCCGGTGAAGGTTCGCGTGCCCCAGCCCTGGAGCGCGCCGGGCGCCCGCAGGTAGTACATGTCCAGCCGCGGCAGCAGCAGCCGGTCCTCCCCGCCCCGGACCGGGCTCAGCTCCGTGGTACAGCCCACGCGGTACACCACCCGGGCCGCCTCGGCCACCGCCCGGTTCACGTCGCCGAAGGGATAGGCGAACTCCTCCGGCCGCCGCCCCGTCTCCTGCGCGATGGTCGCCGCGGCGCCCTCCAGCTCGTCGGCCAGCGCGGCCCGGTCCAGCCGGGTCAGGTGCGGGTGGGTCCGGGTATGGCCCCCCAGCCGCACGCCCTGCTCCGCCAGGCGCCCCAGCTCGGGCCAGTCCAGGAGCGGCAGGGTCGGCACCCGGGGATCAGCCCGGCCACCCCAGGCGTTGGTCCCCCCCGCGTGGCCCGCCACCACGAACAGGGTCGCGGGCAGGCCGTGGTCGCGGAGCAGCGGCGCGGCCACCTCCGCGAAGTTCCGGAAGCCGTCATCGAACGTCAGCGCCACGGCCTCCACGTCCGCCGGCACCTGGGCCAGGTCCGCCAGCGGCACCACCCGCACCCGGCCCGAGGCCAGCCACTCCACCTGCCGCCGGAACTCCGCCGGGCTCACCGAGATCGGCGAGCCGGAGTCGTCCAGGCTGTGGTACGTCAGGATGGCGCGCATGCGTTCGCCGTCCGCGATCCAGTTCCTGCTTCAGGCGCCGGTTGCAGCGCCCGTCCCGCGCTGGCCACCCGCCTACCGCGCCGCCAGCCGGGCCCGCTGGTCGGCCACCACGTCCGCGATGATCTGCGACAGCGGGGTCCGGGGCCGGAACCCGACGGTCCGCTCCAGCTTGCGGACGTCCGGCACCCGCCGCAGCATGTCCTCGAAGCCCTCGGCGTAGGCCTCGCTGTAGGGAATCAGCCGGATCTCGGAACTCGAGCCGGCGGCCTCGCGCACCAGCTCCGCCAGGCGGTAGATGGTGACTTCCTCGTCATTGCCCACGTTGAAGACCTGGCCCACCGTCGCCGGGGTGGCCACCATGCGGAGCAGCGACTCCACCGCGTCCTGCACGTGGCCGAAGCAGCGCGACTGCTGGCCCGAGCCGTACACCGTGATCGGCTCGCCGGCCAGGGCCTGGGCGGCGAAGTTGGGCAGCACCATCCCGTAGCGCCCCGTCTGCCGGGGGCCCACCGTGTTGAAGAGCCGGGCCAGGATGACCGGGACCTTCTTCTCGCGGTGGTAGGCCAGCGCCAGCCACTCGTCCATCGCCTTGGAGCAGGCGTAGGCCCAGCGCGAGTGGCTGGTGGGGCCGAGCTGGAGGTCGTCCTCCTCGGCAAACGGGATCTTGGCGCTCTTGCCATAGACCTCGGAGGTGCTGGCCACCAGGGTGAGCTTCTGCTTCTTGGCCGCCGCGTCGAGCACGGTCTCGGTAGCGCCGATGTTGGTCTCGATGGTGTGCACCGGGCGCTCGACGATCAGCCGGACGCCCACCGCGGCCGCCAGGTGCACGGTCACGTCGCAGCGGTCCACGCACTCGGTGACCAGCGGCGCGTCCAGGGCCGAGCCGATCCGGTACTCGAAGCCGGGCCGGCCCACCAGGTGGGCGATGTTGTCCATCGAGCCGGTGGAGAGGTCGTCCAGGATCAGCACCCGGTCCCCCCGGTCGAGCAGCCGCTCGGCCAGGTGCGACCCGATGAACCCCGCGCCCCCCGTAATGAAGAATTTCATCTGCGCCCCTGTTGAAGACTGTCCACCGCCGCCGGCGACCCGCTGGCCTCCGGGGCCAATCGCGCGAGCACCCGGCGATCGCCCTTCCGTTCCGCGGCCCGGGCCACGATGTCCAGGTACCGCGGCACCACCGCGCTTTCGCACCACCGCTCCCGGAAGGCCGCGAACCCCGCCTCCGCCATCCGCTGCCGGTGGGCCGGGTCCCCGGCGAGGCGCCGCATCGCCAGGACCAGCTCTCCCGTGGTCTCGAACAGCTCCCCGCCGCCCGAGGTCTCGACGATCTCCGGGAACGG
>CAZCVG010000124.1:0-7885 GCA_964501735.1 uncultured Gemmatimonadaceae bacterium | reverse complement strand
GCTGCAGGCTGGCGGTGGTCTTGATCTCGGCGAGGAACCGCTCGGCGCCGATGACCGCGGCCAGCTCGGGCCGGAGGACCTTGAGCGCCACCTTGCGGTCGTGCCTGACGTCCTGGGCCAGGTAGACGGTGGCCATGCCGCCCTGGCCGACTTCACGTTCGATCCGGTAGCGGTCCGCCAGGGCGGCGGCGAGGAGCGCGGTGTCGGCCATGGTGTTCCGGTAGTAGTGGCGGTCGCCTGGCCGGCCGCCTCAGCCCATCACCCGGCCGCGGAGGCCGGTGTACGCGGCGGACAACCGGGCCGGCATCATGGCGCCGTCAGCGCCGGTCGAGCAGCGCGGGGAGATTCTGCAGGTACACGATCTCGGCCTGCTGGCCCGGATGGCCCTGACGCACCATGAGGAAGGAGCGGCCGTCGGGGAACGGGTCGTAGTTGCGGTGGGGCGTGGCGAACTCGTAGCTGGCCACGTTGAACAGCGGGGTGCGGCTCCGCACCCGGAACACCGGGCCCGGGTCAATGGCCGCCGCCACGAGGAACGGCTCGCGCCCGCCGGCCGAGCGGTAGAACAGCTCCCGCCCATCCCGTGACCACGCCGGCTCGGTGCCGCCGTTCTGGGACACCTGCACCTTGTCGCCCAGCCTGGGCCAGGCGCGGACATACACCTCGGGCCGCCCCGATTCGTCCGACTGGTAGGCCATCCATCTCCCGTCCGGCGACAGGGCGGGCCAGCCCTCCGAGTACCGGCTGGAGAGCAGGGTATCGAAAGCCGCCGACCCGTCCAGCCGCACGCTGACCAGGTCGAAGGAGGTCTGGTCAATCATGACGCCGATGGCGGTCTTCCGGTCCGGCGTGATGGTGTGCACCGACACCTGTTCCGGGCCGACGAACACTGAGTCGGCGGAGCCCCGGGCGTCGAACCGCCGCCGGAACACGCCGATGGCGCCGCCCCGGACGGCGGCGAAGAGCAGCCCGCTGCCATCGGGCAGCCACTCGGCGTCGTGGGCCGAGGAGTCGAACCCGAACTTGGTGAGGGTGGAGTCGGCGATGTCGAACAGCCAGACATCGCGATCCTGCTCGGTGAAGTCCATCGCGATGCGGCGCCCGTCGGGAGAGATCCGCGGATTGTGGTAGGTGCGGTCGGTCCCGAGGAGGACAGTGGAGAGTCCGGAGCGCGCCACCCGCACCAGCGAGCGCGGCCGGGTCGGCGCGTATGCCAGCCCGCCCGGCCCGATGCTCACCGGCGGCAGGAAGCCGAGAATCGCCAGCGCGGTGGCCCCCAGCGGGTTGCCCGTCTGCTTGAGCCGCTTGGCGCCGAGATCGAAGGGGGCGGCGTACAGGGCCCCGTTGGGGAGCGCCCAGGCCAGCAGGCCCTCGGCGTAGCCGGCCCAGGCCACATTCACGTCGAGGATCAGGCGGCGCTTGCCGGTGGCCGGGTCGATCGCCATGATCGGCCCGTTAGGCGGGGCCCGCCAGGAGCGGGCCAGCACCCAGCCATCGGGCAGGACCTGGTCGGGGACCAGGGCGCCGCCGGTGGTCGAGTCCGGCTCGGCGAACCGGCGCAGGGTGCCGTCCGAGGCCAGCGTCGCGAGCGCGCCGCCGGTGGCCACTATGTACCGGTCCGGGCCCGCGAACTCGATGGCAGTCAGAAGCGCGCCGCCCTCGACCGGAATGACCACCGACGTGCCGCCCCCGACCGGCACCTTGCGCGGTCCGCTGGCGCCCAGGTAGGCGAGGGTCTGCCCGTCGGGCGAGAAGCTGATGGTGAACCCGTCGTCGGTGCCCTCCACCCGCCTCGGCTGCAGGTCGTCCAGCCGCCGGGTGTAGATGGACAGGCGGTCGCCCTGGCCGCTCACATAGGCCAGGCTCCCGCCGTCGGGGGAAATCCGGACCACCAGCGGCGGCGATTCGGTGGGGATGGCGACCGACAGCCGCATCGGCCGGGCGGCCGATCCGGCTCCCAGCACCCGCGACCCCACCACCAGCCCGAGCACCAGCGTGGCCACCGCGGCGGCCCACGGGGCGAGGGTCTTCAGCCTGGCGCGGAGCGGCACCGGAGTGGCGGCGCCGGCCGCCGGCCGTGCGGTGGTCCGGGCATGGGTGAGCGCCCCGCTGTCCGACAGCGCGTCCGCGAAGGCCCGGGCCGAGGCGAACCGGTCGGCCGGAAGCTTCTCCAGCGCCCGGTGCACCGCGGCCTCCACGTGGGCCGGCACGGTGTGGCGCTGCATGGTGATGGACCGGGGCGGCTCGGTCATGACCCGGGCCACGATGGCCTGCGCCGACGGGCCGGTGAACGGCGGCTCCCCGGTCAGCATCTCGTACAGCACGCAGCCGAGCGCGTACACGTCCACCTTGGCGGTAATCTCGCGCTCGCCCATGGCCTGCTCCGGGGCCATGTAGTGGGGCGTGCCGAGGCTCATGCCGGTCTCGGTCATGCGGGGGCTGCCTTCGGTGCGGCTGGCGGCGAGAGCGATGCCGAAGTCCGCGACCAGGGCATGGCCCCCGTGGAGCAGGATGTTCTCCGGCTTGATGTCGCGGTGCACCACCCCGTGGTCGTGGGCATACGCCAGCGCGTCGGCCACTTCCCGGGCGATGCGGACGGCCTCGTCCACCGGCAGCTGGCGCTCGCGGGTCAGTCGGTCGCGCAGGCTCTCCCCCTCGACGTAGGGCATCACGTAAAACACGATGCCGGCGGCCTCGCCGGAATCGTGGAGCGGGAGGATGTGGGGATGCTGCAGGTTGGCGGTGGTCTTGATCTCCTGCAGGAACCGCTCGGCGCCGAGGATGGCGCTCAGTTCGGCGCGGAGGACCTTGAGCGCCACCTTGCGGTCGTGGCGGACGTCCCGGGCGAGGTAGACGGTGGCCATGCCGCCGGCGCCCAGCTCGCGCTCGATGATGTACTGGTCGGCCAGGGCGGCGGAGAGGCGCTGGGCAACATCCTTCACGAGCGGCCTCGGATGCTGAGGGGAGAACGGCAGCCGGAGAAAGCTACGGCGCGGACACGGGAGAGGCCAGACGGTGCGATGGCCAAAGGGGTCATGGAGATTCCGAGGAGAGTGCCCATCACCCGCAAGATGGCACCGACGGGGGGAATGCGCGAGTGCGGATTCGCGCATCGGCGACGCGCCCGCCGCCGGGAGGGCAGGCGGGAAGCGATGTTCAGGGATGCCAGGTGAAGGCGACCTCGCCGCGGAGCCCGAGCACCCACGCGTTGGGGCGGCCCCGGACGGTGCCGGGATTCACGACGTACTGGACGTCGGGCTGCAGGGCGAACCAGGAACTGACCTGGACGCGGTGCGTCAGCTCCACGGCGGTTTCCGCCCGGTCCGGGCGGGGCCCCGAGGCCGCCTCGCTGTCCCGGTAAGCGCCGCTGTTGAAAGCCACGGCCACCGCCAGGCCGGTTTCGTCCTCCGCGCGGCCCGGGAAGAGGCCGGCGTAGGATGCGCCGCCGCCGGCATACCCGGCGAAGCGGTTGACCCGCGCCCGGGCCAGCCCGAGCCGGCCGAAGACGGTCAGGCCCTGGTCCCCGCCAGCCTCACGGATGAGGGTGCGTTCCCCCAGCAGGTAGGCACCGTAGCTCCCCCGCACCTGGCGAGGAGGGCCGCCGCCGGCGGCTGCCGCGAGATCATCGAACCGGCCGGTGTAGACCCAGACGCCCACCGCCAGCTTGCCGTCGTACCGGACGGCCGGCTCCCCCCGGCCCACCCTTCGGCTCCGGTTCCGGGGCTCGACCCGGTGAGTGGGTGGCTCCGGCAGGTCCTCGGCACCGACCAGCCACCCCGTCTCGGCCGCAAGCAGGGCGCCGTCCCCGCCGCCCAGCAGCACCCGGGTGGCTGCCGGCCGAGCCGTGTCTCCCGGCACGCCGTCGGCGACCATGCCCTCGACATAGAAGGAGGGGTGGGGCCGGTACTTCACCCGGAACCCCAGCGAGGTCACCGGGAAGATGGAGGGCCCGTGGTGGCCGCTGGCCCCCAACTCCGCGCCGACGCCGAAGGAGCTGTTGAGGAAGAGCGCCGCGGACTCGATCACATCGAATTCGGTGTTGAGGTCGTAGAGCCCGGCCAGGAGCGATAACCGCCCGTCGAGCAGGTTCTGCTGCAGCCAGGCCTCGTACAGCCGCCACGCCCGCGGCGCGGCGATGTTGCTCACCGCCTGGGCGTCCCCCACCACCGACTCGGGACTGTCACCGTGGTTGCCGAGCAGGTAGATGAACCCGAGCGCCCCGGGCCAGCCCACCAGGTGGCCCTCGAGATGGAGCTTGAGGTCGAGATTGCCGAGATAGACCGCGTCCTGGCGGAGGCCACCGGCGGCGGCGCCCATGACGTCGGCGATGTAGGCGGCCTCGACCGTGACGGGCTCACCCTGCGCGGCCAGGGGCGGCGCGGCGAGGAGGCCAAGCGCCGCGAGGAACCGGGGAGCGCGAATCATGATGGGGAAGGCGGGTCTCACGGCGCCGCCGCGAGCCGGGTCTCCATCTCGGAGAACCAGTTGAGCACCACGGTCAGCCGGTTGGCCTCGGCCCCGGCAACCTGGGTGCGCCTGGGGAGGATGAAGTGCTGGTCGCCGGCCGTGACGTCGTAGGATCGGTGAAATGGCAGCAGGATGAACTCGCGGGTGCTGAAGAGCGCCCGCCGAGCGCCTGGCTGGAAGTCGGGGGTGGTGGTGACACTCACGGCAACGAGGCTGTCGGCCCGGGTGACGTAGAAGAGCTCCCGTCCGGAATTGGCCCAGGCCGGCGCGTTTCCCCCGCCAGTGGAGACCTGCCAGCGGGCCCGGCCCGCGTCGGGAAAGGGGCGCACGTACACCTCTTCCCGGCCTGACTCCAGCGAGACGTAGGCGATCCACCGCCCATCCGGGCTCAGGGCGGGGGAGTACTCGTCGTACTGGCCGGCGGCGATGGTGACCCGGCTGGTGTCGCCGGAGAGCTGGCGAGCGTAGATGTCGCGGAACCCGGCCGCCACCCCGGTCCGGTAGACCAGCCAGCGCCCGTCGCGCGACCAGAGCGCCTCGTCCACCTGGGATGTGTCGTCAGGCATGAGGCGCTCGGGCCGGCTGCTGCCATCGGCGCGGGTCTGGTAGAGATGGGAGGCGCCACCCCGGTCCGAGGTGAAGCTCAGCGAGCGGCCATCGGCGCGCCACGCCGGGCGGTAGTTCAGGGTGCCGTCGAAGCTCAGCCGGGTGAGCGGCCCGGCGTCGAGCTGCTTCATCCAGAGGGAATTGGTGGCGCCGCTGGAGAGGCTCACCGCCAGCCGCCGTCCGTCGGGCGAAAGCGCCTGGCTGGAGAAGCTGCCGGTCCAGTCGGGGTCCAGGACCGTAGACGTCCCTCGCCGGTCCACCCTCGCCGGTGTCGCCACGATGCCGCCCTGATTCGAGGCAAGGTAGATCAGGGTGCCGTCTTCCGCGACCGTCAGCTCGGGGATGACGCCGAGTTCCAGCTGCACCCCGGTGAGCAGCACGGTGACCGGGCCGGCGAAGCGCCGCCGCCCCGGGTCGAACTTGGCGCCCACCAGGCTCCCATCCTGCTTCAGGACGAGGAGGTGTCCCGAGCGAAGGTACCAGGCGCGCGTTCCGTTGGGGACCAGCGTGTCCCGCGCCATGGTCTTGAGGTGGAGCGCCACGACCGCCATCGAGGCACAATTGGCGGTGCACTCGGTCAGCACCACGGCTTCGCCCCCTGGCAGCAATGTGGGGAAGCCCATCCCGCCCTTGGGCGGCGCCGTCGCCAGCAGCTCGACCGGCCCGCCGCGGGCCGGCACGCTGGCCAGGTCGTAGACCGGTGTGGTGAAGAGGATGCGGTCATCCTCGCCCCAGGTCCCCGAGGAGAGCGCCTCGGTGGCGGCGTCGGTCAGCATCACCGGCGGACCGCCGCCCACGGGCACCTTGTAAAGCTTGCCTGCGGCCGAGTAGCCGATCCAGCGGCCGTCGGGGGAGAAGAACGGCCCGTCGGCCCCCTCGGTCCCCGGGATCAGGCGCGGGGTCATGTCGCCGCGCTCCCGCACCATGAGCTGGCTGGGGGCCGCGACCGGCTGGGCGATATAGGCGATCCGGGCACCGTCGCGCGAGAGCGCGAACGCCGTCCCGGTGAAGTTGAGGTGGTTCACCCGGAGGTCGGGCAGGTCGAGGGTCAGGCGGGTCACCGGCGCCGGGGCCTGGCGGAGCAGCCGAACCGCCAGGATGAGCGCGACGAGAGCTGCCACCGCCGCGACGGCCACCGCCGCCCGGAACGAGGTTGACGAAGCCGGGCGAGGCGGCAGCGGACGGGCCGCCGTGAGACCGGTAACGCCGCCCCGGAGTGCCGCGGCGAACTCGGCCGCGCTCCCGAACCGGTCTGCCGGCAGCTTGGCCAGCGCCGTG
The DNA here is from genome assembly GCA_964501735.1 of uncultured Gemmatimonadaceae bacterium. Lineage (GTDB taxonomy): Bacteria > Gemmatimonadota > Gemmatimonadetes > Gemmatimonadales > GWC2-71-9 > JADJOM01. Next base: position 1,534 of record CAZCVG010000124.1, on the reverse strand, counting down.
AGCACCGCGCCCTCGACCTCGGCGGGGACGGTGTCCCGGCGGGCGGTGAGCGGGGCCGGCTTCTCGGTCATGACCTTGGCCACGATGGCCTGGGCGGTCGGGCCGGTGAAGGGCGGCTCGCCCAGCAGCATCTCATACGTCATGGCGCCGAGGGCGTACACATCGGAGCGCGCGGTGATCTCCCGCTCCCCCATGGCCTGCTCGGGACTCATGTAGTGGGGCGTGCCGAGCGACATGCCGGTTTCGGTCATCCGGGTGCCGCCGGCACTGGAGACCGCGAGGGCGATGCCGAAGTCGGCCACCAGCGCCGACCCGTCGTGGAGCAGCACGTTTTCCGGCTTGATGTCGCGGTGGATCACGCCGTGGCGGTGGGCGTAGTCCAGCGCCGCCGCCACCTCGGTGGCCAGGCGGACCGCGTCGCCGATGGGCAGCTGCTTCTCGCGGTTCAGGCGGTCGCGGAGCGATTCGCCCTCCACGAACGGCATGACATAGTACGCAGTGCCGTCCACCTCCCCGCTGTCGATCAGGCCCAGGATATGGGGATGCTGCAGGTTGGCAATGGTCTTGATCTCGCGCAGGAAGCGCTCGGCGCCGATCACCGCGGCCAGCTCCCGGCGCAGGACCTTGATGGCCACCTTGCGGTCGTGCTTGGGGTCGTGGGCCAGGTATACGGTGGCCATGCCACCCTGGCCCAGCTCGCGTTCGATGGTGTAGCGGCCGGTCAGGGCGGCGGCCAGCCGTTCGGGGGTCTCGGCCATCAGCGGCTCATGGCGTGCGGGCCCTGAGCTCGGCGGGGAGATTCTCCACCACGATGATCTCGCCCGATGTCGAGCCGCCGGCGCCCGTGCGGATCATGACGAACCGCTTGTCATCCGGAGTAATATCCCACGATCCGATGCCGAGGTTGAACGAGTTGCCGTTGAACAGGGTGGCCCGCGTGCCGGTGGTGAAAGGGGCGCCGGGGAGGACCTGTACCACATACAGGAAGCCCGTGTTCCAGTAGAACAGTTCCCGGCCGCTGTGGGACCAGCGGGGCCGGAAGCCACCGGCGGTGGAGACCTGCCACTTGGCCGACGCAGTGCTGGGAAAGGGGCGGACAAAGATCTCGGACTGGCCTGATTCGTCGGACGCGTATGCCAGCCACCGTCCGTCCGGGGAAAGCGCCGGCGTGACCTCGTTGAATTCACTTTCCAGCAGTGGAACCGTGGTGGTATCGGGGCCGGTGCGGCGGGCGAAGATGTCGTTCGGGAAGGTGCGGTACACCAGCCAGCGGCCGTCGCGGCTCCAGTATCCCTCGTTGACCGGCCGTCCGGGGTGGGCCACCACCAGCTCTTCCTTGGTGCTGCCGTCGGCCCGCTTCCGGTACATGTTCGAGTTCTGTCCCTGATTCCCCAGGAACCCCACATCCCGACCATCCGGTGACCAGACCGGCCGGATGCTTCGATTGCCCTCGAAGGTGAGCTTGCTGATCGGTCCACCGGGCAGCTGCTTGACCCAGATCTGCTGCTCGGTGCCCTCCACCCGGCTCAGTGCC
>CAZCVG010000123.1:0-7949 GCA_964501735.1 uncultured Gemmatimonadaceae bacterium | reverse complement strand
CCGATCCCCTTGTGGGCGCCGAGGTGATGGGGCGAGAGCCGGAGGGTGGTGTCCCATTCGTCGAACGCGCTGGAATAGTCGTGGCGGTCGGCCAGCACCCGGGCGTAGAGATCGTGGGCATCCGGGAGGTGGGGATACCTCGAGAGGCCCTGCAGCGCGACCTTGAGCGCGGCCTCGGATTGGCCCCGCTGCCTGAGCGCCTCGCCCAGCCGCAGGAAGACCAGGCTCGACGGGTCGGCCGCGTATTGCGCGCTGAGCGCGCGGATGTCCTCAGTCACGTGACCCCCTGAGCGCGAGGTCCAGCGCGAGTGCGGCCTGCCGCACCCGCTCGACGGTCGCCGCCTGGGCCTCCTCCTCGGGCGGCTTGGCGGCCAGCCGGCGCCACTGCTCCCAGACCTGGGCGGCCTCGCGGAAGCGGCCGGTGGCCGCGAGGCTCAGGCCGAACAGGCGGTGAGCCGGGGCCGACTGGGCGTCGAGGTGGACCGCCTGCCACAGCGCCTCCGAGGCCTCGGCGGGCCGCGCCGCGGCCAGCAGGCTTCGCCCGTGCGCCAGGTGCGCCAGCGGTTCCTCGGGGTGGCCGGCCACGGCCTGCTGGGCCGCCTGCGTGGCGGCGTCCGGGTCGCCGGCGCCGAGCAACTGGTCCACCTCGCCCAGCAGGATGGGCAGGTCGGCGCTCCCGATGGCCTCCATGGCCCGCCGGGCCGGATCCTCCAGCAGGATAATGCCGGCGGTGGCCAACCCGAAGAGCACCCGGGCCACCTCGAACTCGGGCCGGCCCAGCACCGAGGCGAGGTCTCGCACGCTGCGCTCCCCGTCAATCACCGCCAGCAGCTCCCACTCGCCCGGGAGCAGGTCCAGCGGGGCGGCGTGGTCGAGCACCGGGGACAGCCGGGGGACCAGGCCGAGGTGGGTGATCTTCTTCTCGATGCGGGACCACTCGTCGGTGCGCCGGGCCGCCTCCATGAGCAGCGCCCCGGTGGCCACCCGCAATTCCGCCTCGGTGGGCCAGTCGCCCCGCTTCCCTTCCTCGAACGCGAAGTACCCCTCCGACCACCCCACCAGCTCGAAGACCACCTCTTCGATCTGCTGCCGGACCACCCGGGACAGGTCCCGGGCGCTCACCAGGCCGCGCTCGAGGAGGATCTGGCCCAGCCGGCGGCGGTCGCCCTGGGCCTGCAGGGCGCGGGCGTCGTTGAGCACCGCCTCGGTGATGCGCCCGGCCCGCATCAGCAGGCGGCCCAGGGGATACGGATTGCTGCGGATCTCCGCCCCGGTGACCATGCCATCCTCGAAATAGACGGTCCCGGCATTCTGGCGGAGGTCCGAGGCCACCCGCAGGGTTCCGGTCTTCCGGCTCAGGTCCAGCAGCTGGAAGACGTCGTGGATGCTCAGCTCCTTGAGCGGGCCTTCGATCGCCATGGCTCAGGCCGCTCCCGCGAAGATATGAGCCAGGTCCCGCGCCGAGCGGGCATGCACCCGCGCCGCCTGGGCATAGGGGCCGGCGGCATCCACCTGGACCACCCGTTCCCAGGTACGGACCGCTTCGCCGTAGCGGCGGCTGCGCGCCAGGGCGACGCCGCGGTGAAAGAGGCCGGCTTCGTTCTCCGGATCGAACTTCAGCACCAGTTCCAGCGCCTCCAGCGCCTCCTCCGAGCGGCCGTCATCCAGGAGCGCCCGGGCCAGCAGCAGGAGCGCGTCCAGGTCCCACGGCTCGGCCAGGAGCACCTCGACCAGGAAGTCCACCGCCGCCCGGGGCGACTCGGTGCGCCGCAGGAGGTCGGCCATGGGCAGCGCCGCCTCCATGTAGGTGGGCAGCAGCTCGAGGGCCTGCTGGTACGCCAGCCGCGCGGCCACCCAGTTCTCCCGGCGTTCCTCCAGCCGGCCGAGGTCGCGCCACACCTGCGGCACCCCCGGATCCAGTTCCAGCGCGGCGTGGGTGGCCTCCACCGCGCCGGCCAGGTCGCCGTGCCGCTCGGCGATGGCGGCCTCGAGATGCAGCAGGTCGGGCCGCCCCGGCGCCAGGGTGCGCCCATGCCGGAGCACCGCGAGGGCGCCGGTGGGACTGCCGCACTCGAGCCGGGTGCGCGCGGCCGCCACCAGGCCTTCGACGTCGTCCGGCGCCAGCCGCACCAGCAGCTCGGCGCCGTCGGCCGCCTCCGAGGCGCGCCCGAGGGCGAGCAGCGCCTGCACCTCGCCGAGGAGCGCGTCGGTGTCGGCGGGATCGAGGCCGCGGGCCTGCTGGAAGCGTTCCAGTGCCTCGCCGTGGAGGCCCCGGCGGAGGAACACCTGCCCCAGCAGGGAGGTGGCCCGCGCGGTCGCCGCACCCCGCGCCAGCGCCCGCTCGATCTCCACCGTGGCCAGTTCGAGGAATCCCTTGCTGATGTAGTCCGAGGCCAGCGCGAGGGCATCCTCCGCCGGTGGCTGGGCAGGCCGCTCGGCCGGCTCCAGTTCGTCGAAGACCCGGTCGAGCAGCCGGGGATCGAACAGGAACTCCTCCCCCACATGGTCCGCCGTGACGTCGGCCGAGATCTCCGGCACGACGGCGATTTCCGGATGCTCGTACTGGAGGTCGAGAGTGAGGGCGTACTTCTGGGCCACGTAGAACGGCTCCAGCTCCAGCGCCCGCTTGGTGGCGCGGAGTGCCCCGTCGAAGTCCCCGAGGTGGCTCAGGGTGAAGCTGAGGTTGTAGTGAGCCGAGGCGTTGGCGGCATCGGCCTCCACCGCCCGGGAAAAGGCGTGGCGGGCATCCTCGAATCGCTTCAGCTCCACCAGGACCAGCCCGACGCCATTCCACGCGGTGGCGTTGTCGCTGTGCTCCCCCAGCACCTGGCGGTACGCCTCCAGCGCCAGCTGCAGGCGGCGGCGGTGGAACAGCGCCAGGGCCAGGTTGAGCCGGGCCGCGGTAAGCCCGGGCCGGTACTTGAGGGCCTGCTGGAAGGCCTCCAGGGCGCCGTCTCCCTCGGCCTCCTGGGTGCGCAGCACGCCGAGGTTGTTCCACGCCAGCGCATAGGCGGGGTCCACCTGGATCGCCCGCTGGTAGGAGCGGACGGCATCGTCGCGCTGCCCCGACTGGTGCAGGCACACGCCCCGTTCGTTCCAGAGCTTGGGCGAGCCGCTGTCCTCGGCCAGGAGGGCGTCGTAGATCTCCAGCGCCGCCGCCAGGTCGCGGCGCAGGAGGTACACCTCGGCCATGGCCTGCCGCACCAGCCGCGGCTCTTCCCCGGCGTCGAGCGCCAGGCGGTACTCCCGCAGGGCCTCGACATAGTAGCCCTTCTGCCGGAAGGCCAGCCCGAGGTTGTGGTGCGCCAGCCCGGCGCCCTCCACCACCTGGGGCCGGGGCGAGGAGAGCCGCGAGCGGTCGCCGGCCCGCTGGGGACCCGCCCCCGAGAGCGCCTCGTACCGGCTGAGCGAGAGGTTGTTCTGGGCCCGGGCGAGGGTGGGGTTGAGGGCGGTGGCCCTCGCGGTGGCGGCCCGGGCCTGCTCGTGGAGGCCGAGGTCGCCGTACACGAACGCGAGCAGGTAGAACGCGTCGGCGTACTCGGGGTTGCGGCCGACGGCCTCCTCCAGCGCCGTGCGGGCCTGGTCGGAAAGCCCCCGGTTGTACAGCACCTCGCCGTAGTGGAAGAGGGTGACGGGACTATCGGGATCGAGCTGCCGGGCGCGCTCGAAGGCGGCGGTGGCGGCGTCGAACTGCCCCCGGCCGCGCTCGGCCAGGCCCAGCTGGAGCAGCGCGGGCACGTCCCCGGGATTGCGCTCCAGCAGCTCGGCGAACGCGGTGGCGGCCTCGTCCCACTGCCCCAGCGCGGCCGCGGTGCGGCCCAGGGCCCAGCGGGCCTCGGCGTCGAGCGGGTCCCGGCGCAGCCGCTCCCGCAGCTCCGCCATGCGGCGATCGTAGTACCCGGTGGCGTGGTAGGCGATCTCGAGGTTCTCGCGGGCCACCTGCATGCGCGAGTCCAGCTCGAGCGCCCGGAGGAACTCCTCGATGGCCTCGGGGACCAGCCCCTTCTGGTAGTAGAGGACGCCCAGGTTGTTGTGCGCGCCCGCGTCCGCCGGGTCAATGCGGCGCGCGAAGGACCGGAGCACGCTCAGGTCGCGATCGGACAGCGCGGGCCCGGTCACGGCTGCCTCAGGGGAGGCGGATGGCGTCGAAGATGGCCCGCAGGCTGGCGAGATCGGGGAGCAGGAGGAAGTGCCCCCGGAGGGTGAGTCCCGGATCCTCGAACAGGAACCGGGTCTCCACGCAGAAGACGAAGTCCCGGTCGTAGCCGAAGTTCATGTAGATCGAGGTCAGGACGGCGCCGCTCTGGTCGATCGCCAGGCTGGGCACGGAGGGCACCAGCATCATGCCCATGAAATCCGACAGGGCGTTCATGTAGGCGCTGGAGAGGATGTTCCCCACCTCCTTGAGCCCCGACTGCTCCATCTCCCCGAAGGCGGTGGTCGTGCCCCGCGCCCGGCGGAGCAGGATGTCGCACAGCTCGCGCGCGGAGGCTTCCGGGAACAGCACCAGGGTCCGGCCGGTGAGGTCGCCCATCATGTGCATCAGCACTGCCGCCACCACCTCGTCGGCCCGGCCCAGGATCTCGGGGACCTCCTCCAGGCGGACGATGTTGACCTCCGGCACGGAGATCATGATGCGGCGGTTGGTCAGCTGCGACAGCGCCGTGGCGGCGTGCCCGGCGCCGATATTGGCCACCTCGCGCAGCGCGTCGCGCTGCAGGGCGTGCAGTTCCCTCACGTCGTCCATGCGGCCCTCCTCAGACCAGCGCGGCCGGGTCGACGATCAGCGCGGGCACGCCGTCCCCGAGGATCGTGGCCCCGCTGAACACCGGCAGCATCCCCTTCGGCGCGTCGAACGGCTCGACGACGATTTCCTGCTGACCCAGCACTGCGTCCACCACCACCACCGCGCGGCGCTCCCCGACCTCCACGATCACCCCCGGCGAGCGGCCTGGGGTCCGTTCCCCCAGCGCCCCCAGCCGCTCCCGCAGGCGCACCGTGGGGACCAGCCGCTCCCGCAGGATGTAGGCTTCCCGGCCCTCCAGCGCCGCGACATGGTCCGGCCGGAATTCCACCGTCTCGGCGATGCCCGCCAGCGGGATGGCGTAGCGCTCCTCGCCCACCCGCGCCAGCAGCACCCGGACGATCGCCAGCGTCATCGGCAGGCGCAGGGTGAATTCGCTGCCCCGCCCCGGCGTGGTGGCCACCTCCACCGAGCCGCCCATGGTGCGCAGGCGGGACATCACCGCGTCCATCCCCATGCCCCGCCCCGAGACATCGGTGACGGCCTGGGCGGTGGAGAAGCCGGGCCGGGCCAGCACCCGGAGCAGCACATCGTCAGGCAGCTCGGCGGTGTCCGCCGGGACCAGCCCGTCGCGGATCGCCGCCGCCAGCACCCGGCCCCGGTCGATCCCGGCGCCGTCGTCTCCCACCCGGATCAGCACCGTGGTGCGGTCGCTCGAGGCGCTGACCCGGATCAGGCCCTCCTCGGGCTTGCCCCGCTCCTTCCGGACGGCCGGCGGCTCGATGCCATGGTCCACCGCGTTGCGGAGCAGGTGGATCAGCGGCTCGCCCAGCTCGTCGAGGAGGGCCCGGTCCAGCTGGGTGTCCTCCCCGTCCACCTCGAACCGGACCCGCTTGCCCAGCTGGCGGGCCAGGTCGCGCACCACCCGCGGGAAGCGGTCGAACACCTGCCACACCGGCGTCAGGCGGGCCTGGGTGACCTCGCCGTGCAGGTCGTTGGTGACCCGCCCGATCCGGGCCGCCACCGCCTTGAGGTCGGGCGACTCGCTCTGCTCGGCCAGCTCCAGCAGCCGGCCCCGGGCGACCACCAGCTCTCCCACCCGGTTCATCATGGCGTCCAGGCGCCGGAGATCAATCCGGATCTGGCGGCCGCGTTCCGCCGCGGCCTGGCCCCGCCCCGTCCCCCCGGCAGCCCCGAACTCGATGGACTGCACGTCCCCGGCGGTGAGGATGGCCGCCGCCACCTCGGCGTCCGGGGCGGCGCTGACCAGGTCGAAGGTGAAGCGCCCGTCGAACCCGTCCTGGTCGAAGGCCGTCACCCCCGGCCGCAGCCCGCTCACCGTTCCCAGCGCCTCGGCCTTGCGCAGCGCGATCAGGGCGCGGGCGCCGCGCATCGTGGCATCGGGCCGGATGGTCACCCGCACCTCACGGCCAGCCCGGGCCGCCTCGGCCGGGGCGGCCACCACCGCCGGGGCCGGCGCCGGGATGGCCCAGCTGCCGGTGGGCGCGGCGGCCACCGAGGCCTCGTCCAGCTCGGCCAGGAGCGGCGCGAAGTCGAGACCGGAGTCCCCGCCGTCCACCGCCACCGCCGCCCCCTGCTCCAGGCCATCCACCACCCGGAAGAAGAGGTCAATCAGGTCCCGGCCCGAGGCCGGGTCGCTCCGCAGCAGGTCCAGCACCGACTCGCTCCGGTGGGCCAGCTCGGTCAGGTTGGAGTACCCCATGGCCGCCGCCATGCCCTTGAACGTGTGCATGGCGCGGTACAGGCTGACCACCGGTTCCGCCGCCCCCGGGTGCCGCTCCCATTCCAGCAGCGCCTGCGAGCAGGCCCCGAGCTGCTCCCGGCTCTCCGTGACGAACAGGGCCGCGTAGCGGGAGAGGTCCATGCCGGCCTCAGCCGAGGATGCGCTGGACCGCTTCGAGCACGCGGGAGGGCTGGAATGGCTTGACCACGAAGTCCTTGGCGCCGGCCTGGATGGCCTCGACCACCAGGGCCTGCTGCCCCATGGCGCTGCACATGAGGATCCGGGCCTCCGGGTCGTCCTTGCAGATCTCGCGAACGGCCTCGATGCCACCCATGTCAGGCATCACGATGTCCATGGTGACCAGGTCGGGCTTGAGCGCGCGGTACTTCTCCACAGCCTCCCGCCCACTCTCCGCCTCGCCGACCACCTCGAACCCGGCCTGTTGCAGGATGTCCGTGATCATGGTGCGCATGAAGATGGCGTCATCGCACACCAGCACCGTCTGGCTCACGCGGCCTCCCGTGAAGTCGAGCAGCGACATTGGAACGATTGCCGAAAGCCGGACGAATGGGGTCGGTCCGGTGGCCGACGCCGCCCGGCTGTGCCGGTCGGCCCACTGCACCGTCAGTCCTGCGCCGTGCTCAGCCGATCGCGGGCGCCAAGAGCGCGTCCATGTCCAGCACCGCGAACACCCGGCCCCCGTGCCGGCCAACCGCTTCCACCAGCCGGGGATCCACCCCGGGGAGGTGCTCGCCCCGGGCAAGGTCCTCGTCCGGCACGTTGACCAGGTCGAGCACTTCGTCCACCGACACCCCGAAGGCCCGCGCATCCTGGTCAATCACCAGGACCGACTCGGGTTCTGCCTGCATTCCGGCCAGGCCGAGCGCCCGCCGCCCGTCCACTACCGTGAGCAGCGCCCCGCGAAGATTCAGCAGGCCCGCTACCGAATCGAGGGCGCCGGGGATGCGGGTTGGGCGGCCCGCCGGGATCACTTCGCGAACCACGGTCGCCGCCGCCGCGCAGGGCAGTGTGCCCAGCCGGAAAAGCACCAGCCGGTGTACTGTGAGGTCAGCCATGTCCTTCAAAGAAGCCAAGATAGCGGAGGGGTTCGGGCGGAGCAACGGCGCCCTCACCGCCTACCGCGCGGGCCAGGAGCGGCCGCAGGTCGTCAGGCCATTCGGCCTGGAATTCAAGCGGTTCACCGCTGGCCGGGTGCCGGAACTTGAGCCAGGCGGCGTGCAGTGCCTGCCGCGGAGTCAGCCGCTCGAGGGCCTCGGCCTCGGTCCGCTGGACCCCGGAAATCCGGCGGCTGCCGCCGCCGCCGTAGACCGGATCGCCCACCACGGGATGGCCGGTGTGGGCCAGGTGCACCCGGATCTGGTGGGTGCGGCCGGTGTGGAGTTCCAGCCGGAGCAGGTCGGTCTGGGCCAGCCGGGCCACCACATACGCATCGGTCCGGGC
>CAZCVG010000122.1:6388-8073 GCA_964501735.1 uncultured Gemmatimonadaceae bacterium | reverse complement strand
GCGCTGCGCTACTTCCTGCTGCGCGAGGTGGGGTTCAGCAACGACGGCAACTTCACCTGGGAGCGCTTCGACGAGCGCTACACCGCCGACCTGGCCGACGGGATCGGCAACCTCGCCAGCCGGGCCCTGGCCATGATCGAGAAGTACCGCGGCGGCCGGGTGCCCGCCGCCACCGGGCCCACCACGCTCGACGAGGCCGGCGACGAGGCGGTGGCCCGCTATGGCGCGGCGATGGACGCCATCGACCTTCGGGCCGGGGCCGACGCGGCGTGGGCCCTGGTCACCGCCGCCAACCAGTACATCGTGCAGGTGGCCCCGTGGACCCTGGCCAAGCAGGGCAAGGACGCCGACCTGGACCGGGCCCTGGCCGCCCTGGCCGGCTGCTTGATCCGCCTGGCGGTACTTGTTTCCCCCTTCATGCCGGGCAAAGCGGCAGAACTCTGGCATCACCTCGGCCAAGAGGGACCGGTTTCCGGCGCCTGGGCCCGCACCAGCGCGCCCGGCGGGGCGGGCGCCATTGTGAAGAAGCCGGAGGGCCTGTTCCCCAAACCGCCCCCTCCAAATCCTTGACAGTCAAGTACTTGGCAGTGACCTACCGCACTTGACACCCCCTGCCCCGGGGGCCATACTATCGCGCGTTCGTGCCGCCCCCAGCGGCTCCCCCCTCATTGGGCACGGTATTTCCTTAGCGAACCGGGTAGTTCCGGCTCGTTCCCAGGGGTCGTCATGTCGAAACGGAAGTGGACCATCGTGCTGGTGCCTCCGGGCTCCGGCGCCTCGAGGATGATCGAGGTGTCGCAGCGGCTGCTCAAGGCCGCGGCGAGCGCTGGCGTGGTCCTCGGCCTCCTGGCGCTGGCGCTGGGCTATGGCACCGTGTCCCGCACCGTGGACCTCGAACGCGCCGACCGCCTGGAACGGGAGAATGCCCAGCTGGCCCGGGAAATCGGCCAGCTTCAGGGCCAGCTGTCCGATCTCTCCGATACCCTGTCCACCATCGCCCAGCGCGACGTGCGCATCCGGCTGCTGGCCAATCTCGAGCCCAACGATCCCAGCGTGCAGCAGGCCGGTATCGGCGGCCCAGCCGGACCGCCCGCCGCCCTGGCCAGCGCCGGGGTGCTGGGACGCCGGGCCAGCGAGGTCCGGGTGGAACTGGGCGCCCTCATCCGGCGCGCCAACCTGCTGGCCGCCTCGTACGACGAGGCGGGGGACAGCCTCGAACTGCACCGTGACCGGCTGGCCTCCATGCCGTCCATCATGCCGACGGCCGGCTGGCTCTCCAGCGCCTTCAGCCGCATGCGCGAGCACCCGGTGCTCCATTATGCCCGCCCCCACGAGGGCATTGACGTGACCGCGCCGACCGGCACCCCCATCCAGTCGCCCGCCGCGGCCACCGTGGTAACCGCCGGCTGGGAGGCGGGCTACGGCAACGTGATCGAGCTCGACCACGGCTTCGGCATCCGGACCAAGTTCGCCCACGCCTCCCGGGTCCTGGTGCGCCGGGGCGAGCGGGTGGCCCGCGGGGAGATCATCGCCGAGGTCGGCAACACCGGCCTGGCCACGGGCCCGCACCTGCACTACGAGGTGCACGTGAACGGCAAGCCGGTGGACCCGCTCCGCTACGTGCTGCCCGACGTGGTGGTGGATTAGGCGATTAGGCGATTAGGCGATTAGGCGATTAGGCGATT
>CAZCVG010000122.1:4627-6288 GCA_964501735.1 uncultured Gemmatimonadaceae bacterium | reverse complement strand
GATTAGGCGATTAGGCGATTAGGCGATTAGGCGATTAGGCGATTGGGCGATTGGGCAAGTGGAACGCCCCGCTGCATGAGCGGGGCGTTCTCGTTGTTCCAATCCCCCAATCCCCCAATCGCCCAATCGCCCAATCGCCCAACTCCTAGAACTTCACCTGCGGAACCTCCTCCGCCCCCTCCTTGGCCTCGAAATACGCCCGCGGCGTCCCGTGCCCGAACATCTTGGCGGTCAGGTTGTAGGGAAAGGTCCGGATATAGCTGTTGAACTGGTTGACCGCGTCGTTGTAGTCCTGCCGGGCGGTGGCGATGCGGTTCTCGGTCCCCGTGAGCTCGTCCTGGAGCGCCCGGAAGTTGGCGTCGGACTTGAGGGCCGGGTAGTTCTCGACGATGGCCAGGAGCCGGCCCAGCGGCGCGTTGAGCGCCTGGTTGGCAGCCGCCATGTCCTCGAGGTTGCCGGTCTGGATGGACCCGGCCAGGCGGGCGCGGGCATTGGCCACCTCGGTGAAGATGGTGGACTCCTGCTTGGCGAAGCCCCTCACGGTCTCCACCAGGTTGGGGATCAGGTCGGCCCGGCGCTGCAGCTGGGCGGCGATCTGGCCCTGGGCGCGGTTGACCTGCTCATCCAGCGCCTGGATCCGGTTATAGCCGCAGCCGCTGGCGCCCAGCGTCAGGGCCGCAAGCAGGATCATTGGTGACGTACGCATCATCCCCGATCTCCATTCTGAAAGTGATCCACGAAGCGCGCCGCCGACTCGACGGCCGCCAGGTATCCCCGCATGTCCGACTCGGAACAGGCCCAGTCCTTCACCCCCCGCCGGGTCACGATCCGGGCGAGCTGGTCCCCGTCAAACCCGGCGGCCCGGCCGGCGGCCTGCACCAGGTCCACCGGGTCGGGCGGGGGCGATTGGCCCACCAGGATCAGCAGGCCGCGGGAGAGGAACAGGATGGTGGACACGCTGCGCCGGACGAACCGTCCCAGCTCCGGGCCGTTCCCGTGCAGCAGGGCATAGCCCTGGCGGAGCCGCAGCAGCTTGCCCCGCAGCTCCCGCTCCAGCGCCTGACGCAGGTCGGCCGGCCGGACGCTCATGCCCGCCAGCGGGTCCGCCCCGCGGAGCACCCGGTAGGCGGTGCGCATCTCGGCGATCTCCAGCGGGTAGGCGTCGGCGGAGCGCAGCCACTCGGCCCGGGTCAGCAGGAGCGGGAGGTCGCCGGCCACCTCGCGCCAGCGTACCAGGGGATCGTGCAGGCGCTCCAGCGTGCCGGTTTCCACGTCGTCCAGGATCAGGACCACGTTGATGTCGGACCACCCCGGCAGGTACTGGCCCCGCGCGGCGGATCCGTACAGCACGGCACTGTAGCCACCCAGCCCGGCGCCGTCGAGGTCCCCGACCAGCCGGGTCACCGCCTTGTCGATATCGTTCATCGCCGCCACTCCTAGAAGCTCCGTCCCGCGCCGCCACCGCTGAACCCGCCGCCCCCGCCAAAGCCCCCGAAACCGCCTCCGCCACCGCCCCAGCCACTCCCGCCGCCGAAGCTACCGCCCCCGAAGCCACCGCCGAACCCCCCCCCCCCCAGCCCCCCCCCCCCCCCCCCCCCCCCCGCGCCCCCCCCCGGGCGCCCCCCGCCGGCCCCCCCCGCCGGCCCGGGGCGCGGCCCCCA
>CAZCVG010000122.1:0-4617 GCA_964501735.1 uncultured Gemmatimonadaceae bacterium | reverse complement strand
CCCCCGCCGCCAAACCCGCCCCCACCCCAGACCACCGAGCTGCGCCGCCGGTGCCGCCCGCGGCGGCCGCCCCGGCCGGACAGGGACGAGAGCACAATCATCACCACCAGCAGGATGACGAAGATGACCAGCGGGTTGAGGCCCTCGCCCGCCCCGCCGCCCCGGAACGGATCGGCCGCCTCGAGGGTGGAATCGCTGACGCCGAACCCGCGGGCCGTGACCGCGGCGATGGCCCGGGTGCCCAGCACCAGGGCATCGCTCCACTGTCCTTCCCGCAGGTGAGGCAGCATCAGGTCGGTGATCCGGCCGGCGGTGGCGTCGGTGATGATCCCTTCGATCCCCCGCCCGGTGGCGATGTACACCTCTCCCCGGTGGTCGGCCGTGCGTGGCACCAGCAGCAGCACCACCCCCGCATTGCGCGCCGAATCGCCGATCTGGCCGGCCGCGCCCACGCCCCAGGCCCGGCCGATGGCCAGCGCCACGTCGCCCGGCGCCTGGTCCTCGATGGTGGGCAGGGTGACCACGGCGAGCTCCGCCCCGGTGGCCGTGCGCAGGCGGGCGGCGAGGTCGTTGATGCGCCCCGCGGCATCCGGCGTGACGATGCCGGCCACGTCGGTGAGGTAGTCGCGGGGGCGCTCGGGAAAGAGGCGGGCGATCCGGGGATTCTGGGCGGCGAGGAGGCCCGGCAGGAGTTGTAGCAGCCAGAGGGCACGGGTAGCTTTCCGCACTCTTTGCAGAAACCGGTTGCCCGTGACCCGCTGGATTCCCCTGTTGTTGTGCTCGCTGGCCGCCTGTGATGGCCGCGAGGTCACCGTCGAAGTGGCCATTCCCGGTCCCGATTCCGTGGACGCCCCCGTGGCCCGGCTCGGGCTGGTGGCGCTCTCCTACAACCGTGACAGCGTGCTCGCCGCACTGGAGGCCGCCAACCCGCGGCCGGTGGCGCTCACCCGGCCGCTCGACAGCCTCTACGCCCTCTTCCGGGCGCCGTTCGCGGCGTACGCCCGCGCCGCCTATACGGTGCAGACCCAGGAGCGGTTCCTGGGCCAGCTCAAGCTGCAGCTCGACTCGCTGGCCCGGAGCGACCCCCAGTACGACTCCCTCTACCGCCGCTTCGCCACCGGCTCCGACAGTCTCCGGCGGAGCCGGGACCGGCGCGACCAGGCCCAGCGCGCGCTGGCCGTGGCCCGCAACCGCCTCGGCCCGGCCATGGACAGCCTGCGCGGGCTGATGGCGCGCTGGGAAGATAGCACCTACCGGGACTACGGCAGCATCACCGCGCGCCTCAGCAGCGGCATGGGCCGGGAGGCCATCGCCGACAGCACCGACGCGTGGGGGAAGGCAACCCTGAAGCTCCCGGCCGGTGACTGGTGGATCTACGCCCACTCCTGGGATGCGTGGGACCCGAACAGCCAGTGGTACTGGAATGTGCCCGTCACCGGCGGGCGGGTGGTGCTGGATCGCACCACCGGACGCCGGATCCCGCGCTACTGAGAGGCCTCATGCGCACTCGCATCGCCCTGCTGGTCTCGCTGCTGCTGGCCCTCGGGGGCGCCGCCCTGCTGGCGGCCTTCCGCGCACCCCGCGCCGCCCCGGCGGCGGCCGGCCAGGTGGACCCGCTCCTCACCCAGCGGACCAAGGGCGACCTCAAGGCGCCCATCACGGTGTACGAGCTCTCGGACTTCCAGTGCCCCTACTGCCGGCGCCTGGCCCTCGAGACCTTCCCCATCATCGAGCGGGAATTCATCGCCAGCGGCAAGGTGCGCTGGATCTTCCTCAACCTGCCCATCACCCAGATCCACCCCAACGCCGTCCCCGCCGCCGAGCTGGCGATGTGCGCGGCCCGGATCAACAAGTTCTGGCCGGTGCACGACCTCATCTTCCAGTACCAGCAGAAGTGGGCGCCGCTCAAGGACCCGGCCCCGTTCCTGGTCACGCTGGCCGACTCCGCCGGCATCCCCCGCGGCGACATCCTCCCCTGCCTGGAACGGCACGAGACCCGCGACATCATCAAGGCGGAGAGTGAAGGGGCGGCCAAGTCCGGCGTGGCCAGCACACCCACGATCTACGTGGAGGGCGCCGGCCTGATTCCCGGGGCCCAGCCGATCGGGATCTACCGGCAGGTGTTCGATTCGCTCTGGAAGGAACGGACCAGGCCGTAGCCGGCCGGCCCGGAAGCCGGCATCCCGCTATTGCCGCAGGGCCAGGAAGACATCGTACAGCGCGTGGGTCCAGGCCGCGATCCCGAACCCGCGCAGCAGGAAGAGGGCGCTCAGCAGCAGCCCCGCCACCATCCGGAAGACAAACGAGCCCACCTCCAGCGGATCTCCCAGCGGGCCGATGTAGTGAAATGCGCTGAACAGGAACGCCCCGACGATCGTCGCGAAGACCCCCGCCACCCACGGCCGCCAGCCGAACCACCCCAGCGCCACCTTGGCCAGCGCCGCGACCAGCACCACGCGGAACAGCAGCTCCTCGTAGAAGCCGGCGCCGAGCGATACCATCAGCTCCGCCGGCAGGCTGAGGGCGGTGCCCTGCCAGGCGCTGAGGGCGCCCGGGCCGTGCAGGAGCAGCCCGGTGAGCGTGCTGGTCACCCCTCCGAAGACGAGGGCGTACAGCACCGACTCCCCCGCCATGCCGCCGAACCAGGCCGCCCTCGGCGATCCGCTCCGCCGCCAGTCGCGCCCGACCAGGACCAGGCCGGTGCCCAGCACCGCCACGGCGAAGATCGTCAGGCCGAGCTGGCCGCCCAGCAGGACAAAGAGACTCTTGAGCAGCACGTCGGCGCCGTTGCGGACACCCACCTGGCCGGAGATGAAGTGGGCCAGCAGCTCGTACAGCGCCAGCAGGGGCAGGGCAAAGAGGAGGCTGTAACGCGGGGCGCGGGTGGCCCGCCAGTACTCGGTCATGCGGGAAGATAGGGCCATCCCGGCCCCGGTGCCGAGGGCGGGCGCCCGGACGTGGAAGGGGCCCGGCGCGAATGGCGACCGGGCCCCTTCGGTGTGCATCGGACTCGAGGCGATCCCCCGGGTCTGGCGGGCCGGGGCGTGGAGCCCCTGCCCTCGAAGATCAGTAGCTCACCAGGCGACCGCTTGCCCTGTTCGAGCTGCCGATGCAACTGTCACTAGACAATGGATCACCTCCTCTCAAGCGGGTGGGACTGCGGGCGGACGGAGGAATCGTATAATCGCCCAGCGGGCTCCACAAGGTCGCCCCGCGGCGGCGGGCTAGATTGCGGGACATGACCCGGCCGCCCCTGCCCTACCGCGTGCTCAGCGGCGCCATCCGCGCCCTCCTCCCTGTCGCGGGGTGGTGCAACCCCCGCCTGGCCCAGGGCCTGCTCGGCCGGGAAGAGAGCGCCCGTGTGGTCGCGGCCTGGGCCCGGCGCGAGGAGCCGGGGTCCACGCCGCTGGTCCACCTGCACGCCGCCTCGGCGGGCGAACTCCGGCACGCCGAACCGGTGCTGGCCCGTCTCCGTCAGCTCCATCCCGATTGGCGCTGGGCCATCACCTGGTTCAGCCCATCCGCCATTCCCTTCGCCGCGGACCTGGCGGCCGACGTCCATGGCTACCTCCCCTGGGACACCGCTCAGGAGGTGGGCCGGTTCCTGGACGCGCTCCGCCCCCGCGCCACCCTCATCAGCCGGCTGGACCTGTGGCCCACCTTCGCCGCCGAGGCCGCTCGGCGCCGCATCCCGGTCATCCTGATCGCTGCCCAGCTGGAGGCCGACAGCGGCCGCCTGCGTCCCGTGGCGCGGGCAACCATGCGCCGGGCCTACGAGGGCGTCGCCGCGGCCGCCGCCGTCGCACCCGAGGACGTCGAGCGGCTGGCCCGCCTCGGCGTGCCGCGGGAGCGGATCGCGGTGGCGGGGGATCCGCGGGCCGACCAGGTGCGGGACCTCGTGGCCGCCGCCCGGCCGGCCGAGCGCTGGCCCGCGCTGGCGGGCAGCGGGGCTCTGCTGGTGGCCGGATCTACCTGGCCCGGGGACGAGGCGGTGCTGCTCGAGGCCTTTCGCCTGGTCCGGGCCCGGCAGCCAACCGCCCGCCTCCTCATTGCCCCCCACCGGCCGGAGCCCGCCCGCCTCAGGGCGCTGGCGGCCAGGGCCCAGGGCCTCGGCCTGCCCAGGGCGGTGCCGGTGGGCCGGGCCGCCGCCGGGGACCCGCTGGTGGTCCTCGACGAGGTGGGCCCGCTGGCCGCGCTCTACGGCGTGGGCCGGATGGCCTATGTGGGTGGTGGATTCGGGACCGCCGGACTGCATTCCGTCCTCGAGCCGGCGGCGTGGGGCCTGCCAGTCGTGGTCGGGCCCCGGTGGTCCGGAAGCCGGGAGGCGAAGAGCCTGGCGGTGGCGGGGGCCCTGCTCCCCCTGCCCGGCCGCGGAGCCGCGCAGGCCCTCGCCTGGCAGTGGGAGCACTGGCTGCACGAGGAAACCGCCCGGGCCACCGCAGGCGCGGCAGCACGGGCGGTGGTGGACGCCGCCGCGGGGGCGGCGGATCGAACCGCGGCGCTGGTGGAGGCGGCCCTGGCCGGCTACTGGCCGACCACGACGCCTTCGTAGGTCACCGAGCGCGGCACGATCAGTCCCGCCGTCAGCCCGGTGATCAGGAGGTCGGTGAACCGGCT
>CAZCVG010000121.1:0-8216 GCA_964501735.1 uncultured Gemmatimonadaceae bacterium | reverse complement strand
TCCGGGGGGCGGAGTGATGGGGGCGTGCGGATACAATGCGGCGCGGGAGATACTGCGGGACTGAGGTCCGGTAGCGGATCGGAGAAGCGTCTGGTCACCGTGGGCGATGGCGAGGTCGGTCCACGGTTACGGTACGGTCGTTGGCACCCCAATCGTCTCGCCGAGTCCAGTGCCAAGTTCCGCGTACTGATTGGAGCCCCAGCACCAGGCACTGCCGTCCGCCTCAAGGGCACAGGCGTGGGACAATCCCACGGCGATTCCCTTGAACTGGTGCATTCCACTTACGGGACTCGGCGTATCCCTGGCGGTGAAGCTGCCATCACCGATCGCCGAACCTCCGCCCCAGCAGTAGGCTTGCCCTGCGGGAGTCAGGCCGCAGGTCGTGGTCTGGCCGATGACGATCTCGGCGAAGGTGTGGCCGCCAGCAACCGCCGTCGGGGTTGCGACCGGGACTCCCGTGGTGCCGGTGCCGGTCTGGCCCTGGTCGTTCTTCCCCCAGCAGAGCCCGCTGCCCGTGCCGGTGATCGCACAGGTCACGTCGGTGAGCGGGGAGGTTGCCAGACCGCTGAGCGGCGGCGCAACAGGAATCGGGACGGGGTAGGGTGCATCCGCGGCGGCCGGCGTCCCGAGCGAGGCCGCGTCGCCCCAGCACAGCAGCGCGCCAGCGATGTCGATACCGCAAGTGTGCTGGGCGGCCCCGGCGACGCGCTGGAACTGATGGCCCCCGGCCACGGTGACTGGGCTGGTCCGGTACGTGAAGGTACTGTCGCCGAGCTGCCCATGGTCGTTGCTGTTCAAGCAGGATGCGGTGCCCGTGCCGGCGAGACCGCAGATGTGGTTGCCGCCGGCCGTGAATGCCGCAAAGCTGGCGCCGCCCGCCTGCAGGGTCGGCGGATAGTTCGTGGGCTCCCAGCAGTAGAGCTGCCCTGCAGTGGTGCGCCCGCATAGCTGAAAGCCGCGGAGCTGGACCTCCGAGAACGTGAGCCCGGGCCCAGCCGGCACCGGCACCGGCCCCCCCGTGACCCCCCAGCACCAGGCGGCGCCGGTGGTATCGAGACCGCACGTGTTCCACCACCCTGCGGTGACCGAGACCAGCTCCGGCTCACCGTTGACCGCGACCGGCATGGCGCGGGCCCCGGTGTACCCTACCCCAACCACGCCCCGGGAGTTGAGGCCCCAGCACTGGACTTCCTTCGCGACGGTCTCGAGACAGGCGTGAGACCACGAGGGGCTCACCGTTCGCGTCGGTGCGCCATTCCCGAACGGGGCCGGAAAGAGGCGCCCGCCCACGACCTGGCTGCCCCCCCAGCAGTACAGAGCGTCGCCGGTCGTGATACCGCAGCCGTAGTCCTTCCCAGGGTAAATCGAGCGGAAGACCTGGCCGCCTCCCACCTGTCGCGGCGTGAGGACGTCACCCGAAAACGGCGGGTCGCTACCGACGTTTCGGCCGCCCCAGCAGTAGGCCACGCCGCCAAAGGTCAGCGCACAGGACATGAATACGCCGGCGTAGATGCTCTGGAACCGGAGTGTGGTCTGCACCCGGACAGGCGTGCTATGGTCACTGATCGATCCGTCGCCGAGCTGGCCACTCTGGTTGCTGCCCCAGCACCAGGCCTCGCCCGAGCGGGTAAGGGCACAGCGGTGGTCTAGGCCAACGCTGACTTGGCGAAGCGGTGCCCCGATGGCGATCCGGCCGGGAGCTGTCCCGGCGGGCCATCCTGCGACCCAGCACCAGCCCGCCCCGTCGGCAGTGAGGCCGCACGTGTCGCTGCCCCCTGCATCGATCTGACGGAACGCCAGGCTGGAGGCAACCGCCACCGGGCTGAGCCCCCAGACTGTTCCCCAGCACCACGCCTGCCCGGCCATGGTGAGCCCGCACGCGTGGAAGGTTCCTGCGGTGAGGGCGACGAGGCCGGGGTCCGGTGTGACGGGCAATGGCAGGGCCTGCACCAGGGAGTCAGGGTCCCGTACGATATCTCCCCAGCAGCGGATGCCGCCGGAGACCGGGAGGTGGCAGCTTGTGCCGTATCCGGTGGCGATCGAGTCGGGCACGAACGGCCTGAACGCCGTCGCCGTGAAGAAAATGGAGCCGGCCCCCGAGGAGGCGGCCTCGACGAAGACCACGCCCGGCGCCTGGCCCAGCGTGAGCGTGGTCTGCGTCAGGCCGGCAACGTCACTCACGGCTTGCGTCGTCCCAAGCGTGCCGGTTCCCGGGACAACCGAGAAGCTCACCGGTACCCCGCCCACGGGATTGCCGAAGCGGTCCGTGGTCCGGAGCACGAGCGCCGAATCGAGCGGCTGCCCGGGCTCGTTCCCTTGAACGTCGCCCCCGGCAATTGCCAAGCGGGCGAACGGCCCCGTCGCGGCCGTTGCCTGAAAACCTACCGAGTCGAGGCCGGCCACGACCGCGCGCGCTGTGTGCAGACCGGGCAAACCGCCGAGTGTCCAGGTTCCGGTGGCCCGGCCGTCTGCGCCGGTCACCACGGTCGCGGGAAGGACGATGCCACCGCCGGAGGCCACGCTGAACCGCACTGAGATGCCGGTCAGCGGGGCCCCGAACTGGTCCAGCACCCGCACCGTGAGCACCGTGTCGAGCGCCTCCCCCACCGTGCCCGCCTGAACCGCGCCCGTCACAACCTCGAGCAGGGCGGGCACGGGCCGAGGCCCGGTGCTCTTGCCAGGGTCGTTGCCGCACGCGAGGGTCAGTCCCATGCCAGCGACAGCCATCGCCAATGCCCTGATGCGCAGAAGCAGTCGGGGTAGCGCTGGAGGAGACTTCTCCAAAGCGGGACAACTCACAGTGACCATTGCCTCACCCCACCACTCGGCAGAATCGGCCGCGTTGAGCCCGGCTGGGCCCGGACCTGATCATTAGGGAACTCCTCCGCGGCGTCGGAGCCGTCCCTGATCGTCCAAGGGAAAACATCACCCAAACGGTTTCAGGGGCAGTACATGTCTCGGCATTGAGCGGCATGGGACATGGCCGGGCTACGGTATGAGGGCAGGCACCAGCACCGATCCGTCCATGCCGATGCCGAGTTCCCCGTTCCGGTTGGCGCCCCAGCAGGACAGGGTTCCGCCCGTGTCGATAGCGCAGGTCTCGCCTCCGCCGGCGGCCAGGGTCACGTAGGTCCCGCCGCCGCTCACGGGGCCGGGCGTGGCTCGGCTCAGGAACGTGCCATCGCCGAGCTGGCCCAGGGCGTTGGATCCCCAGCACACCACCTGGCCACCGGGGGTCAGGCCGCAGGCATGGCTGGTTCCCACCGCAATGTCCTGGAACGCGTAACCCCCGATCACCGGCACGGGGGTGGTAGACGCGGATACGTCGTTGCCATCCCCCAGCGCTCCCGTATTACTCGAGCCCCAGCAGTACCCGGCCTGATCCGTCCCGACGGCGCAGGCGAGGCTCAGTTCGAGCGCGATCGCGACCCGGGCGACGGGAACCGCCAGGTGGACCGAGTCCGGCACGGACGCGGCGGTGTCGCTGCCGTTGCCGAGGTTCCTGCCCCAGCAGAAGAGATGGCCGGTGCTCGCCGTGCCGCAAGTGAGAAATGCGCCCGTGATCACCCCGCTCCATTGCCGCCCGCCGGCCACGACCACCGGCTGGTCGCTCGGCACGGTGGTACCGTCGCCCACTTCACCGAGATAGTTCTCTCCCCAGCAGCGCACCTCGGCGGCGGTGTCCAGGCTGCAGGCCTGCGCGAGCCCGACATCGACGCTGCTCGCGCCCAGACCGGTGGCCGGCGAGGTAGGCTGAGGGCGAGCGGTGTTGGTGCCATCGCCAAACTGATGGTATGTGCCCAGTCCCCAGCAGTAGACCAGGTCGGCGGGTGTCCGCCCACACGACGCCACGTAGCCGGCCTCGACGGACAGGAAACTCTGCCCGCCGGCGATGGCCGTCGGAACGGGGCGGCGGGTCGTGGTGCCGTCACCGATTTGGCCGGCCAGGTTCTCTCCCCAGCAGTGCCCCACCTGTCCCACGGTGACGGCACAGGCATGATCGGTGCCGACGGAGACCATGCTGTATTGCGCTCCCCCCGCGACCGGCGTGGGGGTCCGGCGTGTGGCGGTCTCGAGGCCGACTTGGCCATCCCAGTTGAGGCCCCAGCAGAGCACCTGGTCGGTGACCGTCCTGCCACAGGTGTGTTGGCTGCCGGCCCGGAGGCTGGCCCAGAGGTAGCCGCCGCTCACGGGCACGGGAGTGGACCGACTGGCCGTGGTGCCATCCCCCAGCGGGCCACGGAGGTTCCTCCCCCAGCAGTAGCCGGTGCCGTCGTTCGCCGTGCCGCAGCTATGGTCGGTCCCCAGCGACAACTCGGCGAACCGGATCCCGCCGCTGACCTTGACCGGCATTGGCTGGTCCTGGACGCTGCCATCGCCCAGTTCCCCGGAACTGTTGCGGCCCCAGCACCAGGCGTCACCCGCGAGCGTCAGCCCGCAGCTGTGATGGCGTCCGACGACCAAGTCAGTGAATCTCAGGGTGGTGGCCACGGCGGTTGGCGCGAGGGCCGTGTCCGGTCCGGTGCCGGTGCCCAGTTCGCCGAATTGATTCCAGCCCCAGCAGTACGCCCGGCCGGCAAGGCTCAGCGCGCAGGTGTGGTTCTGGGCGGCGCTGATGCTGCGGTAGCGCAGGCCACCGGCCACCTCGAGATAGCCTCCGTATCCCCCGGACAGCGAGCCGACGCCCAGCTGCCCGTAGCTGTTATCGCCCGAGCAGAACGCCGTGCCCACGAGGTCGAGGCCGCAGAAGTGGAACCGGCCGGCGCTCACCCGCCGCGCGGTCACGGCCTGATCCACCGGTCCGGTCTGGTTGGTCCCCTGGTTGGCCCCCCAGCAGTACAGACGGTCCGCCATGGTGATGGCACAGGCCTGCCAGCCCAGGCTGATGGTGCGGAACACCTGCCCGCCGTTCACCGCAGTCGGCTCGGGGTGGGCCACGGTATCCCCTGCGCCGAGCTGGTGGAACTGGTTGGCCCCCCAGCAGGAGGCCGCACCGCCGGCATCCAGGCGGCAGGAGAAGCCCTCCCCCGCGTCGAGCCCGTCATTGAGCGGCGGAGCCGGGTGGGACTCTGCACCGAGATCGAGCGGAGTGAGGGCCGGCACGGACACCCGAAGGCTGTCAAACCCGGGCAGGGGCCCCACGCGCCATTGCGCCGAGGCGTGGCCGGCAGAATCGCTGGTGGCCGAGGCCGTGACGGTGCCATTTCCGCGCGTGACGGCAAAGGTCACCGCCACGTCTCCAACCGGGTTGCCGAACACATCGTCCACCCGGACCACGATCGGCTGCTCCAGCGTGGAATCGGCCAGGGCGGCCTGCCCGCCGCCGGACACCAGGGCCAGCGTGGCGGCCGCGGCGGGGACGGCCGTGGCGGCGAACTCAACCGAATCGAGCCCCGCCACCCGGGCCAGCGCGGAGTAGGCGCCCGCCACCTGGGGCAGGGTCCACACCGTCGCGGCCTGGCCGTCGGGTCCGGTGGTCCGCGTCAGGTGGGACAGGCTGCCCGCGGTGTCCGCCAGGACAAACTGCACCAGCACCCCCGCGATCGGCTCATCGCGCTGATCCAGCACCCGCACGGTGAGCGCAGAGCCCAGGGGTTGCGCCACGGCCCCCGTTTGCATCCCGCCCGCCACGATCTCCAGCCCACTCGGCACCCGGCGCGGCCCGGTGCCCTCGTCGCCGAAGCAGGCGAAGAGCAGGGGCATGACCAGCAGGCCGTGGTAGCGGCGTCGCGACATCGGACTCGGTAGGCGGGAGACTCGGATAATGTGGGCAACCGGCACCGCTGCGGCAAACCTGCGGCAGCCCGGTCAGGGCGGACGTTGCGGGATGAAGCGCGTGGCGCCGGCCAGCCGAACTCGGGGATCGCGGTGGCGCGGAAGGTGACCGGCGGCAGACCGTCTACCGTGGCCGTGACGCGGTAGGGCGCTGCCCACTCTGGCAGGGTCCAGCTGGTACTGGCCCGGCCGCTGGGCCGGGTGCGAGGGGAGACAGAGGTGAGGCCTGCCCAGCAGTACGGCGCCCCGGCCTGGTCAACGGCGCATTCCTCTCACCGCCGACCGCGAGCTGACATGGGCCGAAGGGTCCAGCGAATGCGACATGGCCAGCGCACGATTCGGCATGGAAGGATCACGGCAGGCTTCACCAGACCTGCACCGGCGACGGCATGGTTGCCGCGGTGCCGATACCGAGGGCTCCGTTGTCATTCCCGCCCCAGCAGTAGGCTACGCCGCCGGGATCAACGGCGCAGGTCTGGATTTCACCTGCGCTGACCCGGCTGAAGGTCTGTCCACCGCCAACCGGTGCCGGAGTCGTTCTGGAGACGGTAGTGCCATCACCCAGCTGGGCATAGTTGTTATCACCCCAGCATAGAACCTGACCACCTGTGGTCAGACCGCAGACGTGCGTATTGCCGATGGTCACGGCCGCGAACTGATGCCCCCCGGGCACCGGCACCGGGACGTTCGAGGCGGTCATGCTTCCCCAGCACCAGGCTTCCCCGGACGTCGTGACACCACAGCTATCGTCTCCGGAATCATTGGTGACAACCGACGTGAAGCTCTGGGCCAGCGAGATGGAGTCAGGGTAGTTGCGATCAATCCCTCCGTTGCCGAGACCGAGTTGGGTCCCCCAGCAGCGGCCGACACCGTTCACATCCACACCACAACTATGTCCCGCCCCGGCACTGAACTGGGTCCAGCTGTAGCCACCCGCGACGAGCGCCGGCACGGCGCGGGCGGTGTTGGTGGAGTCGCCGAGCTGGCCAGCGTCGTTCGCACCCCAGCAGTAGAGCTCCCCCGCCGGGGTTTGCACGCAGGCATGGTCGACGCCCGGGTCCACCTCCGCGACCGTGAGACCGCCCGGGATGGGGCCGGGAGTGGCGGTGGTACCGCCCCAGCAGTAGCCGACGCCGCCGGTGGCCACGCCGCAGGTTCCGCCGCCGCCACCTCCCGGGGCAATGGACGTCCAGGTCAGGCCCCCGGCCACCGCCGTGGGTACCCACCTCTCGGTGAGGGTGCCGTCGCCGAGCTGGCCCTCGGAGTTCTCTCCCCAGCAGTAGCCCGTCCCGGCCAGGGTAACGCCGCAACTCCAGCGGCGGCCGGCTTTCACCGACTGGAACATCAGGCCGCCCATCACGGCCGTCGGTGTCCGCCGCCGCATGGACTCGCCGATGCCGAGCACCGTCGCGGGGGTGCCGCCCCAGCAGTACAACCCGCTGCCGGTGGTGCGGCCGCATGAGTGGCCGCCGCCGCGGGCGAGGCTCGTGAAGGAGTGCCCGCCGGAGACCGGAGCAGGTGCGTGCCGGTCCACCAAGGTGCCATCGCCCACCTGCCCAGAGGAGTTCAGGCCCCAGCAGTATCCCTGGCTCGATGGCCCGGCCCCGCAGTAGCCGCCGCCGCCGCCGTCGAGGCTCGCCAACAGCGGCGCCCCGGCGAGAAGCGCCGGATCGTAGGTGGCCCAGTTCCAGCACCAGACCGCTCCGTCGATCGTCAGCGCGCAGGCGCCGTCCGATGACACCGCGACCGTCGAGAAGCGGAGGGCGCCAGAAACCCGGAACGGGGTCGCCTTGCCGCCACCCCAGCAGTACGCCCGTCCGCCCGTGGTCAGCCCACAGGCGAGATCATAGTGGGCATCAATCTGACGGAAGCGGAGGTTCCCCAGGATCGGAGTCGGGTTCGGGCGACCGGTGGTGGACCCTTCGCCGAGTTGACCGGTGCCGTTCTGCCCCCAGCAGTACCCCGCACCGGCGGCCGTCACACCACAGGTGGAGCCGGAACCGGCGGTAATCTGGGTGAACGCAAGGCCGATCGCCTGCAATGTCGGGGCAAGACCAAGGAGGGACAGCGCCGTTCCCCAGCAATAGAGCCCGGCTTGCGGGGTCAGCCCGCAGGTGTGGCTGGCACCCGCCACGATCGAGCGGAAGGCTGGCGCGTTCAGGGGGGCTGGGGTGAACGCGCTGGTGGTGTCTCCAGTACCGACCTCTCCGGCAAAATTGAGCCCGAAGCAATACACCTGGCCTGCTGCATCGAGCACGCAGGTGTGGAATTCGCCGGCAGCGAGCGAATCGGGAACGAGCGGCGGAAGCGCGATCGCGCCAATGCGCCGCTCCAGCTGGAGATGCCGGATCGCGAGGGTGTCGTAACCCTTTGCCGGACCCATAACCCAGCTCACCTGCGCCCGGCCCTGGAGATCGGTGATCACCGTGTCGGCGGAGACC
>CAZCVG010000120.1:0-8232 GCA_964501735.1 uncultured Gemmatimonadaceae bacterium | reverse complement strand
ACGAGATCGACAAGATCGCCCGCAAGTCGGAGAACCCGTCCATCACCCGGGACGTCTCGGGGGAGGGCGTGCAGCAGGCGCTGCTCAAGATCCTCGAGGGCACGGTGGCCTCGGTCCCGCCCCAGGGCGGCCGCAAGCACCCGCAGCAGGAATACATCCAGATCAACACCAAGGACATCCTGTTCATCTGCGGCGGCGCCTTCGACGGGCTGGAGAAGATCATCCAGGCCCGCACCGGGCGGCAGCAGATCGGCTTCGGCAACGACAGCGCCGGCGGCCCGTCCTTCGACAAGAAGAACCCCTTCGCCGAGGTGGAGCCGGACGACCTGCTGCGCTTCGGGCTGATCCCCGAGCTGGTGGGCCGGCTGCCGGTGGCGGTGGCCCTGGAGGCGCTGGACGAGGACTCGCTCATGCGGATCCTGCTCGAGCCCAAGAACGCGCTCAGCAAGCAGTACAAGAAGCTCTTCGAGATGGAGTCGGTGGGGCTCACCTTCGACCCGGAATCGCTCCGGGCGGTGGCCCAGAAGGCCCTCAAGCGGGGCACCGGCGCGCGCGGTCTCCGCGCCATCCTCGAGGGCATGATGACCGACATCATGTTCGACCTGCCCACCCGGGACGATGTCCGCGAGGTGGTCATCACCAAGGAGTGCGTCACGGACGGCCAGCCGCCGCTGGTGGTCACCGAGCGGGCCAGGCAGAAGCGGGAAGCCTAGGCGGGCGGTCACGCGGACGGCGGACAGGCGGCCAGGCGGCCAGGCGGACGGACAGAAATCGGAAAGCGGGCGGGGCGGTGTGTCCTGAGCGTGCGTCGGTGAGCCTCACGTGGGTGGGAAACCTCCCCAGGCAGGCCAACGGCAGCGCGCGGCGGGCACCCCGCCCCGCATGGCTTTTTCGGACAGCAGACCTCCCGGAGCCCGGCCTGGCCTGGGCGGCCGGTCTGGATTCACGGGCACCACGCTGGAAGCAGAAGTGACGCACGCACCCAAGGTGGTCATTCACCCGCCGGCCCAGGAAAGCGACGCCCCCTTCGCGGACCTTCCCGTGGTCTTTCGGGGCAGTTTCCCCGATGCCACCCACGTCCTGACACCCCGGCTGCCAGAGATCGTGCTGCTGGGCCGGTCCAACGTCGGCAAGTCGAGCCTCCTCAATGCCCTCGTGGGGCGAAAGCTGGCGCGGGTCAGCAACACCCCGGGCCGCACCGCGCAGGTCAACGTCTTCCAGCTCCCGACGCTGTATCTCCTCGACCTGCCGGGCTACGGGTTTGCCAAGGTGTCACGAACCGAGCGGGCCCGGTACCAGCGGCTGGTGCGCGGGGTGATGGAGAAGCGCACCACCGTGAGCGGGGTGCTCTGGCTGCTGGACGTCCGGCACGACCTCACTGCCGCCGACCGCGAGTATGGGGACCTGCTGGCCGGGACCGGCGTGCCGGTCCTGGCGGCGCTCACCAAGGGCGACAAGCTGCCCTTCGGGGAACGCAAGCGCCGGCTGGCCGAGGTGGTGAAGCGGCTGGCGCTGCCGGAGGAGCAGGTTCAGCTTACAAGCAGTTCCACCGGGGAGGGAATCGCCGATCTCGGCGCCAGTCTCCTCTCCCTGGCCACCTCGGAGCACCCGTGATGCGAACCCCGCGCTGGCCCTGGGCCGGCATGCTCCTGCTGCTCCTGGCCTGCGCCGGCCGGGTCCGGGCCCAGGACGGCGGCATCGCCACCGACCTGCCGCCGGTGGGCTACGGCTCGTTCAACCAGGAACAGCTCAGCGTCCGGTTCCGGGCCCAGGACATCGACGTCCGGTTCCTGCCGCTGGATGAACGGCTGCTGCGCCTCCTGTCGCGGGACGCGTATGAGTCGCTGCACAGCCTGGTGGTGGAGTTCCAGGGCCGGGTTGACTCGGTGGCGCGGCAGAGCGGGCTGTCGGACCCGGGGCTGGCCCTGGTGACGTTCTTCGGGCTCCAGGCCGAGGCCCGCTTCGAGCCGGAGAACTTCCTGCTCCTCTACCGCAACCAGTTCCGCCGCCCCTCGGCCATCCTGCCCTACACGGCGAATTTCTCCAGCCGCCAGCTGGGGGTGCGCCAGCAGGCCACGGCCATCTACGTGTTCGATGCGCCGCTGCCGGTGTTCGAGGAGTTCGGCATTGCCTATGGCGCCAGCACCACCAGCGCCTGGCGCGAGGCCCTTCGCCGCATCGAGCGGGAGCGCGCCCGGGTCATCGCCCGCTGGCAGACCGAGCGGGAGCGGGGCGACAGCACCCGGAACTGACCCGGCGCGGGCCCGCTCGAGGCCTCAGCCGGATGCCGAGGGAACCAGCCAGCTGGCCTGCATGGCGGGGGAGCGGCGGCCGCTCACCAGGAGCGCCTTGGCGAGGACATCGGCGGCCACGCCGGAGCGGGCCACGACCGTGGCCTGCCAGCGTTCGCGGACCGGGGCAATGGCCGCGGGATCCATCACGTGGCCTACGCTCGTGGCGCCAAGCGTCCGGCGCTCGGCCGACTGGCCGCTGGTGGCCAGGGCCTGGTCGGCCAGCCGCACGGTGGCAAGGACCGGAGCGGGCGACCAGGCCGCGTCGCCGTGCCCGCTCTCAGTCCCCTGGGCCGGCGCCACTACGTCCACCGGCCACCCGTCGCTGCCGGGCGGCGCGCCGATGGCCAGGATATCCCCGCTGATCTCCAGCAGCGCCCGGTGGATGCCGAGGCGGCGGAGCAGCACGCCGGCCCGATCGAGCCCGTAGCCCACCCCGATCCCGGCAAAATCCAGCCGGGTGTGCGCGGCGGGCAGGAAGACCCGTTGCCCATCAATCCGCACCTCGGCGGCGGCCAGCGCCGCGCCGGCCTCGGCCAGTTCCCGGCTGCCGGGGACCGCCTTTCGCGCCTCCCGGAATCCCCACACCCGCATGAGCGGCTCGACCGCGATATCGAACGCGCCGCCGCTGGCCGCGCGGTGGGCCGCCGCGGCGCCGAGAACCGCCAGCAGGTCGGTGCTGGCCACCAGCGGCCGGCGGCCGGCCAGCCGGTGCAGCTCGTTCAGCTCACTGGCGGGGTCGAAGCGGGAGAGCAACCCCTCCACCCGGCGCAGCTCGGCGAACGCCGCCTGGGCAGCCTCGTAACCCCGGTCCTCGCTGTCGGTGAAGAGTCTCAGGTGAACCGGCTGGCCCATGGCCCACGACCAGCGCTCCACCAGCCGCAACCTTCCAGCGGCCTGGCCAGCGGGCTGGAGCCGGAACGCCGCCAGGGCGGGCGGGAGGAGCGACAGGAAGCTCCGGCGATCCATGTTCACGGCGCCGGCGCATCGCGCCAGCCGAGCTCCCGGAGCACCAGGGCGCACTGGACGTAGAATGTCGCCGCCATGATGGCACTGGAGAGCGCCAGCAGGATGCTGAACCGGGGGTCGGCGTAGCGCATCAGCCACATGGCACTGAAGGATACCAGCAGGGCGACGAACGGCTCGGCGATCAGGAAGCGCTTGCGGCCCTCGGGCACCCGCTCGCACAAGGCCACCGAGATCCCGCTCAGGACGAAGATCACCGCCATGCTGAGCAGGTGGGTGTGGGTGAGGGCGAGCATCTGGGCGAACGACTTGGGGAACTGCATCGCGCCCTCAGCCGCCTCGCTCCCGCGGTAGTGATCCACGATGCCGGCCGGCACCAGCCGGGTGGTCTGCCAGACGTACACCAGCGCCGTGGTGTACCCGACCGCCTGGACGACGGTGACCCAGCGCCCCAGCGAGCGCAGGCCGGCCGGCAGGGTACGCCAGGAGAGCGCGGCCGCGCTCACAGCCGGCCCTCCGTCCGCCACCGGAGGAAATCCTGCAGGGTCCGGCGGACCCCGGCCGTCACCGCGTGCACACTGATGGTGGCGCCGGAGATGCCGCGGATGTCGGCGTCGGGCCTGAGGGGGTCGGCCGGCCCCTTGCCGCGGAACTGCCGGCGCCAGGGCTCATAGGCGACCTCTCCCCCGTAGGCTTCGCGATAGACCAGGATGTCAATGTCCTTGAGCACCAGCGCCGAGTCGGTGGCCACCAGGAAGGTGATCGGCTGGTCCTTGCCCTTCACGTTGCGCACCTGGGCGAAGCCGAGCACGGCGTCACCCTGGGCCACGCGATAGACGGGCGCGCCGTCAATCACGAGGGTATCGGTGCGGGCGTCCTTCCCGTAGACCCGCTCCAGGGCGGCCCGGAGCTTCTTCGGCGGGGCGGCCTGGGCGCCCAGCCGGTCCGGCGGGTGGACGGCCGCGGCGAGGAGCAGCGCGAGCAGAAGCCCCCGCGCCCCGATGCCGGGACGCCGGGACCCGGAAGCGTTCGGGTGGCCCCGGGGCCATCCCCCCGCCACCCCCATCAAGTTCGGCAACCCGCGCCCGGGCTCATCATCCGGACGCCGGGCATCGGCGGCGTTTCCGGAAGAGCCGGGAGCTGCCCTTCGTGACCCACGTTCGACATCGGACAATTGTAACCCCGCGCCCGTATCCGTCCGCCCGGTGTGCTCCCGGCGGCTCCAGTACCGGGGCAGCCAGCCTGAGCGGCCGGTCAGCACCCCGGAGCTCCTTCAGGGGCGGCGGCCCGGCACCGGTGCCCGGCACCCCTGAAGTGGAAGCCGGCCATCAGAACTGGTAACCCACGCCCAGGCTCACCATCTCCGACTCGCCGGTGCCGGCGGCGTTCCGGAAGACCTGGTAGTCACCCTTGAAGACCACGTTCCAGAGGGGCTTGTAGGACAGCCCGACCGTGGTGTTGCGGCGGGCGTAGCCCTCGTTCTCCGCGGTGCCGCTGGGGACCGCGGCGTGCAGGTCGTAGCGCTCGTGGCGGACAAAGGCATTGAGCTTCTGGCTGGAGCCGGGCGCCAGGTAGTGGAGCAGATTGACCGCCCCCTCCAGGTAGCCCCCCTCGATCCGCTCGCCCACGTCGGTGCCGAACCGGACATTGATGTCACCCGCGTCACTGACGGCGATCCGGGCCAGCACGCCGCGGAAGGCGAAGGGCCCGACATCATAGCGGGCATCAGCCGAGACCAGGAAGAGCGGCGCGTCAAAGCTGCCGTCTCCGAGGACCGAGTCCTGGGCGGCCGTGCCACCGTACCAGAACGACCCCGCCAGCCGGAGCCCGGGCCGGGCCCACTCCAGGCGGCCGGTGAGCGAAGGGTTGGCGAAGCTCGCCTCCTTCCCCGACTGGCGGCCACCCCGAATCCCGGTGCCCCCGCCAAACCCGTCCGCCGTGAGCCCGCTGACGAGGTAGACCCTGTAATTGAGGCCGCTGCCGGCGGAGAGGTTTCCCACCAGGCCCACACCGATATCGCGCCAGGTGCTGGGAATGACCTCGCGGTCGAACAGCGGCCGGGCCACGCCGTTGAAGGTGGGCGGCTCGTGGGTCTCGTTGATGATGCCGATGGGCGCCAGGACCAGCCCGGTTCGCAGGGTGGCGGCGTCGGAGAAGTGATAGTCAACGTAGGCCTGTTCCAGCGCCACCTCCCCGCCGTCTTCCCCGCCCTCGAGCTTGGTGTCCTCCAGCTCCAGTTCGGAGCGGAAGACGATCCGGTCGCTGAAGGCGTGGGCAATAAAGAGGACAAACCGCTTGACGTTCACCTCACCAGGGGAGTCGGGCCCGCTGCGGTTGGAGTAGTGGACCTCGCCATAGCCGCCGAGGGTGGTGCGGCTGGCGTCCTCCTGGGCGGCGAGGGGCGCGACGAGTGAGAGGGAAGCGAGGAGGCCGGCCGCGGCGGCGGCAAGCCGGAGTCGGTGGCGAACGAAGGGGAGCACTGACGGTCCGTTGAGAGTAGTTGAGAATGATTATCATGTAATGCCCGCTCAACCTAGCGGATATTCCCGACCCAGTCAATCGGTAATCCTTGGCCCCGTGGCCGGATGCCCGTAGACTCAGACCTCACATGGGCTCCCCTCCCGCTGACCCATCGCCATGACCCGCGCCCCGCGCGCCCAGCGCGTCATCCGCCTCCTGCCCTCCCTGGGCTGGCTGCTCTCCGCCGGTGCGCTGTACACCGGGCAGGAGGCTCCGGCGGTGGCCGTGGAGGCGGCCTTGGCGGTGGCGGCGGTGCTCGCCCTGCTCCTTCCGCCGGTCCGGCTTCGGCCGCCGGTCCTGTACGGCGCCAGCCTGGCATTGGGGCTCGCCCTGGCGGCATGGGCCGGCTGGCCGGGGATGCCGGCCGGCCTGATGACCCTGGTCGGCCTGGCGCTGGAGCTGGCGGAACAGGATCGCGAGCTGGACCGGCTGCACCGGGAGCGCGACGAGCTGGCCCGCACCGTGGATCGCCGGATCAACGAGATCTTCTCGCTCCAGGAGCTGAGCTACGTCCTGGCGGAGTCGCTGCACAGCGAGCGCATCGCAGAGCGGGTGAGCCATTATGTCACCCGCTTCCTGAACGCCGAGGGCGCGGCGCTGGCGCTGACGGCGGAGGACGGACGGAGCTTGAGGGTGGCGGCGGCCGAGGGGACGCTGTCCGGGTTCGCCGGCCGGGGGATCACCGATGATCCCCCCTCCCTGGTGGCCCGCTCGGTGGCGACGGAGCGGATCGAGGTGGGCAAGAGCACCGAGGCCGAGCCGGTGTTCCTCCTCCCCGGGCACCGGGTGGAGAGCGGGGCCGCGGCCCCGCTCAGGGCCCACGGACTGACAATGGGGGTGCTGGCCGTGGCCGACCGGCGGGCCGGCGCGTTCAGCGCCGAGGATCTCTGGCTCCTCTCCACGGTGTCCACCCAGGTGGCGGTGGTACTCGCCAACAGCCGCCTGTTCGAGATGGTGCGCCAGGCGAAGGAGGAATGGGAGACGGCGTTCAACGCCCTGACCGAGGGGATCGCGGTGCTCGACCGCCGCGGGATGATCGCCCGGGGAAACCGGGCGCTGGCCCGGCTCCTGGATATTCCGGCCCCGGCGCTCCTGGGCCGCCTGTTCTGGCCCGAGGTGGTGGGCGAGGCTGAGGGTGAGGAGTGGCTCATCGGCGCGGCCACCCGGGGGGAGCGGCCCGCCCCCCTCACCCTGCGGAGCCAGGCCCTGGGCCGGGTGCTCCGCCTGACGGCCGCGCCGCTGGCCGATCCGTCGGCTCACGCCGCGATGGTGGTCCTGGTGGCGGATGTCACCGAGCAGCGGGCGCTCGAGGCCCAGCTGATCCAGAGCGAGAAGCTGGCCGCGGTGGGACAGCTGGTCTCGGGTGTGGCCCACGAGCTGAACAACCCGCTGACGTCCATCGCCGGGCTGTCGGAGTTCCTGCAGGAGCGGCCCGGGCTGGCCGAGGAGCGGGAGCACCTGAAGGTGATCCACGAGCAGGCGGAACGGGCCGGCCGCATCGTCCAGAACCTGCTGACCTTCGCCCGGCGGGGCGCCGCCGGTGATGCGCCGGTGGACCTCAACGACGTGGTCGAGCGCACCGCGCGGGTGGTGGCGTACGAGCTGGAGCTTCGTGACATCGCCCTGGTGCAGCGGCTGGCCGGCACGCCGCTGCCGGTCCGGGGCAGCCGGGACGAGCTGCAGCAGGTGGTGGTGAACCTGGTCAGCAACGCGATCCACGCCGTGCGGGACCTCCCCCAGGGCGCGCCGCGCGAGGTGACGCTGGTGACCGCCAACCAGGACGGGACCGGCGTGGTCCGGGTGCTGGACAGCGGTCCCGGCGTGGACCCGGCCCTTGTCCACGAGCTCTTCACGCCGTTCTTCACCACCAAGGCGCCGGGCCAGGGCACCGGCCTGGGCCTGTCGCTCAGCTACCGGATCGTGGAGGCGCACGGGGGCCGCCTGGCCTACGCGCCCAGGCCCGCGGGCGGGGCGGAATTCTGGTTTGGGCTGCCGCTGGTCGAGGCGGACCAGCCGGCCCCCCCGCGCCCAGCGGCCGCGGCGACGGAGCGTTCCGCCCTGCTGGTGGACGCCGATCCCGGCATGGAGCTGGTGGTGCGGGCCCTGCTCGAGCCGGCGGGGTACGCGGTGACCGTGGCCCGGACGGCCGCGGCCGGCGCCGAACAGCTCGACGGCAGGGGGTGGAGCGTGATCGTGCTGGACGGGGCGCTGTCGGCCGACGGCAAGCGGCTGCTGGCGGAGCGGGTCCCGGCCGGCGCGGCCCGGCGGGTGGTGGTGGCGACCAGCGATCCGGCGCTGGCGGCCCGCTGCCGGGCACGGGGGCTGGCGGTCTCCCCCCGGCCATTCCTGCCCCGCGACCTGCTGGCGGTGGTCGGAGACCTGCTCGAGGGCTGAGCGGCTAGTACCCGGCGTCCCGGGCCTGGCGGAAGGGCTGGAGCGTCACCCGGCCCCGCAC
>CAZCVG010000119.1:0-8266 GCA_964501735.1 uncultured Gemmatimonadaceae bacterium | reverse complement strand
GGGGAGCTGGTCGAGAGGGCCAGCACGTGCGGCATCAGGTAGCGGGAGACGTTCATCGCGTCGATCAGGAACTCGCGGTCCTCGATGCCGATGTGGACGTGGGTGCCGAAGATGAGCAGTGCCTGGGCGAGGTCCTGCAGGTCCTCCTTCACCCCCATGTAACGCTCCAGCGGGGTGATCTCCTGGTCCATCCAGGAGGAAAAGGGGTGGCTGCCGGCGGCCGCTACCCGGAGCCCGCGCTTGGCGGCGAGATCCATGACCAGCCGCCGGAGCCGGACCAGCTCGGCCCGCACCTCGGCGGGCCGGTGGCAGACCTTGGTGCCCACTTCCACCATGGACTGGTGCAGCTCGGGCTTGACCTCGCCCAGCACCAGGGAGTCTTCCTTGAGGATCTCGGTGATGTACGACCGGAGCTCCCGGGTCTCGGGGTCGATGATCTGGTACTCTTCCTCGACACCGAGGGTGAGTGAAGGGGGTTTCATCTGCGCTCCGCTCTGCTGGTCGCCTGTTCGAGTGCCTACCGCCGCTCCACCGTCATCACCGGTACGGTGCTTCCCCCGCCCGCCGTCACGTTGAGGAGCGCCGCCGTCGAGAGCCGGGTGAGGCAGCCCTCGATGGCCCCGCCGTGCAGCACGAACGGCGCGGTGTCCAGCATCCGGTCGGCCAGGTGCAGCCGGCCGTCGGCCCAGCTGGGGTACGGCTCCGAGGGGATGGTCACCCGCTCCTGGACGATGTACGGCGCCGCCAGGGCCTTGGCCACCTCGGCCCGCCAGGCGTCCGGGGAGACCGTCCAGCCCAGCACGACACCGGCCCCGCCGTAGTCATCGTTGGGCTTGAGCACCATGCGGTCCTGCCGCTCGGCGATGAACGGCACCAGGTCCACCTCCCGGCCCTGGTGCCGGGTGGTGCGCTCCTCCACCACCCGGGTCCACGGCACGTGGCGGGCGATCGCCTGGCCCAGGTCAGCGCCGAACAGCCCGGTGTTGCGCTCGTCCGACAGCACCGCCAGGCTGGCCTTCTTGTGGAGCAGCTTGCAGCGGAACGGGTTGACCATGCAGACCGCGCGGTCGCGCACCGCGCGGACCATCGGGTGGTCCACGCCGCCGCGTTCCACCAGTTCGTTGATCAGCACCCGCTTGTAGACCAGGTCCAGCGGCCCGCCCGGCGCCATGAGCCGGCCGCCCCGGTACTCCAGCGCGCGCGGATCGGCGATCTCCACGTCCATGCCCAGCAGCCCGAACCACTCCTTGAAGATCTCGAACTCGGTGCGGGTCGGCACGTCGTCCCAGTCCACGATGCCGACCCGGGGCAGGCTCCAGCGGCCGGAGAATTCCCGCCAGGCGTCGAGGACCACCGTCGCGACCCCGGTGCGGGCCATGATGGGACGCACCTCCCACTCGCGCCGGAAGGCCCGCATCACCGGGATGGCCGCGAAGGCCTCCGCCAGCACGTCGTTGTAGCCCGCCCCCGCGGGCGTCTCGGCGTTGTACTCGGTGAGGGCGAGGGTATCGGTGGCGTGGTCCCAGAAGCAATCCAGCCGCCCGTGCGGGCTGGGGCTCCGGTAGCCGGGATCGGCCAGCACCAGCTCCTCCTCCCACGGCTCCAGCCGGAACTGGGCCCGGAGCGCGGGCTGCTCCATGGCGGCCTCGTGGGCGATCCCGAAGGCCCGCATCAGCCCGCTCATCCGGGTGGCGAGGGAGCGGTACTCGGCCGGGGTGAACAGCCTGGGCCGGAGCACGGTGCACAGTGGCCGGTCGCCGAAGATGAGGTGCCGGCTCCTGAGCCCATCCTCCAGCATGGCATGCGAAGCCTCGGCCACGTCGGCCGAGGCGAGGAGCGCGTGGTACGCGGCGATGGCGTCGGTCATGGCGGCGCGGTGGACGCGAGGCCCCCGGGGGCCTAGGCCCGGCGGCCCGCCGAGAACAGCCGGGCCCAGCCCAGCTGCTCCACCTGCCACCCTCGGGACTCGTGGGCCAGGCGGATGGTCAGGTCGGCCATGTGGGTGACGACCCACTCGAAGTATTTCGGCGTGAGCGAGTAGATGTCCATGTCGGGCGCCGGGTTCATGAAGTCAATGGCGTAGGGCACCCCGTCCTTGATGGCGAACTCGATCGAGTTCATGTCGTAGCCCAGGGCCCGGCAGATAGTCCGGGCATCGCGCACCACCCGCTCGTGCAGCGCCGGCGCCAGGTAGTTGTCGTTGACATGGTACTTCTTCGCCTTGGGGTCGTATTCCATGACGAGGATCTCGTCCTGCCCCAGGCACATGCAGCGCACGAACTGCTGGAACTTGACGAACTCCTGGGCCACGGTCGTGAGGAGGCCGGTCTGGTCGTAGTGGTGGATCAGTTCTTCCTTCGAGTGGCAGATGTGCACGTCCCGCCCCCCGCCGCCGTGGGCGTCCTTGAGGACGATCGGCAGGCCCAGCGTCCGGACCAGGCCGTCCCAGTCCACCAGCTGCAGGTTCTTGAGGCTCTCCTCGGGGACGATCCCCGGGATGTAGTCCTTGTTGGGCAGGGCGAAGGTCTTCGGGCTGGCCACGCCGAGCCGGGTGATCAGGGCGGCGCCGAAGAACTTGTCGTCCGCGGTCCACATGAACGGGTTGTTCACCACCGGCACGCCGTGCAGGACGCACTGCTTGAGGTAGGTGCGGTAGAACGGCACCTCGTGGGAGATCCGGTCCACGATGACGTCGTAGGGGCAGGGCTGGTCCATCGCCACCGCGCCGATGGAGACCATCTCGGCGGTGGCGCCCTGGTTGCGCCGGTTGACTTCCTCGATGAAGGCCGGTGGCCAGCTCCACTCCCGCCCCACCACCAGCCCGATCCGCTTGGTCATCAGTCGTGTCCCCGAAGGTAGATGCGCAGCATTTTTTCCCAGTATGGCCAGTCATGGGCCCAGCCATCCCAGATGCGGAGGGCGTGGCCGATCCCCTTGCTCCACAGCAGCCCGGAGAAGTCGCAGTTGTTCTGGTACATCGGGTCATCCCGGCCGATCACGAAGATCAGGTCCTGCCGCTGGAAGGCGGCCATCCGGCCCGGCTCGTGCTCGTTGGCCATGAAGGCCATCGGGTTGACCTGGTAGGTGTTCTGGTCGCTGTAGCCGCCGGTCAGGCTGCGGATGTCGTAGGTACCGCTCAGCCCGATCACCCGCCCGACCTGCTCGGGATACTTGAGCCCGAAGGTGGTCGCGTGGGTGGCCCCCAGGCTCGCCCCGGTGGCGATCACATACGGATTGGGGTTCTTCCACGCCGTGAACGGCAGCACCTCCTCCGCCACGTAGCGGAAGTACTGGATGTGCATCCAGGACCGGTGCCCCGGGTCGCACCGCTCATTGCCCCAGTTCTCCGCATGCGGCTGGTCCAGGCAGAACAGCTGGATCCACCCCTGGTCAATGTGGTCCTGGAGCACCAGGTGCATGCGCCGGTCGGGCCACTCCGCATGGGTTCCCATGCTGGTGGGAAAGGCCAGGACCCGGGCGCCGGCGTGGCCGATGACCTGCAGCGTCATGTCCCGGCCCAGGAGTGGACTGTGCCAGGTGGCAAACTCGTGGTGCATGTGGAGGCGGTGGGGGACGCACGACCCGCGACGGAGGCCCGGGGGCTTCCCGGACCGGCAGGAATCTACCCCAATATCCCGGGACTTCCACCTGGCCCCCCCGCGGCGTCCCCGCCCTGCCGGGGGTACCTGTCCATGGTTCCGCCGCCCGGTTCCACGGCTCCGGTCCCCCGCCTAGTTTCCCCGGATGGCCAATCCCATCCGCTTCATCTTCGGCGTCCACCTGCACCAGCCGGTGGGCAACTTCGACTCGGTCTTCGAGCAGCACCTCGACGAGGTCTACCGCCCGTTCCTGGAGAAGGTGGACGAGCGCGGCTTCCTGCCGATCGTCCTCCACCTCTCCGGGCCGCTGCTGGAGTGGCTGGAGCAGCACAACCGCGACTACCTCGACCTGCTCGGGCGGCTGGCCGCCGAGGGGCGGGTCGAGCTGCTGCTGTCGGGCATGTACGAGCCGGTGCTCGCCGCCCTGCCCCGCCAGGACCGGGTGGAGCAGATCAACTGGATGCGGGAGGCCCTGGCCCGCCGGTTCGGGGTCACCGCCACCGGCCTGTGGCTGACCGAGCGGGTGTGGGAGCCGGAACTGGCCGCCGATCTGGCCCGGGCCGGGGTCGAGTATGCCCTGGTGGACGACCGCCATTTCCTCATCACCGGCTTCCGGCGCGAGGACCTGCACGTCCCCTACATCACCGAGAGCGACGGGCACCGCCTGGCGCTCTTTCCCATTGATGAGCGGCTGCGCTACCTCATCCCCTTCCGGCCTCCCGCCGAGACCGCCGCCTACCTCCGGGACCTGGCCGCCCGGGGCCGCCCGCTCGCGGTCCTGGCCGATGACGGGGAGAAGTTCGGCGGCTGGCCCGGCACCCGCGAGTGGGTGTACGACCAGGGCTGGCTCGACCAGTTCCTCACCACGATGGCGGCGCTGGTGGACAACGGCGAGGTGCTGCTCACCACCTTTCACGAGGCCCTGGCCCATGTCCGGCCCGGCGGACTGGCCTACCTCCCCACCGCGTCCTACCGGGAGATGGAAGCCTGGTCACTGCCGGCCGACCCGGCCCGCCGGCTGCTGGCCCTGGAAAAGGAGCTCGGCGAGGAGCGGCTGGCCGGTCCCGACGGACCCCATGTGCGCGGGGCCCATTGGCGGAACTTCATGGTGAAGTACGCCGAGGCCAACCGGATGAACAAGAAGATGACGGCGCTGTCGGCCCTGTGCCGCGCCGCCGGGGATCCGCCCGGCGCACGGCGGGCCATCGGGCGGGCCCAGTGCAACGACGCCTACTGGCACGGGGTCTTCGGCGGCCTGTACCTGCCCCACCTCCGGGACGCGATCTGGCAGCAGCTCGCCCTGGCCGAGGCGGAGCTGCGCCGGGGCGAGGGGCTCGAGTGGGAAGTCTCCGACCTGGATGCCGACGGCGCCGATGAGCTGTGGGTCCACGACGCCACCTTCTCCGCCATCCTCAGTCCGGCCCGTGGCGGGGTCATCGAGGAATTCACCGTCTTCGCCCACGGGATCAACTATGCCAACACCCTGACCCGGCGGCGCGAGGCCTATCACAGCGTGGCCCCGCCCGCCCCCGCCGCCGGGCTCCACGACCTGGGCGGCGCCCCCAGCATTCACGACCTCGAGGCCCGGATGCGGCTCGACGAACTTCCCCCGCTCGACTCAGAGCCGAGGGCCCTGATCCGGGAGCGGGCTATTCCCGCCGATCTCGCGGAACCGATGTACGCCCGGGGCGACTACGACCCGGCCTGGACGGTGGCCGCCGCCGATCTCACCTGGAGCATTGACAGTGCGCCCGACCGGCTCAGTGTCACCTTCACCGCCGTGGAGGGCGGGATTCCCGTGTTCACCAAGCAGTACCACTTCCACCCCGGCGGCCGGCTGGTCGCCGAGTACCGCTGGAACCCGGCGGCGCTCGCCGGTCTGGTGTTCGCGCCGGAACTAAGCTACGCCGGGCCGCTGGAGGTGGACTGCCAGCCCGCGGCCACGGTGTGGAGCCATGACATCGTGACGGTGGCCAAGTCGGAGAAGGACCTCGAGCGCACGGTCCAGGGGCGCTCCGTGACCCCGCGCTGGGAGGCCGCGGCCGGCGAGGCGAGGATCGAACTGCGGATGATGGGCCGCTGATCGGGCCGGTTCAACGGCGGCCCAGCGCGGCCAGCGCCGCCCGGACCTCCCGCACCCGCTCCTGTCCGGCGGAGTCGGCCCAGGCGCGGAGCGCGAGGTAGTGCCGGTACGCCCGCCCGGCCGTGGCTGTATCCCCGAGCATCGCCGCGTAGCGCCCCTCGGCCCGCAGGTAGCTGGAGAGCAGTGAGAGGCCGCTCCACTGGTGCAGCGGACGCCGCTGGACCACTCGGAGTGCTGAACGCGGGTCGCCCATGCGCTCGTAGCAATCGGCCAGCACCAGGTGGGCGGCGGTGAGCCGCTGGTAGTTGTTGCCGGAGCGGGCCAGCGCATCCGCCAGGGCGCGCGTCGCGGCTGCGGCGCCAGGTGCCCCGGTGCCACAGGCGGCCACCGCCCGCATCTCGAGCACCGGTATCGGTTCAGCCCCGACAGGCGCCGAGGCGCCGAGCTGCACCAGCAGCGAGTCCAGCCGCTCAGGCGGGACCGGGACGCCAAACCGGTAGTCCCACCGTAAGGCGTAACCGGCCAGGTCAGGCGCCCCGGCCATGGCGGCGCGTACCTCAGGTGAGCGCAGGGCCCGCCAGGCATCGGCCGAGTCGCCCTCCCAATGAAGGGCGTTGATCACCGGCTCGACCAGATTCACCGGCAACTGGTTGATTCGCCTCACCTCTGCTTCTGCCTGCCGGTACTCGGTGAACTGGCCGGCATTGCCCGTCACCAGCATCCGAAGGTTGGCGGCGTTGGCGCGCTGGGCATCGTTCGAGGCCAGTTCCGACATGATCCGGCTGGCCAGGAGCCCGTCGCCCACCCCCACACCCTCCAGCTGGCTCCAGGCGGCGATCCGCCCCAGCGTTGTCATGTTGGCGGTCCGGAACCGGGCCCGTTCCCTGGCCACGGCGGCGCTGTCCCCGAGGGCCACCGCCACCCGCCAGCGGAAGAATTCCTGCAGATCCCCCGCGGAGTCGAGTTGCCCGTACTTCCGCACCGCCCGGAGGATCTTTGCCCGGTCGCCGCGAGCGACATGAATCTGGACCAGGTGAGCCAGGGGCGCCGCGTAAGCGGAATCGAGCCGCATGGCGTGGTTGAAGGCATCCTCGGCCCGGATCAGGTTCGAGTCGGCGTCCAGCCACCGGCCGTAATGGAACAGTAGGTCCCCCAGCCCGTACCACCCCTCCGCCATGAACGGGCTCAGGTCCACGACGCGCTGCCAGGCGGTGAGCCGCTCGGCCGGGGTTCCCTGCTCGGGATAGCGGGGCCCGAGCAGGGCATCGAGGTAGGCCCTGTCCCGCTCGGTCAGCCGCGACCGGAGCGCCAGCGCGCGCCGTGCCGCCCCACCGGTCCCGGCCACCGTGGCCCAGTCCTGGGCGTCCGCCAGCCGGAGCCACGCCAGGGCGAAGGAGGAGTCCAGTGAGGTCGCCAGCTCCAGGTGGCGGACCGCATCCCGATAGGAGCCCCGCCGGTAGGCCTCCCGGCCGGCGAGGTAGGCCTTCAGGGCGGGCAGGGAGGCACTGGCCAGGTCGGCCAGCCGCTGGGCCGGCTCGCCCGATTCTCCGATGAGCAGCTCCGCAGCCAAGCGGTCAATCAGCCACGGCAGGCTGTCCGCCGGGCCCATGACCTCGGCGGTGGCCCGCGTGGCGCCGGTCTCGGCATCGAGCAGCCGCGCCGACAGCGTGAGCCGCGCCGGGGTGCCGACCACGGCACCCAGCAGCAGCCGGCCGGCGCCCAGCCGGCGGGCCACCCGCACCGCATCTTCCGGTGGCAGGTCCACCAGCGAGTCGCCCGAGAGCTGCCGCCAGGCCGACAGCACCGCCCGCGGGTCGGCCGCCACCAGCGTCCCGCCCCCGGCGAACTTGGTGGCGAGGAGATCCAGCATCCCTTCGCGGAGATAGGCCAGGCCGGGATCGGCGCCGCTCACCCGGAACGGCGAGACCACCACCGTGTGGCCATCGGCGTGCGGCCGCCGCTCCCGGCCGGCGGTCACGAACGGCCACGCGGCACCCACCGCCAGCAGGCCCAGCACCGCGAAACCGGCGGCCCACCGGCTGCGCCGTTGTGCCGAGGCCGCGGGGGCCGGGCGTGCTGGCGGCGCCGGCTGGACCGGTGGCGCGGCCGGGGCCGCGGCCACGCCCGAGGCCACCGCTCCGGGCCGTGCCCGGATGTCCCGCGCCAGTCCCTCGGTCGCGGCCGACGGCGCCACGTCGAGCCCGCGCGACAGCCGGCCGGCGAGGTCCTCGTAGGCCGCCACGGCACCGCCGCGATCCCCGTGCTGGTCCAGGTACTGCATCAGCCGCCGGACTGGTTCCTCCTCCAGCGGCGCCATCTCGACAGCGCGCCTCAGCCACTCCTCGGCCCGCCCCGGCTCGCCTGATGCGAGCGCCCGGTCGGCCACCTGCCCGACGGCCCTGAGGGCCAGCCGCCGGAGCCGGGTCCGCTCCTGGTCCAGCCATTCCATGAAGTCGGGGGCGTCGCCGACATGCAACCCGGGCGCCAGCTCCCCGTGGTAGAGGGCGAGGGCCCCCTCCAGATCACCGCGGCCGAGCCGGTCCTCGAATTCCAGGGCGTCGCAGCCGACAGCGTCGGCCGGGAC
>CAZCVG010000118.1:0-8415 GCA_964501735.1 uncultured Gemmatimonadaceae bacterium | reverse complement strand
CCACCCCGTGCAGCCTAGTGCCGACCTGGCCGGTGCTGTCGGCCTGGAACCAGCCGGCCGATAGCTGGAACGGCTGGGTCCAGTAGACCAGCCCGGCCCGAAGCGGCGCCCGGCAGGCGACCGTCACCGTGAGGTCGAGCGTCTCATTCTCCGCCAGCGCCACGGACTGCGAGTACCGGTCGGGGACGCAGTTGGGAGCGATGCCCTCGATTCTGATCCGGTGCTGGCCCGAGCGGAGGCCGGGAAAGTCCCGCTGCCCGTTGGGGGCTACGGCACTGCCGGCGCCGTCGTCCAGGACAACGGTGTAGCCGTCCGGATCGGGCTGGGTGCCGCTGGTCACCACCGCCACCCTCAGGACGCCAGCGGCCGGCCCCGGGCCGTCGGAGCCGCAGGCGGCTAGCAGGAGGAGCAGCGGCCAGGCGGCGCGGGTGCGGTTGTCGAAGGGCCGCATGCGAGAACCTCGTCTTTCCCTACCCGATCCAATGTGCGGCTCGGACCACGGCGGAGCAATGCGCGGCGGCGGGGGGGGGGCCGGCGTGTCTCAACTTGCCACGACCTCCCCCCGGGGGGGGGCGGCAACAACGGGGCACGAATCGCCACGGAACTCCAGCCCACCGCCTGACAACCAGCCCGCCCGCCTGCCTACCCCCCTTGCGTGCCCCCGCGCTACCCTGGGAGGGAGCCCGCCGGCCGCCGGGCCGAGGCCGGATCCGAGGGAGGCGCTGACCCGACGATGGCGTGCGGCTAGCGCCCGGTGACAGGGAATGCCGCCTGGCTCACCCAGGCTTCCGCTTCCGCGGCAGGACCGGCAG
The DNA here is from genome assembly GCA_964501735.1 of uncultured Gemmatimonadaceae bacterium. Lineage (GTDB taxonomy): Bacteria > Gemmatimonadota > Gemmatimonadetes > Gemmatimonadales > GWC2-71-9 > JADJOM01. The sequence continues at coordinate 7,603 of CAZCVG010000118.1, read as the reverse complement.
TTCCCGGGTCATGATATCCACCTCCTCCCGCGTGGCCAGCCGGGGCAGGGTCGGGTCGGCCTCGTCGGCGGGCGAGAAGTTGGCAGTGAGTTCCACCGGCAGCAGGTGCCGGATGGAATTGGCGTAATACTCCAGCAGCGGCCGCTCGCCCGGCAGGATCACCAGGTTCTCCCCCTCCGACAGCACCAGCCGGCGCATGGCCAGCATCCGCCAGGCCCGCTCCCACACCTCGGTGATGGGCAGTTCCTGACGGACCACCTTGGCGCTGAACTCGCCCAGGCGATCGCGCAGTTCATCCATCCGCTCCAGCAGCCGGTTCCGGGGCACCACGCTGGCCCCGAAGGAGAGCAGCGCCGCCGCCGCCAGCGGCACCGGCGTCACCGGGATCACCTGGCCGATCCGCTCCAGCGCCGCCTTCGCCAGCCGCTCGACATGGGGCAGCCGCTCCGCCTTGGGCAGCGCCAGGATCCCCGGCGGCTGGTCCCGGAGCCACTCCCGCACCGAGATGGGCGTGCCGAACGCGATGGCCACCCGGCCGTAGCGCTTGATCCGCCCGGTGAAGAGCCGGGCGGTGTTCCAGGTGACATAGTGCGCCACCTGGCTGAGGCGGGCCCAGCCCGACAGCTTCCGGCGCCCCACGATCCGCTCCCGGATCAGCGAGCGGTCCTCCAGCACCCGGTCGTAGTTCATGCCGATGGGCACCAGCCAGATGTCGCGGTCGAACGCCGGGTCCTCGGTGGTCCGCACGATGTAATCCAGCAGCCCGATCTTGACCGGCCGGAGCGCGCCGTCGCGGGAGAGCCCGCCCTCGGGGAAGATCCCCTGGGTCACCCCGTTCATGGTGATGAGCTGGACGTAGCGCTCCAGCACCGTGTGGTACAGCGGCTCCCGGTACTGCCGCCGGATGAAGTAGCTGCCGAAGCTCTTGAACACGTATTCCAGCGGCCAGATCCGGGCCCATTCGCCCACCGCGTAGCTGATGCTCACCATCCGGGCCAGCACGTACGCCACCACCACGTAGTCGGCGTTGCTGCGGTGGTTCATCAGGTACACGACGACATCCCGGCGGGGGATGCGGTCCAGCGCCGCCTGGTCGCGGTACTCGATCGTCGCCTTGTACAGCAGGTTGATCAGCAGGCGGGAGAGGTTGTAGCCGAGGCGGTAGTAGGAGAGGACACTGAAGAACGGGACGATCTCGTCCACGTAGTGGTTGACCAGGATCCGCACCTGGGATTCCGCCATCCCCCGCTCGGCGGCGTGCGCCGCGATGGCCGCCTCGATGCGGGGATCGGCCAGCAGCACTTCGCGGATGCGGTCCCGCTCCACCAGCTTGTAGCGGTCAATCCGGGCGCGGAACTGGAACAGGGCGTGCTTGGCCCAGCGCCGGAGCCGCCGCCGGAGCACCGCCTTGGTGGCCAGTACCACCGCCACCGCCACGATGGCGGAGAGCAGCAGGACGAGGACAACGAGGAGCCAGGGAGGCAGGGACACGCGGGATAGAGTATCGCGGATTGGGGAGACGGGCCAGTTGCTGGGGGACTAGGCGATTGGGCGATTGGGCGATTGGGCGATTGGGCGATTGGGCGATTCGAGGAATGAGGCCAATCGCCGGGAAGGGTCCAGGCGCCGGGCGTCCTCGCCATTAGCCCGAACCCCAGCCCCCAGCCCCCAGCCCCAATCGCCCAATCGCCCAATCGCCTAGTCGCCTAATCCCCCACCTCCCCGCTTCGCCTGCTGGTACGCCATCCCCCGGAGCCGGGATACCCGCATGCCGATGGGTGGGTGGCTGGCGAAGATGTCCGCGAACAGGCCCTGCTTCGAGGAGAGCCGGCTGGCGCTGGGGTCCACGATGCAGAGATGCGCCGCGCCCCGGGTGATGGACCGGGTGGGCTCCGCAGCCGCCTCGAGCTTCTGCAGCGCCGACGCCAGGGCGGCGGGGTTGCGGGTGAACTGGGCCCCGGTGGCGTCGGCGAGATACTCGCGCTTCCTGCTCACCGCCATGGCCAGGAGCCGGGAGATGACCGGCGCGATGATCAGCGTGAGCAGCCACAGCACCAGCACGATCAGGCCCAGCGGGTTGCCGCCCTTGCCGCCGCCCTTCACGCCGCGGCCCCCGCCCCGCCCCGGGATGTTGCCGTAGCGGAACATCCGGCCCATGCCGTCGGACATGAGGGCGATGGCGCCGACCATCGCCGCCAGCAGGGTCATCAGCCGGGTGTCGAAGTTCTGGATGTGGGCCATCTCGTGGGCCACCACCCCCTGCAGCTCGTCCCGGTCGAGGCGCTGGAGCAGCCCCTGGGTCACCGCCACGGCGGCGGTGGCCGGCTCGATCCCGGTGGCGAAGGCGTTGGGGTCGGTATCCGGCACCACGAACACCCTCGGCCGCGGCAGCCCCGAGGCGATGGCCATCTCCTCCACCACGTTGAGCAGCCGCTGCTCCTCATCCGAGGTGGGCTCGAAGATCTCCCGCGCCCCGGTGGCCCAGAGCACCCGCTCGGGACCCTTCTTCCACGAGTACCAGCAGATCCCGCCCGCCACCAGGCTGGCGACCAGTCCCACGAACGGCACCGTGTGCCGGTAGCCCACCCCCGCATCCTGCGAGAGGAAGTAGAACGCGAGATCCCCGCCGAATCCCACCCAGGCGAAGAACAGCACGAACCCCGCCACCAGCCAGGCCGACCGGCGGCGGTTGGATTCCTGCTGCGCGAAGAGATTGGCGGGGGCGGTCATTCGGCATGAGGATTAGGCGATTAGGCGATTAGGCGATTGGGCGATTCGCGGAGCCTGGCGCTGGGAGGCGATGCTCCGTCCCCACCCACAGTGCTCCAATCCCCTAATCGCCCAATCGCCCAATCGCCCAATCGCCTAATCGCCTAATCGCCTAATCGCCTACTTCCCCGACAAATCCACCTTCGGCACCGCCCGCTCGGCGGCGTCCTCGATCTCCCAGAGGTCGGCCGGCGTCGCCTTGGCCAGGCCGGCCACCAGGTTGGTGGGGAACTGCTGCTGGGCCGTGTTGTAGCCGGTGGCGACGTCGTTGTAGAGCTGCCGGGCGAACCCCACCTTGTTCTCGGTGCTGGTGAGTTCTTCCTGGAGCTGCTGGATGTTGGAGGTGGCCTTGAGCTGGGGGTAGGCCTCGCTCAGGGCGAACAGCCGCCCCAGCGCCTGGGTCAGTTCCCCCTCGGCCCTGGCCACCTGGGCCACGCCGCCCCCGGAGGCACTCACCGCCTTGTTGCGGGCCGAGATGACCGCCTCGAGCGTGCTCTTCTCGAAATCCATCGCACCCTTCACCGCATTGACCAGGTTGGGGATCAGGTCGTGGCGGCGCTTGAGCTGGACGTCAATCTGCTTCCAGGCGTTGGCCACCTGGTTCTTGAGCGCGATCAGCTTGTTGTAGGCGGAGATGACCCAGAGAACCACCACGACCACGACGACCAGCAGTACGATGCCCATGCGCGCTCCCGGCGAGAGTAGGTAGTTGCCCGCCCGATTCAGGTGCCCTCGCCCAGGCCGTCCACAGCCCGACGCAGCGCCTCGACGATGGTTTCATCGTCCAGCGCGGGGAAGAGCGGGTGCCGTTCATCCAGGATCAGCTCCGCGCCCGGGCCGAGCGACACCCGGCGGCAGAGGTTGCCCTTCCCCCGGCGCGCCGGGCTGCTGCCCTCGGCGCTGGTCCAGGCCAGCAGCGCCCGGCCCACTTTCCCGCGGGGCTCGCCCTCGGGCACCGTCAGGGGCAGCTGGTCCGGCGGCGGCAGCCGGGCGCCCAGGGCGGCGGCCACCCGCCGCTCGACGACATCGCCCGCCAGCCCCACGAGATCCTTCTCGAGAGCCTCCAGGCTGACCCCTTCCATCTGCTGCAGCTTGATGGCGACGACCTGGAGCAGGTGCCGGTACCCGTACACCGCGGCGGAGCCGCGACCCGCCGGCGGGCTCACCAGCTTGCGGGTGACGTAGAAGCGGATGGTCCGCTCGGTCGGGCGCACCGCCGAGGCGGCATTGACGGGAAAGACCGCGGAGGCCTCGAGGATGGCTCCGGCCAGCACGGCGAGGTCGCGCAGGCTCCAGGGAGCGAGCGCCGCATACTGGCGGAGCGTCGCCAGCGCATCGGGGGCTGCTGGTGCGGGCACGGCGAGGGTCACGGGATCGGGGCACCTCGGGTCGGAACGGCTAGTATGGCCAGTCCGGCAGGCCTCGGCAAGTGGGCCGCGTTGTTTCGCGCCGATCCGCGGATTCCCGGGCCCATGGCGAGGCGGTGGCGGGCGTAGACTCGCCCCATGCCGCGCGGAATCACCCTGTTGGAGCTGCTGCTGGCCCTCACGCTGCTCGGGCTGGCCTCGCTGATCGCCCTGCCCGCCTTCGCGCGGGTCCGGGACCGGCTGGCGGTGGAGTCCGCGGCGCAGGCGCTCGCCGGGGCCCACACCCGGGCCCGGCTGGTGGCCGTCACCGAGCGGCGCAACGTGCTGCTCACCCTCGCCGCCGATTCCCTGGTGGTCCACGCCCTGGAGTCGCCGCAGGACACGGTAGAACGCTGGCGCAGCGCCGGCCCGGCCAGCGAAGGGGTCGCCACTTCGGGATTGCCCAGGCGCATCGGGTACGCGCCGAGCGGGGTTTCGCTGGGCTTCGCCAACGGCACCTACACCATCACGCGTGGCGCCGCCCGCCGGCAGGTCATCGTGTCTCGCTATGGCAGGGTTCGGATCGCCTGAGGCGGCGGGGAGTCACGGCGGCGGGTCCGACGGCACCGCCGGCTGGGGGAAGCCCCGGCGTGCGGGGTCAGGAAGTGCCTGGCCCCGTATCCGCCTCTCCAGTGTAGGCAAAGGACACATCCACGTGCACCACGATGTCCTCGTACATCCGCAGCATGCCCAGCAGCCGGGAGAGTCCGCCGATCTCGAAGTCCTTGAGGTTGAGCGGTGTGCTGGCCCGCACCCGCACTCCCTCCGGCTGGAAGGACAGCACGGCCGGCACGCCGGCCGGGCGGGTCACCCCATGCAGGGTAAAGCGCCCCCACAGGGTAACAGGCAGGCTGTCCGGGGCCCCGGCGGCCTCGGACACGCTGTCGAGGTCAAACCGGAGCACAGGGTACTTCTCCGATTCCATGGACTTGTTGAGGTCGCGGTCGCGCCGGTTGTTGCCGGTCTTGAGGGTGGCCACCGGCGCTTCCACCCAGCCGCGCACCGCGGCGAGCACCGGTGCGCCGGCCAGGGCGCCGCTCACCGTGGAGGTGGTGCCGGTAAAGTCCCCGGCGGTGGCCCGGCCATCAAAGCTGAGCTTCCCCTCGCGGACCACCCCGGAAGGCACCGGCTGCTGGGCTGCCCCGGCGCTGGCCGCCCCCGACAGAAGGAGCAGCAGAGCCAGGCCCCGCCGGACGGCGCTACTCCGCGTCGGCGCCGGCGTCACCGCCACCGTTCAGGCCGTACTTCCGCACCTTGGCCAGCAGGGTGGACCGGGCAATGCCCAGCAGGTGCGCGGCCCGCCGCTTGTTGCCGCGGGTGTAGGCCAGCGTCCGGGCAATGTGGCGCCGCTCCACATCCTCCAGCGGCTCCGGCTGCACCGGCTCACCGGGGGCAATCGCCTCCCGCAGGTGGGTCTGGTCCAGCCCTGGGGTGGCCAGCGCAAGGACGGCATGATCAAGCCCCGGCGTGGCCAGGGCCCGCACGGCCTCCGCGGGATCGCCGAGCGCCACCGGAATGTGGCCAGCGGCCTTGAGCACCGCGGCGAGGTCGTCCCGACGGGCCTGATCGGGATCCAGAACCAGAATGTGAGAGTTGGGCATGGGATCACTCCCCGGGAAAGGCAGGAATCGAGGCACACGCACGTTGTGAAACCGGGCACCCCCGCTCCTCAGCGGAGGACGACATCCGGCCCCCTGACCGACACTGGCGCACCCCGCCCCGATGGTGGGCAGAGTCCGGAGAACACTCAATGATCCAGCGCACACTCGCCGACCTGGCGCCAGGCGCCCGCGTCGAGGGCCAGTTCCTGCTGGTGGAACTGGAGTCCCGCGGCACGGACAATCCCTTCACCGTGCTCACGCTGGGCAACGCCGGCGGGCGCATCCAGTCCGCCCCCTTCTGGGCCTCGGACGGCCACCGCCTCGCCGGGATGCGGCGGGGAGACGCGGTCCGCGTCACCGGCACCGTCCGCCCCTACCGGGACCAGCGGCAGCTGGCGGTGGAGACCATCCACACCATACCCCGCGACCAGGCCGACTGGCGGGCCCTCATGCCGTCCACCGGGGACGTGGCGCCCTGCTGGGCGGACATTGACCGGTGGCGGGGCCAGCTCACGGCGCCGCGCCTGACACAGACCCTCGAGCTGTTCTTCGGCGACCCCGCCTTCCGGGACCGGTTCCAGGAATGTCCCGCCAGCAGTGCCGGGCATCATGCCGAACTCGGCGGGCTGCTCAAGCACACCTGCGAGGTCGCCCACATCGCGCTGGCCATGGCCGCCCACTACCCCTCGGCCGACGCCGAACTCCTCCTGGCGGGGGCCCTCCTGCACGACATCGGCAAGCTGGCCAGCTACCGCTGGGACGGGATCATCGAGGCCACCGTGCCGGGCACCGTCATCGGCCACGTGGTGCTGGGCTGCCTGATGCTGGACCGGCGGGTCCGCGCCGCCAACCCCATGTCTTGTACCCCCGAGGAGCTGCTACTGTTGCAGCACCTCATCCTGACCCATCACGGCAAGCTCGAGTTCGGCGCCCCGGTCCTCCCGCTGACCCTCGAGGCCGAGATCCTGCATCATGCCGACAACGCCAGCGCCAAGGCCACCAGCATGGCCGTGGCGCTTCAGCTTCCCGAGCACTTTCCCGCCGATGCCCCGATCAGCAGCAAGGGCATCTGGCAGATTGACCGGCGTCGCGCCTGGCGCGGCCGGAGCGACTGGGGCCGGCAACCGCCCCACGGACCGGGGTTACCCTGACGAGCTGGGCCCGTCGCCCTTCGCGGGGTGCCGCCTCTGCCGGAGTCCCGCCACCCCCATCCACACCAGTCCAACGGCCAGGTACATGAGTCCGCCCGGCATGCCGCCCTCCACCGGGAGGGGGCAGAACCCGGTGAGACAGGCAGTGCCTTCGGCGCCACCAGCCAGGCGAGCCGAGGACTGGGCCAGTGCGATCAGGGCCAATGGAGCGGAAACGGCCATAGGTCAGATTAATCCCGAGTACGGACGTCGGCAAGAATGGGCGGAGGACGGGGGGGGACCGGGTGATTCGACCGGCCACTAAAGCGAGGTGAGGACACTAACGCGGCGCACCGACCTGGACCCGCTCGCCAGCCGGCGGCGGGGCGGCGGAAAATGAAATGACCGCCGGGCTCGGGGGCCCGGCGGCCATCTCTCACTGTGACCGTCTGGGGACAGTGGCTTGCGCCGCCGTTCTTCTTCCGGTGCCGCCACCAGCTGTTCGCCGGCGGATGGGCACGAGGAGCCCCACACGCTGATCCCCGCGGCCGGATGGCCATCCGAGCCAGGTTCATCACTGCGGGCGCTGCGAGTCAGACCGGGTCGCGGACCGACCACTCGCACTGCACCCCGAGGCGCCAGATCGGGGCGGGAAAGGCGCGCGACTGGCCTTTCCTGTTCAAGCCGGGGCGATCAC
>CAZCVG010000117.1:0-8476 GCA_964501735.1 uncultured Gemmatimonadaceae bacterium | reverse complement strand
CGTCCAGCGAGCGGGCGTTATCGCTGGCGTCGCGGATCATGATGTCGAGCAGCAGTCCCGCCAGCGACCCCTTGTCGTAGTAGATGTAGCCGGTGCCGTCGGTGGGGTGAATCCAGGTGGACAGCGAGGCATCCTCGAGCGCCACCGGCGGGAGCTGCCCCACCGAGCGGAGCTTGTTGGCGGCGGTTTCCAGGAATTCGGCCGAGTCGGCGATGCCGGCGCGGAGCAGCACCACGTCGGCGTAATAGTCGGTGATGCCCTCGCTGACCCAGAGCCAGGTGGTCGGCTGGGGCACGTCGTACCGGTAGGGGACCATCTCGGCGGGACGCAGCCGCTTCACGTTCCAGGCGTGGACCATCTCGTGCGCGGTGATGGAGGGAATCCAGCTCTGGCCGATGCCGGCGGTGGTGTAGATGCCCACATGGCTGTTCTGGTGCTCCAGGGCCGAGCCACCGCCGAAGGCGGAGTCGAAGACGATCATCGTGGTGTAGCTGGTGAACGGCGTCTCGCCGAACAGGGCCGCCTGGGGCGCGAACAGCTTGCGGTAGTCCTCCCAGAACGCGCTTCGGGCGCGGCCCGACAGGACGCCGGCCGGGTAGGTGGCCAGCCGGGCCTGCACCCCGTCCACCAGGGCGCTGTCGTAGTCGAACCGCCCGACGAAGAACGGCATGTCCACCAGGTCGTGGTAGTTGCCCTCGCGGTAGGTGCCGGGCTCCTTGCCGGCCTGCATCCCGGTGGCGACGCGCCAGTCGCGCTCGGTGCGGATGGTCACGGTCGCCGGGAAGTCCGGGCTCCGGCCCTCGGGGTAGAGGAAGACATTGGTGCCGTTGAAGAAGGCGAACTCCTCGCGGCTCCAGGCCATGGCGTTGTCGAGGGAGTCGGCCTCGAACGCGAAGCGGACTTCGACCTCCCCGGCGCCCTCGGGCCGGATCCGCCAGGTGTCGTAGTCGAGCTTGTCCCACGGGAGCGGCTTGCCGGCGGCCGCGGCGCCGAACCCCGACACCCAGCGGGCGAAGTTGGTGATCTCGTAGGCCCCGGGCGTCCAGCTGGGGAGCGAGAGCAGGACCTCGCCCCGGCCGGCCACCGTGAACCGCATGGCCACGCCGAGACTCCGGGTGCCGGCGGTTTCCCGGGTGAAGGTCACTTCATACCGCACGTTGGTGATCGGCGCCGAAACCGGCGGAGCGGCCTGGGCGAGGAGGGCGATTGCGGCGAGGCTAGACCACATGGAGACTCGTTTCCTGGGTGAATGTCGTGATAAGAGACGGCCGGGCCGCCCCGAAGGTTGCAGCGCTCAGCCGGCCGCCAGGTCCGCGTTGCCCCACTCGCCCTCCCACCGGGCCATCACGGCGGTGGCCAGGCAGTTGCCGACCAGGTTCACCATCGTCCGCGCCATGTCCATCAGCTCATCCACCCCCAGGATCACCGCCACGCCCTCGAGCGGCAGGCCGAACGAGGTGAGCACCCCGGAGAGCACCACGAGGGAGGCCCGGGGCACGGCAGCGATGCCCTTCGAGGTGATCAGCAGGGTCAGCATCATGAACAGCTGCTGGCCCAGCGAGAGGTGCACCCCGGCGGCCTGGGCCACGAACAGCGAGGCCACGCCCAGGTAGAGGGTGGAGCCGTCGAGGTTGAACGAGTACCCGGTCGGCATCACGAAGGCCACGATGCGGCGCGGCACCCCGAACTCGATCATCCGCTCCATCGCCAGCGGGAGGGCCGCGTCGGAGCTGGTGGTAGTGAAGGCGATCACCGCCGGGTCCTTCACGGCGCGGAGGAATCCGCGCAGCGGGATCCTGGCCCAGAGCGCCACCGGCAGGAGCGCCACCAGCGCGAAGAAGATCAGGGCGAGGTACAGGGTGAGGACCAGCTTGGCGAGGTTGAGCACCACCTCGATGCCGCTGTGGCTCACGGTCACCGCCATCGCCGCGCCGATGCCGATCGGCGCGTACTTCATGATGATCGCCACCAGCTTGAACGTCACCTCGGCGATGCCCTCGGTGAGGCCCAGCATCATCTCCTTGGGCTTCCCCTTCACCTGGGTGAGCGCAATCCCGAACAGGGTGGCCCAGAACACCACCTGCAGGACCTCGTTATTGGCCGCTGCCTCGAAGAAGCTCTGGGGCACGATGTGGTTCATGAAGCCGGCGAAGGTCGTCGGCGCCGCCTGCGGGATCACGGTGTTCGGGTCCGGCGGGGGCAGGACGACGCCCACGCCGGGCTTGCTGAGGTTGCCCGCCGTCAGCCCGATGGCCAGCGCGATGAAGGTCATGAACCAGAAGTACACCAGCGACTTCCCCGCCAGGCGGCCGATCCGCTTGAGGTCGTCCCCGTGGCCGGCGATGCCGACCACCAGGGTGCCGAAGATGATCGGCACCACGATGGACTTGATCATGCGGAGGAAGATCGTGGAGAGCGGCTTGAGCCCCGCGGCGAACCCGGGGAGGAGCCACCCCACCAGGATGCCCGCGCCCATGCCGATGAAGATCCAGTGGGTGAGCGTGAACCGCCGCAGGTAGGCGAGCATGTGAGGCCGGGGTTGGGGACGGAGACGGAAGCGGCGGCCCGCGTGAGCCGCCGTGGGCCGGGCAGGCGTGCCTGCCCGGGGTGCGGTCAGCCCACCAGGGCCGCCGCCTTGCGTTCGATGACCGCCAGCAGGGACTCGAAGGACTGGGCGAAGGAGGCCACGCCCTCGGCCTCCAGCGTCCGGGTCACCGCCCCGAGGTCAATGCCGGCCCGCTCGAGGAGCGCGAGCAGCGGCACCGCCCCGGCCATCGCCTCACGCATCCGCAGGGCGGGCGCGCCATGGTCCCGATACGCGGCGAAGGTGGCGGGGGGCAGCGTGTTGACCGTGGCGGGCCCGATCAGCGCCTCCACGTAGTGGGTGTCCGGCAGGGCCGGGTCCTTGGTGCTGGTCGAGGCCCACAGCGGCCGCTGGACCATGGCCCCCCTGGCCTCGAGGGCCTTCCACCGCGGGCTCGCGAACAGCTCCTCGAACGCCGCGTAAGCGGCGGTGGCGTTGGCGATCGCCGCCCGGCCGCGGACGCTCGCCGCCGGCGGGGCCGAGGGGGTGGCCGCCACCCAGGCCGCCAGCGGTGGATCAATCTTGCCGTCCAGCCGGGAGACGAAGAACGATGCCACCGAGGCGATCCCGGCGACCGGCTTCCCGGCCGCCACCCGCTGCTCGAGTCCCGTGAAGAACGCCGCCACCACCTCGCGGTAGCGGGCCACCGAGAACAGCAGCGTCACGTTCACGTTGAGTCCGTCGGCCAGGCAGCGGGTGATGGCGGGAAGGCCTTCCCGCGTGCCCGGAATCTTGATCATCACGTTGGGCCGGGCGATGCGGCCCCACAGCCGCTCCGCTTCCTGGATGGTGCCCGCGGTGTCGTGCGCCAGCGTGGGCGAGACCTCCATCGAGACCAGCCCGTCCATCCCGCCGCTCCGCTCATAGACCGGCAGGAACAGGTCGCAGGCGGCCCGCACGTCATCCACCGCCAGCGCCTCGAAGATCTCGGCGGGACGGCTCCCCTCGGCGGCCAGCCGGCGGATGTCCTCGTCGTACAGGCTGCTGCCGGCGATCGCCTTCTCGAAGATGGTCGGGTTGGTGGTCATGCCGCGGAGCCCGTCTTCCGCGATCAGGCGCGCCAGCTCGCCCGAGGTCACGAGGTCCCGGGTGATGAAATCGTACCAGGGGCTCTGGCCCAGCTCACCGAGACGGATCAGGGGATTGGTGGCCATGGTCATGCGTGCCGTCCCAGCGTGTGGCGGATGGCCGCCGTCACCGCCTCGGCGGTGATGCGGAATTCCTGGAAGAGCCGGTCGGCCGGGGCCGAGGCTCCGAAATGGTCAATGCCCAGCGCGATGCCGGCGTCCCCGACCCAGCGGTGCCAGCCGAAGGTGGCCGCCGCCTCCAGTGACACCCGGGCCCGCACCGACGGGGGCAGCACCGCGTCCCGATACGCCGGGGGCTCGGCCTGGAACACCTCCCAGGACGGCAGCGAGACCAGGCGCACCCGCACCCCCTCCTGCTGCAGCGCGGTCACTGCGGTGAGCGCGACGTGGACCTCGGCGCCGGTGGCGATGACGATGGCCTCGGGATCACCCCCCGGGGCATCCAGCAGCACGTAGCCGCCCCGGGCGGCGCCCGCCGCCGGCGCCAGCCGGGAGCGGTCGAGGATCGGGAGCTTCTGCCGCGACAGCGCCAGCACCGTCGGGCCGCCGCTCCGGCGAATGGCCGTCCGCCAGGCCTCGACGGTCTCGTTCGCGTCCGCCGGCCTGATCACGGTGACATTGGGCGTGGCGCGCAGCATCGCCAGCTGCTCGATGGGCTGGTGGGTCGGGCCGTCCTCGCCCAGCCCCACCGAATCGTGGGTGCCGATGTACACCACCGGCAACCCCATCAGCGCGGACAGCCGGATGGACGGCTTGCAATAGTCGGCGAAGATCAGGAACGTGCTGCCGAACGGACGCACCCCGCCGTGCGCCGCCATCCCGTTGAGGCAGGCGGCCATGCCGTGTTCCCGCACCCCCCAGTGGAAGTTGCGGCCAACCTTGGCGGCGGCGAAGCTGCCACCCCCCTTGAGGTCGGCGCCGGTGCTCTCGGCCAGATCCGCCGAGCCGCCGATGAGGTTCGGTACCCGGGCCGCCAGCGCGTTGAGTGCCTTGGCCGAGGCCTGCCGCGTGGCCAGCTGGCCGTCCGCCGGCGAGAAGCCGGGCAGGGCGGAGTCCCAGCCATCGGGCAGGGTGCCCGCCTGCCAGGCTTCGAACTCCTGGGCCTGGGCCGGGAATTCCTTCCTGTACGCGGCGAAGAGCGTGGTCCAGCGCGACCGGGCATCCGCCCCGCGGGCCACGCAATGCTTCCGCCACTCCGCCGCCTCCGGCGCCACATGGAACGGCTCGGCGGGCCAGCCCAGCACCTCGCGGGTCCGCGCCACCTCGTCCTTGCCGAGCGGCGCGCCGTGGGCCGCGGCGGTGTTCCGCTTGGTGGGCGCCGGGTCGGCAATGATGGTACGGAGGATCACCAGGGTGGGTCGGGCGGATTCCCCCGCCGCCGCCTCGAGGGCCCCGGCGATGGCGTCGAGGTCGTTGCCATTCCCCACCCGCTCGACCCGCCACCCGTAGGCCTCGAACCGGCGGCCCACGTCCTCGGAGAAGCTCAGCGCCGTGTCGCCATCAATGGTGATGTGGTTGTCGTCGTACACCAGCGTCAGCTTGCCCAGCCCCAGGTGGCCCGCGAGGGACGCCGCCTCGCTTGCCACGCCTTCCATCAAATCACCATCGCTCACGAACGCCCAGGTCCGGTGGCTGACCACCTCGAACCCCGGCCGGTTGAACCGGTCCGCGAGGAAGCGCTCCGCGATGGCCATGCCGACGGCGTTGCCCACGCCCTGGCCCAGGGGGCCGGTGGTGGTCTCCACGCCAGGGGTGTGCCCGCGCTCCGGGTGGCCGGCGGTCGTCGAGCCCCACTGGCGGAAGCGCCTGAGATCATCGAGGGAGAGGGAAAAACCGGAGAGATGGAGCAGGCCGTACAGGAGCATGGACGCATGACCGCAGGAAAGCACGAAGCGGTCGCGGTCGGCCCAGTCGGGCGCGCCCGGGTCGAATCGGAGGAAGCGGTCCCACAGCACCCACCCCGCCGGCGCCAGGGCCATGGGGGTTCCGGGGTGCCCGGACTGCGCCTGCTCGACCGCGTCCATCGCCAGCACGCGCAGGCTGTTGATCGTGCGCCAGGCGGCGTCGGCGGACAGGGAGTGGCCCGCCGGGCGGGCGGCGGTGGCGGCGAAGGTCAGGGCACAATCTCCGGTGAGGACGGCCAAAAGTAACGGGTGGTGGCGTGGGGGTGTGAGGGGGTGTTATGCTTGTTCATGGTTATTTGCACCAACATTAGACAAAACTGTCCGCCATTAACCGAGTCCAGGCGCCCATGACCGGCCTTGCCGCTAACCGAACCTACGAGATCCATGAAGTCGCCCAGCTGACCGGGCTCGCGGCCGCGCGGCTGCGTGCCTGGGAGCGGCGCCACGCCGTTGTTCGTCCGACTCGTCAGGCCAATCGCTACCGCACCTACTCCAGCGAGCAGGTCGCGCTGCTCCGCGCCTTCTCCCGGCTGTGCGCGGCCGGCGAGCGCATTGGGGACCTGGTGCGCGAACCCCGCGAGTCCGTCCTGGCCCGGGCCGAGGGCAAGGCCGTTGCCGGCTCGCCGCTGTCGCCGCTGGTGGAGGCGGTCAAGCGCCTCGACCGCGACCGGCTGGAACAGCTGTTGGCCGAACAGCGCCGGCGCCACCCCGGGAGCCGGTTCGGGCGGGAGATCATCCTCCCCTTCGGTGAGGTCGTCGGGGACTTGTGGGCCCTGGGGAAAGTCACCGTCGCGGCCGAGCACCTTGCCAGCGAGGTGGTGGTGCAGCAGCTCAAGCAGGAACTGGCGTCGGCGCCGCCGGGCGGTCCCGTGCTCCTGGCCGCGTGCCTTCCCGGTGAGCGCCACGAGTGGGGGTTCCTGGTCACCCTGATCGAGTTGCAGGGACAGGGGTGGCGGGTGCGGTACCTCGGCGCCGACCTGCCGCTCAAGGACCTTGTGGACGCCGCCTGGACCCTGGTGCCGGGTGTGGTGGCCCTGTCCGGGGCGGATCCCGTGAACGTCGCGGCCCGGATCGGCGAGCTCCGGCGGCTGCCTCGCCTGCTTCCGCCGGGCGGCATGGTGGTGGTCGGGGGGCAGGGCGCCGAGGCCAATGGCTCGCGTCTCCGGCGGGCGGGGCTCAAGGTGGGGCTGGAGATGATCCCGGAGCCGGCGGCGCGGATGTTGCCCGCCGTGGTTTCCCGGCGATGACCGCCACGCTCACTGCCGGCCGGGCCCGCGGCGCGGACCCGCGGTCCCCTGCGCCAGAGGATCGCCGGGGCGCGACGGCGCTCGTCCTGGGCGCGGGTCTGGGGGGCCTGGCCGCCGCGGTCCGGCTGGCGCACGCCGGATATCGCGTCACCGTGGTGGAGCAGCACGACGTGCCCGGGGGCCGGGCGGGGGTGTGGCGCTCCGAGGGGTTCAGCTTCGACACCGGCCCCTCGATGGTGCTGATGACCGAGTGCTGGCAGCAGCTCTTCACCGACGTGGGGAGGCGGCTGGAGGACTACCTCACCCTGGTGCAGTGCGACCCGTACTACCGGCTGCACTTTGCCGACGGTTCCACGCTGGAAATGTCCAGCACCCTCAACCGGCTGCTCGATAACCTCGAGCAGATCGAGCCGGGCTGCCGGAGCCGGGCCCTCCAGTTCATCGCCGACACGGGCGAGCTGTACCGGAAGGGTCTGGAGTTCATCAGCCGCAACATGCACCGCCCCGAGGCGATGCTCCGGGTGGGCGGCCTGGGATTCCGCTTCGGCGCCCGGGCGCTGGGGGACCTGCAGGCCCTGGTGCGGCGCTATTTCCGGGACGAGCGGCTGCAGCACGCCCTGACCTTCCAGTCGCTCTACCTCGGCCTCTCCCCGTTCGACTCCCTCGGCATCTACAGCCTGCTGGCGCACGCCGAGATGGCCGGCGGGATCCACTACCCGCTGGGCGGCATGCACCAGCTGCCCCTGGCCCTGGAGCGGCTGGGCCGCGAGTTCGGGGTCGAGTACCACTACGACACCAGGGTGGTGGCGCTGGAGAAATCGGGCGAACGGGTCAGCGCAGCGGTCACCGCCGATGGTCGGCGGCTCACCGCCGACGTGGTGGTGGCCAATGCCGATCTTCCGTACGTCCATGATGCCCTGCTGGGGGAACCCCACCCCCGGGCGGAGCGGCTGGAGTACAGCTGCTCGGTGGTGCTCCTCTATCTCGGCGTCAACCGCACCTACCCCGGCCTGCTGCACCACAACCTCGTGGTCTCGCGGGACCTGCGCGAGGTCTGCGACGACCTGTTCGTCCAGAAGCGGATGCCCGAGGACTCGCCCTTTTACGTGGTGGCCACCACCCGCACCGACCCGTCGCAGGCGCCGCCGGGTTGCGAGAACCTGTTCGTGCTGGTGCTCGCGCCCAGCCAGGATCCGTCCCGGCCCATTGACTGGAGCGTCGAGGGCCCGCGCGTCGAGCAGCGTACCCTGGAGCGGCTGGAGGCGTTCGGGCTGGAGAACCTCCGCCAGCACATCGTGACCCGCCGGCTGGTGACCCCGGACGACTTCACCCGGCGCTTCGGCAACCTGCGCGGCGAGGCCTTCGGGCTGGCGCACGGGCTGTCGCAGATCGGGTACTTCCGGCCCCACAACCGGCACGCGCGGTACCGGAATCTCTACTTCGTGGGGCAGAGCACCCACCCGGGGTGCGGCGTCCCCATGGTCCTCATCTCCGCCGAGTGCGTGGCCGAGCGGATCACCAGCGAGATCCCGGCCCGATGAGCACCGCCCTGGAGCTGAGCTACCGCCAGGCCGAGGCGGTCACGGCCGAATGGGCCCGGAGCTTCTACTTCGCCAGCCGGTTCCTGCCGGTTCCCAAGCGGCGGGCGGTGTT
>CAZCVG010000116.1:0-8560 GCA_964501735.1 uncultured Gemmatimonadaceae bacterium | reverse complement strand
CCCCCAGGTGTGCCCGTGTCCAACCGTCCTCCCGGCCCCCGCCCGTGACCTCCGCGGGGGACCCGGGCCCAGTACCGAGCGACCTCCCCCTCGCCCTGGACACCCTGGGTGTGGCGGCGCTGACTGCCCCGCCAGACAACACGCCCCTCCTCACCCCGGGCAAGCCCCTCGCGCTCATTACCTATCTCGCGCTCGCGCCCCGCCGCACTGCCCGGCGCGAGCACCTCGTGGACCTGCTCTGGGCCGACCTCCCGCCTGACAAGGCCCGCCACGCGCTGCGGCAGACCCTCTGGTACCTCCGCCAGCTCCTGGGTCCCGACGCCCTGCCGACCACCCGCGCCGGCGACATCACCCTGGGGCGGCCCCTCACCACCGATCGCGACCGCTTCCTCGCCGCCCTCGAGGCCGGCCACCTGGAACAGGCCATCACCATCTACCAGGGCGAGTTCCTCGCGAACTTCGCCGCCCCGGGCGGGGTGGAGTTCGAGCACTGGGCCGATGTCGAGCGGCAGCGGCTGCGCTCCGCCTTTCTGCGTGCCGCCGAGACCCTGGCCCGCCGCTGCCTGGACCAGGGCCATTTTCGTGAGGCACAGCAACTGGCCCGGCGGGCGCGCGACGCCGCCCGCACCAGCGAGGCCGCGTGGCGGCTCCTGCTCGAGACCCACAGCGCCGGCGGCGACCAGCTCGGCTTTGCCATGGAGGCCACGGCGCTCTCGCAGATGCTGGAGATGGACCAGCGAGAGCCCGAGCCCGCCACCCGGCTGCTGCTCTCCCGCGGCAAGGATGACCGTCCCGAGCTGCCCGGCAGCACCGCCCTCAATCCCGCCCTGGTCGGGCGCGAACGGGAGTTCGCCGCGATCATCTCCGCCTGGGACGCGGCCGTGCGCCACGGCGGCCGGCACCTGCACCTCTCCGCTCCGCCCGGCCTGGGCAAGAGCCGGCTGCTGGCCGATGTGCGCGGGCGGCTGCGGGGCCTCGGCGGTACCGTGGTCACCCTGCGGGCGAACCCGGGGGACCGCGCCATCCCCTACAGCTACCTGGGCGAGATGGCGCGGGCCCTGACCAACCTCCCGGGCGCGGTGGGCGTCTCCCCCGCCTCGGCCAGCAGCCTGGTGGCGCTGAATCCGGTGCTGTCCACCCGGTTCGCCGTCCAGGCCGATGCCGCCTCAGGCGGCGAGGCGCTCCGCCGCCGCTCGGCGGCCCTGACCGAGCTGCTGACGGCGGTCTGCGAGGAGCAGCCCTGCGCCCTGCTGCTGGATGACCTGCACTGGGCCGACGCCGCATCCCGGCAGGCCCTCCGGCCGCTGCTCGACCGGATCGGCGACCTGCGCCTGCTGATCCTGACCGCCGCCCGGCCGGTCGCCGAGTCGACCATCACCAGCGAGGGTGCCCAGGTGCTTACCCTGGCGCCGCTCAGCGTGGTGCAGGCCCAGGAGCTGCTGGCCAGCCTCGGGCAGCTGCCCGAGGAGCGCTGGTGCACTCGGCTGGCGGAAGACCTGACCCGGGCCTCCGGTGGATCCCCCCTGCTGGTGCTGGAGACACTCCAGCTGGCGGTGGACCGCGGCTGGCTCGCCCTGCGCGACGGCTCGTGGCGCTGCGAGCGTCCGGCTGCGCTGGCCCAGGCGCTCCGCGAGGGGAGCGCCCTGCAGCACCGGGTCGCCACGCTCGATGAACTCAGCCGCCGCCTGCTGGTCATCCTCGCCGTGGCGGGCACGCCGGTGAGCCTGCGGCAGCTCTCGCGCGCCACCACCGTCCCCGAACGCATCCTCGACGACGCACTGACCGGCCTCGAGCACCGGGGCCTGATTCACCGCAGCGGCGAGTTCATGCTGCCGGCCCACGACGAGATCGCGGCCGCCGCACTGGAGGTCGCTAAGACCGAGTCCATCCCGTCGGTGCACGCCGGTATCGCCGTCGCCTTGCTGGATGGCGCTGATGTCGAGCCCGCCGACCTGGTCCGCGCGGGGCGGCACCTCGACCTCGCCGGGCGGAAGACCGAGCTCGCCGGCGTGTTTGGACGCTACCTGACCGCGGTCCGGAGCCGAGGGGACGTGCGGCGGGTCGGGGAGATCGCCTACGAGTTCCTGGGGGAAGGAACGCCCCTTCAGGAGGTCGTCCGCCTGGTCCGGCGGGTCCCGGTCTGGACTCGACTCAGCCTGGGCAGCGGCCGGGTGGCCGTGCTGGCCATGCTCTTCCTGGGCGCCTTCGTGGCGGTGCTGGCCCCGGTGGCCCGGCGCCCGCCGCCCGAGGCCGTCCTCCTCATTCGCGACCGCGCCGCGCACGACACCAGCATCCATCGGCTGGAGATCAGGACCACCGACTGGCGGGCCGGCAGCCCAATCGAGCTGAGCGGGCTGGAGCACCAGCGGCTGCCCTTCCTGCTGCCGTTCACCCAGGCGGCTCCGTCGCCGGATGGCCGGCGCTGGCTTCTCTCCCGCGAACATCCGCGCCAGCCCGAGACCTATGACGTCTACCTCCGGGATTCCACCGGCAGCGAGACCCGCCTGACCAGGTACCGGGGCGACGACTATTTCCCCACCTGGGCCCCCGACGGGCGGGGATTCACCTGGATCACCTCGCAGTGGAGCCCCGAAGGGGCGGACAATTACGACCTGGCCTACATGGACCTGCCGAGCCGGGCCGAGCGGCGCCTGACAAGCGGCCGGCCGGCAGACGCCGTAACCTACTACTCCCCCGACGGCACCCGGCTCCTCTTCCACCGCAAGTACGACGATCACGTACCGGAGAGCTGCGTGATGCCGCAGGATGCCAGCGCGCCGCCATGGTGCTTCAGCATTCCCGGATACCTCATGTGGGACGCGCACGGGTGGATTGATGCCGTCCAGGTGCTGCTGTCGGTGGACAGCGCAGGCACCCGCATCCTGGTGAGGTATGACCTGGAAACCGGCGCGATGCGCGTGCTCCACCGCTATATCCGCCATGTCTGGCTCAGCCCGGACCGCCGGTGGCTGGCGGTGACCGTGGCCAGGCCGAGGGAAGAAGGCCGGACGCGGCTGCTGCTGCACCCCGCGGACGACCCGGGACGGGCCCGCGAGGTGACTGGCGTTACCGGGGTCCTGCCGGAACTGCTCTGGCTCCCCCAGCCGGGCGACCGCCGGTCCTACCTTGTCTCGGTCCACATCCTCGCCCCGCCAGGTGGCGTGCTCCGGAGCGATGCCCCGCACCGCTTCATGCTGAGCCTGCGGGGAGCCGATGGGAAACCGGTGGATACGCCGACGCCGGCCGTCTGGTCAGTCTCCGACACCACCGTGCTCACTATCGACAGCACCGGCTTGGCACGGCCGCACCGCCCCGGCAAGGCCACGGTGCAGGTGAGCCTGGCTGGGTGGCGACGGGATGCGCGGGAGATCACGGTGGCCGTGGCCCGGGACAGCTTCATCCTCCGGGAATCATGGGGCGGGGGCATCGCCGAACAGTGGATCCCCTTCGGCGAGCCCCGGCCTTCCATCGTAACCGGACCGGACGGTCGGCTCGCCTTCCTCAACGGCGGGGACGGATCCTACACCAGCGGTGTCTATACCCGGGCCCACTGGGATGCCCGTGACGGGATCGGGGTGGAGGTCTCCGCCTCCGTCCGCCTCAGCCGGGGCCAGGGCCAGGTCCTGACGATAGACTGGGTCGGTGGCCTGGACTCGCTCCGCCTGGGCGGATGGGACCACCTCAGCGGCTACATGCCGCTGCGGGGGGTGCTGGAGAACCGCCTGTGCATGACCGGCTACCCCGCGGGGGAGGGCCCCACGGGGAAGGTCCGGTTCAGCTTCGCCGCCGGGCCCTGGGAGCGGCTGATTCCGGTGGATTCCTCGCTCGCCGACGGGCACCCCTTCCGGATCCGGGTCCAGATCTTCCCCGACGGGCGCTGCGGCCTGGCCCTCGACGGTCACCCGATTTCCATCTCCGACTTTGCCCTGCCATTGGACCTCCCCTTCGCGGTCCGGCTCGGCTATGCCTCCTACCTGGGGCAGGTGCTGCACGGCCCGCTGGAGGTGTGGCTCGGCGTCCGCGACGACGTCCAGTGGGACCTGCTGGAGCCGCGGGATTCCACGGCCGTCCTCAGTGGCGCGAAACCCAGGGGCAGGCTACCCTAGGTACGGATTCGTTCCTCCACTCCACCCGGCCCCTCCATGAAACGCGGCACGATCATCACGCTGGTCGCCATTATCGCCTTCGGCGCGCTCCTGCTGTTCAATACCCTGAGCGCCCAGAAGGTGGAGTGCACCGTGACGGTCGAGTTCAAGGGCCGGCGCAACACCGCCACCGCCTCGCACGAGAACGAAGGCGAGGCCCGCCGCGCAGCCCAGGCTACCGCCTGTGGCCCCATTACCAACGGCATGGACGAGTCCATCGCCTGTGACCGGGTCCCGCCTGCCGCTGTCCAGTGCCGCACCAGGTAATCCCGCTAATCCAGTCTCCCTGATCCCCCTACAGACCTCCCGGGGCCTTTCGCCCCGCCCCCTCCCGGCCCGCCCCCTGCGCGAATTCGGGGCATGGTGTCCTGATTCTGGAATTGAGGCGTCCTGATTCGGGACACAATCGTGGGCGGCCGGGAAACCCGATTCGGTGGAGCACCGTAAGGCGTTGGTCATCAATCGCTTACACATCGGGAGCTGACCGGGGCGTGCGTCCCACGAGATGGCACCAAGATTGCCAATCCTACGGTGGGGACTGGAACTCTTCAGGCCACTCTCCGATAGAAGAGGAACTATGAGCGAACTGACGATCCGGGAAATGGAACAGGGCGAGGAATTCGCCGACTGGTTTGCCGACCTCACCATGCAGGAGGAGGAGGCCACCGGCGAGCCGGCCCATCTCGACGATCACTATCTCATCCTCAGCAACGCCATCGGCGACTGGCTGGGGGGCCTGCGCTACACCCTGCGCGGCGGCGTGGCCCACATGGTGGACCTGGCGGTGCGCGAGGATGCCCGGCACCAGGGGCACGGGCATCGCCTGCTGCTGGCGTTCGAGGACCATGCCCGGGACCTGGGCGCCCACCTGGCGGAGTTCTGGATGGACGACCCCAACGGGGAACCCGAGCTGCTGGCCCACGGATGGCGGCGGGTGCTCCGGCGCGACGGGTATATCGGAGGCACCACCTGGTACCTGATGGAAAAGGACCTGGCGCCGCTGGTCTAGCCCCTCCCCACGGCGCCGCTTAACTTGCAGGCGTCGTTCCCTGCCCTTCCAAAGCTGAGCCCGGGATGACTCCCGGGCCTGCTGCTTTATAGAGGACCCCGATGCCGCTTCCCCACGCCGCCCGCACGTTTTTCACCAAGATCGAGGTGCTCAAGGACCTGGAGGGCCGGGTCCGGGAGCTCATGACGGCCCACGAGCTCAAGCGGGCGTTGTGGTTCCCCAACGAGCTGCTCGGTCCCAGGCCGGGCGAGGATCCCGATGCCCACCTCGCGGAGCTGCGGTCGCGCGCGGCGGGGATCCCCGACCCGGCCCGGGCCGCGCTGGCCCTCAACATGCTCACCGAGGAAGGCCTGCCCCACTTCCACCGGTTGCTGGCGGTCTACCTCAGCGAGGGGAGTCACTGGCAGGAGTGGAACAACCTCTGGACCGCCGAAGAGGACCGCCACGGCGTGGTGCTGCGGGACTATATCCGGGACGCCCGGATCCTCGACCAGCACCGGCTGGAGCAGATGCAGTTCAGCTACCTCCGCAGCGGCTTCCAGCCCGAGTGGGACAAGGACCCGTACCGGGTCTTCGCGTACACCACGCTCCAGGAACGGGCCACCCAGCAGTCGCATGGCGAGACCGGCAAGCTCATCGCCGAGTACGAGCCACTCCTGGCCGAGGTCCTGGCCAACGTGGCCAGCGAGGAAGCCCGGCATTTCACCTTCTACCGGACCGTATTCGAGGAGATCCTGCAGCGCGATCCCAACGAGGCCCTGACCTCGGCGGCCCACATCCTGCCGAGCATCGAGATGCCTGGACATACCATCCCGGGCTTCCGCGAGATCGCCGACATCATCCGGCGCTCGGGGATCTACGGCCCCCGGGACTACCTGCGCATCGTCCAGGAGCAGATCCGGTACTGGCGCATCGAGACCCTGGACGGGCTCAACGCCATGGGCCGGAAGGCCCAGGAGAAGATCATGGCCATCCCCGACCGGCTCCAGCGGATCGCGGAGTACATCGAGACCAGGAGCCGGGCCAAGACGTTCAGCCTCGAGGTGGTGTTCAACCGTGAATTCGCCATGGAGTAGGGTCCGGGGGGCCCGCTCCCTGGCCCTCCTCGCGCTGGGCCTCGCCGCGAGCGCCTGCCAGCGGGACAAGCCGTCCGCGGCCGGCCGGAACGAGGCCGCCGCCGTGCCGGCCGACCCGGCCCAGGCCGACGCCAACGAACTCGGCCGCGAGCTGTTCGAGATCGTGGACCGGGTCATGGCCTACCGCAGTTCTCACCGGAACCGGCTGCCAACCTCGCTCCGCCAGGTGGGGCTCGACAGCCTCACGCCGATGTTCGTGCGGCGGCTCGGCCGCCAGGGCAGCGACCCGCTGGTGACGATCGCCTTCCGCCGGCCGGAGGGCCGGGTCCTGCGGAGCTGCGCTGGCACGTCCATGGTCCTGGAGAACTCCATGCTCCACGACGGCACCTTCGACGTGACGTGCGAACTCACCGCCGGCGGCGTCCGGCACTTCGAGATCGGCCGCTGACAGCGGCGGCCCGGCGGCCGCCGCGCCGGGTCCTTATCCTTCCCGCATGAGCCCCACCACCATCATCCTGGCCGCCCGTGTCGTGGTCTTCGCGCTGTTCGCGACGGCGTCGGTCGTGGCCGCCACCCACTGGGCCGTCCGCCACCGCCACCTCACGCCCTTCAGCCCGCTGGCCCGTCTCGGGCGCCTGCTGGGCGACCCGTTCGTCAAGCCGCTGGAGACCCGGCTGCTCCGGAGCGGCGGAAACCCGGCGAGCGCGCCCTATGCCTTCTTCTGGGCGGCGCTGGTCGGTGGCCTGGTGCTGCTGGGCCTGGTGGAGTGGCTGGTGGGCTTCGTGCTCTCGCTCCTCGCCAGCGCCAGCGCGGGGCCGCGCGGGCTCCTGTACTTCGCCCTGGATCTGCTGTTCTCGCTCCTGATCCTGGCCCTGTTCGTCCGGGTGATCGCGTCGTGGTTCGGTATCTCCCCCTACTCCAGGCCGATGCGGCTGGTGTACGGGCTCACCGACTGGCTGGTCGAGCCGCTGCGGCGGGTGATTCCCCCGTTCGGGATGATCGACGTCACCCCCATCGTGGCCTACCTGATGCTGGTCCTCGCCCGCCGGTTGCTCTTCGGCCTGCTATGAACCCGGCGGCTGCCGGCTCCCGCGGGTGATGTCCCCGATCGCGGCCACGGCCACCGGCATCCGCCTGACGATCCAGGTGCAGCCACGCGCCTCCAGGACCGCCCTGGCCGGCCGGCACGGCGACGCGCTCAAGGTCCGGCTGCAGGCGCCGCCGGTGGAGGGCGCCGCCAACGAGGCGCTGATCCGCTTCCTGGCGGAGACCCTGGCCGTGCCCCGGGGGGCGGTCCGGATTTCCTCCGGGGCCGGCGCCCGGCGGAAGGCCGTGGTGATCGAGGGGATCACGGCGGCGGAGGCGGCCCGGCGGCTGGCGCTTGAGGTCCCCGGCTGATCCCGCTAGGTTGATGGCACAACCGACGATGCTCGTGGTGATTTGCGCCTATTGCAGCCACGTTAAACAACTGCTAAAACGGTCAACCCCCGGGGAGCCGTCGAGCGCCCGGGGGTCTTGCATATGGTCACCTGCCGATGAATCCACGTACCCGCCACACCCGCCTGG
This sequence comes from uncultured Gemmatimonadaceae bacterium, assembly GCA_964501735.1. Taxonomy (GTDB): domain Bacteria; phylum Gemmatimonadota; class Gemmatimonadetes; order Gemmatimonadales; family GWC2-71-9; genus JADJOM01. The sequence goes on along the minus strand of CAZCVG010000116.1, from coordinate 764 downwards.
GGCAGCTCCCCGAGCTGCTGGAGCGGCGGATCCTGCTCCTCGACGGCGCCATGGGGACGATGATCCAGGCCCACGGGCTGGATGAGGACGCCTACCGGGGCGAGCGCTTCCGCGCCTGGCCCGGGGAGCTGCGTGGCAACAACGACCTCCTCACCCTGACCCGGCCCGACGTCATCCGCGGCATCCATGCCGCCTACCTCGAGGCGGGCGCCGACATCATCGAGACCAACACCTTCAACTCGACCACCGTCTCCATGGCGGACTATCGCATGGAGTCGCTGGTGGCCGAACTGAACCGGGAAGCGGCCCGGCTGGCACGGGCCGTCGCCGATGACTTCGAGGCGCGGGACCCGGACCGGCCACGGTTCGTGGCCGGCATCCTGGGACCCACCAGCAAGACCGCGTCCCTCTCGCCCGACGTCAACGACCCGGGCTTCCGGAGCGTGGACTTCACCGACCTGGCCAGGACCTACGGGGAGGCGGCCGCCGCGCTGCTGGAGGGCGGCGCCGACCTGCTCATGGTGGAGACCATCTTCGACACCCTGAACGCCAAGGCGGCGCTGTTCGCCATCGAGGAGGTGTTCGAGCGGACGGGCACCCGGGTGCCGGTGATGATCTCCGGCACGATCACCGACCGGAGCGGGCGGACCCTCTCGGGCCAGACGGTCGAGGCGTTCTGGAACTCGGTGGCGCACGCCCGCCCGCTGACCGTGGGCCTCAACTGTGCCCTGGGCGCCAGCGACCTGCGGGCCTGGATCCAGGAC
>CAZCVG010000115.1:0-8673 GCA_964501735.1 uncultured Gemmatimonadaceae bacterium | reverse complement strand
TCGCGGTGCGGTCGCGCGATGGGCGGCGGCGCAGCGACTTCGAGGCCTGGGCCAGGAGCCAGGGCGCCGCGGTGGTCCCCTCGGGTCAGTGCCAGGTGCTGATCAACTGCACGCCGCTCGGCCTCCACCCCGGGGATCACCTGCCGCTGGCGCACGAGGAGGCGCCCCATGCCCAGGTGGCCCTGGACATGGTATATCACCGGGGTCAGACGGCGTGGGTGCGGCTCATGCAGCAGGAGGGGCTGCGCGCCTCGGATGGCCGGCTGATGCTGGTGGCCCAGGGGGCGGCGGCCTTCCGGCGGTGGTTCCCCGACGAGGATCCCCCCGTCGAGGTGATGACCGCCGCCGTCAACGATGCGCTCCGTTGAAGCGCTGCGGGCGGTCGAGCGCTGGCTCCTCCCCGGTGCCTGCCTGGCCTGCGGCGGCTCCGCTCCCGGCGCCGCCGATCCCCTGATCTGTCCGCTTTGCCAATCGCGCTGGCGCCGGCTTCCCGAGCCCCAGTGTGACCGCTGCGGCCAGCCGGCGATGGGGGACGGGGAGCCGTGCCGCTTCTGCGCTACCTGGCCTTCGGCCCTCGGCCGGACCCGCAGCGCGGTCTGGCTGGACGAGGGCGCGCGCAAGGCGGTGCATGCCCTCAAGTACGGCGGCTGGTGGCGGGTGTCGGAGCCGCTGGCCGCGGCCATGCGGCCCCTGGTTCCGCGGTCCGGAGCGCGGCCGGTGCTGGTGCCGGTGCCGCTGGCGGCGGGCCGGCGCCGGCGCCGGGGCTACAACCAGGCGGAGCGGCTGGCGGCCGCCCTCGCCACCCTTACGGGGGTCCGGGCCGAGCCCGGCCTGCTGGTGCGCACCCGCGGCACGGCCACCCAGACGGCGCTCACCCCCGAGGCCCGCCGGGCCAATATCGCCGCGGCCTTCTCGGCGCCCGGGCCGGTGGCGGGGCGGGTGATCCTGGTGGACGACGTCCTCACCACGGGCGCCACGCTTTGTGAAGCGGCGCTCACCCTGGCGCAGGCTGGAGCGGGATCGGTGGAGGCGGTTACCTTTGCCCGGGCCAAGCCGCCCATCGGCTGACCCTTCGGACCTGACCCTGCTCGGGAGACGCAATGCCCACCAAAGTCGCCATCAACGGATTCGGCCGCATCGGCCGCAACGTGCTCCGCGCCGCCAAGACCATGGGGGCCAAGGAGCTCGACTTCGTCGCGGTCAACGACCTGACCGACACCAGGACCCTGGCCCACCTCCTCAAGTACGACTCGGTGCACGGCCGGTACCCCGGCACCGTCGAGGCCAAGGGGGACAGCTTGGTGGTGGACGGCGACACCATCAAGGTGCTGGCGCAGAAGGACCCGGCCACCCTGCCGTGGAAGGACCTTGGCGTGGACATCGTGCTCGAGTCCACCGGGATCTTCACCGACCGGGACAAGGCCGCCAAGCACCTGGAGGCCGGCGCCAAGAAGGTCATCATCTCCGCGCCCGCCAAGCAGGAGGATGTCACCATTGTCTACGGGGTCAACCACGAGAGCTACGATCCCGCCAGGCACCATGTGATCTCCAACGCCAGCTGCACCACCAACTGCCTGGTGCCCGTGGTCAAGGTGATCATTGACAGCTTCGGCTTCGTCAACGGCTTCATGACCACGATCCACTCCTACACCAACGACCAGAACATCCTCGACCTGCCCCACAAGGACCTGCGCCGGGCCCGGGCGGCGGCCATGTCCATCATCCCCACGACCACCGGGGCTGCCAAGGCCACCAGCCTGGTAATCCCGGCGGTGAAGGGGAAGATCGACGGCGTGGCGCTCCGGGTGCCCACTGCAGACGTGTCGGTGGTGGACCTCACCTGCACGGTGGAGAAGGGAACCTCTATCGAGGAGGTCAACAACGCCTTCAAGGCCGCCGCGGCGGGGAAGCTCAAGGGAGTGCTGGCGGTCTCCGACGAGCCGCTGGTGTCGGTGGATTACATCGGCAACCACGCCTCCAGCACGGTGGACCTGGCCCTCACCAACGTGCTCGACGGCAAGCTGGTGCACGTGTCCAGCTGGTACGACAACGAAATGGGCTACTCGGCCCGCTGCGTGGACCTGATCCGCTACATCGCGGGCCGGAAGTAGCCGCCCCCGCGCGCCCCATGAAACGCTCGCTCCGCAGCCTCGACGCCGCCGCCCTCGACGGGCGGCGGGCCCTGGTCCGGGTGGATTTCAACTGCCCCATCAAGGACGGCAAGGTGGGGGATAACACCCGCATCCGGGCGTCGCTCCCCACCATCGCCTTTCTGCGGGAAAAGGGCGCCCGGGTAGTGCTGCTGTCCCACCTCGGCCGACCCAAGGGCCCCGACCCGAAGCAGAGCCTCCAGCCCTGCGCCACCGAGCTGGAACGGCTGCTCGGCGCACCCGTCAGCTTCATCGCCGATCCGGCGTCCCCGGACGCCGTCACCGCGAGCAAGCGGCTTCCCCGGGGCGGCGTAGCGGTGGTGGAGAACACCCGCTTCCACCCGGGCGAGGAGAAGAACGACGCCGGGCTGGCCCGGGTGTTCGCCGCGCTGGGAGACTTCTACGTCAACGACGCGTTCGGGTCGGCCCACCGGGCCCACTCCAGCACCGCGGCGGTGGCCACCCTGCTCAAGCCGGCGGTGTCGGGATTCCTGATGGAAAAGGAGCTGGAATACCTCGGCGGGGCGCTGGAACGGCCCAGGCGGCCGTTCGTGGCGGTGCTGGGCGGGGCCAAGGTGTCGGGCAAGATCGACCTCATCGAGCACCTGCTGCCCCGGGTGGACGCGATCCTGGTCGGCGGCGCCATGGCGTGCACCTTCTTCCGGGCCATGGGGCTCGAGACCGGCAAGTCGCTGGTGGAAGAGGACCGGGTGGAGATGGCGCGGGCCCTGATGGACAAGGCCGGCGAGAAGCTCGTGCTGCCGGTGGACGCGGTCGTGGCCGAAAAGCTCGAGGCCGGCGTGCCCACCCGCACGGTGGCGCGGGACGCGATCCCGCCAGACTGGGCAATGTTCGACGTGGGACCTGGGTCCGAAGGCCACTTCGCCCACGGCATCGGCGCCGCCAAGACCGTGGTCTGGAACGGGCCGATGGGGGTCTTCGAGACCCCGCCGTTCGACCACGGCACCCTGGCGGTGGCCCACGCCATGGCGGCCGCCACGGGGAAGGGGACCGTCACCATAGTGGGCGGCGGCGATTCCGCCGCGGCGGTGGCCCAGGCCGGGCTCGACGACCGGATGAGCCACGTCTCCACCGGCGGTGGCGCCTCGCTGGAGTTCCTCGAGGGTAAGGAACTGCCCGGCGTCGCCGCCCTCGACGACGCCTGAGCGGATTTGCCAGTGCGAAACCTGATCTTTGCGGCCAACTGGAAGATGCACATCTCGCCCGGCGAGGCCCGCGGCTTCGCCGGGCGGTTCATGGAACTCACCCGGCCGGTGGCGGGCCGGGCGCTCTGGTTCTTCCCGCCCGCGGTATCGCTCGAAGCGGCAGCCCAGGCCTTCGCGGGACGGGCCGACATCGCCGTCGGCGCCCAGGACATCCACTGGGAGCCCAAGGGGGCCTTCACCGGGGCCACCTCGGTGCCGCTCGCCGCGGGCGCCGGGGCCCGGGGCGCCCTGGTCGGGCATTCGGAGCGGCGGCATGTGTTCGGCGAGTCCGACGTCGAGACCGGCCGCAAGGTACAGGCGCTGCTCTCGGCCGGCCTGACCGCCATGCTCTGCGTGGGGGAGAAGCTGGAGGAGCGGGAGGCCGGCAACACCGAGGCGGTTTGCCTCCGCCAGCTCCGCGCCGGGCTCCGGGCGGTGAACGCCGAGGGCTGGCCCCGGATCGTGATCGCCTATGAACCGGTCTGGGCCATCGGAACCGGCAAGAACGCCACCCCCGCCGACGCCGCCCAGGTCCACGGGGCCATCCGGGCCGAACTCGGCCGGCTGGGCGCCCCCGGCCGGGTGCCGGTGCTCTACGGCGGCAGCGTGAACAAGGGCAACGTCCTGGCCCTGCTGGCCGAGGAGCAGCTCGACGGCGTGCTGGTGGGCGGGGCGAGCCTCGACCCCGAGGGCTGGGCCGAGATGGCGGGGATGTAGCGCTCCCACTTCCGATCCGGCGCCCGCCTCGCTAGACTCCCCCGGCTTCCAACGGACCGGACATGTACTATTTCCTGCTGACGCTGCTCATCCTTGATGGCCTGGTGCTCGCCACTGCCGTGCTGCTGCAGGCCGGCCAGGGCGGGGGGCTGGCCTCCATGGGCGGCGGCACCACCGACATGGTCGTCGGCGGCCGCCAGGCCGCCACGCTGCTCACCAAGGCGAGCTGGGTCTGCGGCGGCGCCTTCCTGGTGCTGGCCCTGCTGATTTCGCTGGTGGCGCCCACCGGCGGCTCTTCCAGCAGCGAAGTGCTGGAGCAGATCCGCCAGAACACGCCGGCTGCGGCGCCGGCCTCGATTCCCCTGGAGACGGCTCCCGCGCCGGCGGCCACCCCCGCGCCCGCCACGCCGGCAGCCCCGGGCAACTGACCGCCATGACATGTCGGACTCGACGCGGGGGGTCGGCATGACCGATCGCCCCGCGTTTGTGTTGCTGGAGGACGGGACCTGGTACCCCGGTACCACCTCCCGGCCTGCCGAGGCCGCCTTCGGCGAGGTGGTGTTCACCACCAACCTGAGCGGCTACCAGGAGGTCTTCACCGACCCCAGCTACCTCGGCCAGATCGTGGTGATGACCGCCCCGATGATCGGGAACTACGGGGTCAATACCGAGGACATGGAGTCGGGCCGGCCGCAGGTGGCCGGGGTCGTGGTCCGGGAACTGGCCCGGCGCCCTTCCAACTGGCGCTCGACCCGCTCGCTGGGCGACTGGCTGGACGAGCACCGCATCCCCGTCATCGAGAACGTGGACACCCGCCGGCTCACCCGCCACATCCGCGAGCGCGGGGCCATGCGGGGGGTGATCGCCGAGGGACGGGAACCGACCCCCCAACTCACGCTGCAGCTCATGGAATCGCCGTCCATGGAGGGGCTGGACCTCGCCTCCCGGGCCACGGTGGAGGAGGGGTACAGCGAGGGGGCGATCGGGCCCCACGTGGTCGCGTACGACTACGGCATGAAGCGCAACATCGTCCAGATGCTGGTGGCGGCGGGGTGCCGGGTGACGGTGGTGCCGGCCGATACGCCTGCGGCGGAGGTCAAGGCGCTCCGTCCCGACGGGTTGTTCCTCTCCAACGGCCCCGGCGATCCCGCCGCGGTGGACTACGCCATCAAGAACATCCGCGAGCTGTGCGATTCGGGAATCCCGACCTTCGGCATCTGCCTTGGACATCAGCTGCTGGGCCTGGCCTTCGGCGGGCAGACGGTCAAGCTTCCCTATGGCCACCGCGGGGGCAACCATCCGGTGCGTGATCTCGCGACGGGGCAAGTACTTATCACGTCGCAGAACCACGGATTCGCGGTTCAGGGGGACGAAAGCGGCGTTCCCGGGGCTCCGGATCTGGCCGTCACCCACATCAATCTGAACGACCAGACGGTGGAAGGCATTCGCCACAAAGCACTTCCGGTGTTTGCGGTGCAGTACCACCCGGAGGCCTCCCCCGGACCCCACGATGCCTACCCCCACTTCCAGGATTTCCTCCGGCTGATCGGCGCGGGGACCCCCTCTGGTGGCCCAACCCCTTGACAGTCAACGGTTAAGGCCCTAGTCTCTCAGCGTATCCTGTGCCCCCCGAATGGGGTGCCGGGCGGGGAGACCCTGGGGGGAGAGCATGACCAAGGCCGATCTCGTCGAACGGGTAACCGAATCCATCGCCCGCACCGCAGGCCCCATGATCTCGAAGAAGGACTGCGCGAGAGTCGTGGACGCCTTTCTGGACGCGGTGAAGGACGCCCTCAAAGCTCAGCACAACATCGAGGTACGCGGCTTCGGGACCTTCAAGATCCGGCGCCGCAAGACCCGCATGGCCCGAAATCCCCGCACCGGCGATCCGGTCGAGGTGGCGGCCCGGCCGGTCCCGGTGTTCAAGCCCAGCAAGGAGTTGCGGGCCCTGGTGGCGGACGAGCCCGAAGACCAGTCCGCCGAAGCCGCCGAATCTCACTGAGGCCGCCCGGACGGGCCGGAAAGCCGGGGCGGGTCGCCTTGACCCGCCCCGTCGCGTCTGCAGGCGGGCCGCCGGATTATCTTCGCAGAATGCCCCCAGGAACCTCGCCCGCCCCGAGCATGGTCCCCGTCCGGGTGCTGCTCTTCGCCGCCTACGCCGACCTCCTCGGCCGGGCCTCGGTTGACGTGGAACTGCCGGCCCCGGCCACAGTGGCGGACGTCATCCGTCACCTGCGGGAGCGGGTGCCCGGCGCGGGCGCCCTGCCGGAGCGGCCGCTTACCGCCCTCGACCGGGTGCACGTCCTCCCCAGCCAGCTGGTCCAGCCGGGGTCCGAGCTCGCCCTGCTTCCGCCGATGGCCGGGGGCTGACCGCGCATGACCAGCTTCCTGACCCGCGACCCGATCAACCTCGACCAGCTCATCGCGTCCGTGAGCGGGCCGGCGCATGGCGGCGTGGCGAGCTTCCTCGGCGTGGTGCGCAATCACCAGGACGGGCGCGCGGTGGCCCGGCTGGCCTACACCGCCTACGAGCCGATGGCCGACGCCGAGTCCGCCCGCATCGTGGCCGAGGCGGAGGCCCGCTGGCCGGTGCGAGTCGCGCTCCGGCACCGGCTGGGGGATCTCGCGATCGGTGACACCGCAGTGGCGGTGGCGGCTGCGGGCGGGCACCGGGCGGAGTCGTTCGAGGCCTGCCGCTACGTCATCGAGGAACTCAAGCGCCGGGTGCCGATCTGGAAGCAGGAGTTCTACCAGGACGGCTCGGTGACATGGGTCGGGGCGGGGGAGCTTCAGCGGCCGGCGGCGCCTGGGGCCGTGAGCGTGAGCGCCCCGGCGGCAGGGCCGCTGCCTGAGCGTTCGTCGGACCGCTTCGGGCGGCCACTGGCGTCGCTCCGGATCTCGGTGACCGACCGCTGCAACATGCGGTGCCGGTACTGCATGCCGGAGGAGGAGTACGTCTGGCTGCCGCGGGCGTCCATCCTGTCGTTCGAGGAGCTGGACCGGCTGGCCGGAATATTCGCCGGCCTGGGGGTGGACAAGCTCCGGCTGACAGGTGGGGAACCGCTGCTCCGGCACGACCTCCCGTCGCTGGTCCGGATGCTGGCTGGGAAGCCCGGCATCACCGACCTCGCGCTCACCACCAACGGGATCCTGCTCGGCGACCAGGCCGCGGCGCTCCGCTCGGCGGGCCTCACCCGCCTCACCGTGAGCCTGGACACCCTCCGGCCCGAGCGGATGGAGCAGTTTGCCCGTTCCTCCCGGCACGGCGAAGTGCTGGCCGGGCTCCGCGCCGCCGCCGGGGCGGGCTTCCGGGGGACCAAGCTGAACGCGGTGATCATCCGGGGCTACAACGACGACGAACTGGAAGACCTGCTCGAGTTCGGCCGGCGGGAAGGACTCGAGGTGCGGTTCATCGAGTACATGGACGTCGGGGGGGCCAACCAGTGGTCGGCGGACGAGGTGGTGTCCCGCCGGGAGATGCTGGAGCGGCTGGCCCGGCGTTACGGGCCGATCGAGCCGCTGGCGGAGAACGCGGCCAGCCGGGCCCCGGCCGACCGGTTCCGCCTGACCGACGGCACGGTGTTCGGGGTCATCGCCTCCACCACGGAGCCGTTCTGCCGCACCTGCGACCGGGGGCGGCTGACCGCCGACGGCCACTTCTTCCTGTGCCTCTACGCGGGGACGGGGCTGGACCTGCGCCAGCCGCTGCGCGACGGGGCGAGCGATGCGGAGATTGCCGGCCTGATCCGGCAGGGCTGGGAGGCGCGCACCGACCGCGGGGCGGAGGAGCGGGCCGGTGTGGCGGAGCGCGGGGCGCTCTACCAGCTGTCGGCGCTGCGCTCGGATCCCCGCAAGGAGATGCACACCCGGGGCGGGTGACCCCGTCCGGGGGACGCCCCGGCGCTGTTTCCACACGGAGACGCTATCCACACGTGGTGCCTGCCCGGCCGGGAGCGGCCGGCCCGGGCCCGGGCGGTGGCGTGTTCCTGAACGGTTTCTTCACCTCATCGAGAGATCCATGGCCCTGCACATCGCGCTGATCGAACCGAAGATCCCGCCCAACACCGGCAACATCGCGAGGCTGTGCGTGGGTACCGACACGCCGCTCCACCTGATCGAGCCGCTGGGGTTCAGCCTGGACGACCGGTCGGTGCGGCGCGCCGGCATTGACTACTGGGACAAGGTGGACCTCTGGGTGCACCCCAACTGGTTCCGGTTCCGCGACGCGATCTCCCGGGACCGCTGCCTGTACTTCTCGGCCAACGCCGAGCAGGACTTCCGGTCAGCCCGGTTCGCCCCCAACAGCGTGCTGGTCTTCGGCAACGAGACCGACGGGCTGCCGGACAAGATCCTGGAGAAGCACCCCGAGCGCTGCTTCCGGATCCCCATGCCGGGCGAGATGCGGAGCCTCAACCTGGCCAACGCGGTGAGCGTGGTGCTGTACGAGGGGCTGCGGCAGCTGGGGATCACCGACGAGCCGGCCCCGCTGGTGGAGGAGGACGCGGACGAGGACGAGCCGCCGGACGGACAGCTGGTGACCGGGGCGGTGGCCGCACGGCCCGGGCGGGCCGCCGCGGCGGGGCGTCCGGCGCGGGGGCGCC
>CAZCVG010000114.1:0-8686 GCA_964501735.1 uncultured Gemmatimonadaceae bacterium | reverse complement strand
ACCCGGCGACGATGACCGCGAACTCCTTGCGGTAGTCCTCCATCGCCTTGACCAGCGTGGCGATGGCTTCGGCCCCGAAGTCCGAGTCGTGCCTGGGCGTGAGGGAGTACGCCTCATCGATGAACAGCACGCCGGGCCGGGTCCGGGCGATCAGTTCCGCGGTCTTGATGGCGGTCTGGCCGACGTAGCCAGCCACCAGGTCGGCGCGGCTGGCCTCGATGAAGTTGCTGCCGGCGAGCGCCCCGGTCGAGGCGTAGAGCCGGGCAATCAGCCGGGCGATGGTGGTCTTGCCGGTGCCCGGCGGCCCGGTGAACACCAGGTGCAGCCCCGCGCTGACCGGCGCCAGCTTCGCCTGGGTCCGGGCCTCATTGGCCTGGACCACGGCAATGATGCTGCGCACCTGCGCCTTCACGGAGGCCAGCCCGATATAGCCGTCCAGCTCGGCGAGCAGGGCGGCGGTGTCCTCGACCGGCCGGGCGACGGTCGCGCCGGCCGGCTCGGCCGGCGTGGCTTGCGGGCCGACCGCCGTCTCCACCGACGGCCGGCCCCCGCTCTTCTGCCCGGTGGCGGGGCCGGAGCCGAGGGTCTTGAGAAGGAGCGCGACCGCGTCCTGCTCGCTCCGGATGGACTCGAGCATCGCCTCGGCCTCGGCATTGATCTTCGGCTGGCCGATGGCGTTCCCCTGCGGTTCCAGCGCTCCCTTCGCCGCCGGCAGCAGCGGGGCAATCTCCGGACGGCCGCGGTAGTGGCGGGCCAGGGCAAAGATCACGTGCCTCGGCGCCACCTCGTCGTGACCGTTGGTCTTGGCCGCGGCCACGGCAGCGTCCCGCAGTACGCTTTGCAGCATGATCGGGGCCTAGTTGTCGACCCAGCGCTTGCCGCCGAAGCGCTTCTGGAGCTCGTCGTCCCAGCCATCGGCCGAGGCCAGCACCCCGTACATGGCCGTGCCCAGCTCCTTCTCGTCCAGGTAATCGCCGAGAAGGGTGTGGGACATCAGGAGGAAAACGGTCCCGGGCGCCGCGTTGTCGTCATGGACCTCGACGTGGCCGAACCACTTGGAGCCGCCCTGCCGGGCCACCCACTCGAAGAGTTCGGGTGACGGCTTGACCTGCTTGAGGATCAGGGAGCTGATCAGGACCAGGGTCCGGGGCTCTCCCTCCGAATCCTTGCCCCAGTCCTGCACCCGGAGGTTGACGCTGGTGCTGCTGTCCTCGAATCGGACCGAGAAGCTCTCGCCGGCGAGACTCACCCGGAGTCCCATGGGACCGGTCAGGAGGCGCTGCACCTTCATCATGGTCTGGTCAACCGTGGCCATCCTGCACCTCGCGGTGGGCGTGGGGGGGGCGACTCCGTGTGTGACGGAAGCTTCACAGGAAATGCTTCAGCGCAAGACCGTCGGGCTACCGCCCCTCCGTCACTACCTCGCGCCCGAGCCGCACCACCTCCCGTGCCAGCAGGTCGAAATCCTCCTGGCGGCTGCGATGGTTGGCGATGGCCATCCGCAGGCAGTAGCGGCCGCGCAGCGTCGTGTAGGAAGGCGCCGCGATCCCCTGCTCCTGGAGCCGGGTCAGGATTTCCTTGTTGAGCGGGCTGAGCACTTCGTCGCTGAGCCCCCCGGGATTGAACCGGAAGCAGACAATGTCGAGCCCGATCGGGGCCATGAGTTCCAGCTCCGGCGCCGCTTCCACCAGCCGCCCGAAGTACCGCGCCTGTTCCACGTTCCGCGCGATCATCCGGCCGAACCGCTCCAGGCCATGCTCCTTGATGGACATCCAGACCTTGAGCGCCCGGAACTGGCGCGAGAGCTGGAGGCCGTAGTCACTGAACCAGAGGTGCCCGCCAGCCAGCCCCCGGGTCTCGTGCTGGAGGTACTCCACGGTGAGGGTGAAGGCCCGGCGGTGGGCTTCGGCGTGGCGCACCAGCAGGCAGCCGGCCTCGAACGGGATGTGCAGCCACTTGTGGAGGTCGAGAGCCACGGAATCGGCGCGCTCGATCCCGCGGAGCTGCGGCCTGACGTTCTCCGCCAGCACGGCAACCGCACCGATCGCCCCGTCCACGTGGAACCAGAGCCCCTCCCGCCGGCAGAGGTCGGCGATGGCGGCGAGGTCATCCACCGCACCGGTGTTGACGGTGCCGGCGCTGGCGATGACGCAGATGGGCCGCCGCCCGGCGGCCCGGTCCCCGGCGATGGCGGCCTCCAGGGCGCGGAGATCCATGGTGTAGTCGTCCTTCACCGGCACCTTGTGCAGGCCCTGGGTGCCGAGCCCGAGGAGCTGAGTGCCCTTGAGGTTGCAGCTGTGCACCTCGGTAGAGGCATAGACCACCAGCTGGGGCGAGCCGTGCAGACCCAGCTCCTGCGCGTCGAATCCGGCTCTCGCGTTCCGGGCGATGGCCAGGCCCAGGATGTTGGCCATGGAGCCGCCGCTCACCAGCAGGCCGCTGGCGTCGTCCGGGAAGCCGATCATCGCCTTCATCCAGTTGACGACCTGCTCCTCGACGAGGTTGGCAACGTGATTGGCCCCGCCCACGTTGGGGTTCATCACCGCGGCCATGAAGTCGGCGAGGGCGCCGAAGACGGTGCCGTTCCCCATGTACCAGGCCCAGAAGCGGGGATGGATGTTGCCCATCGGGTAGGGGAAGATGTCCCGCTGGAACTCGCGATAGACCGACTCCGCGCCGGCCGGCTCGCGCGGCGCAGGCGAGGTGAACCGGGCGGCGACCTCGGCCGGCACCGGCTGCCAGACGGGGCGGTCGCGCACGGTCTGGAGGTAGGTGATGGCGTCGTCCACCATGCGGTGGGCGAGGGCGCGCATGGCGTCCCAGTCGGTGGGATCGAGGGTCTCGTAGCCGCCGGAGGGGCTCGCGCCGGTGCGCCCGCCCGCCGGCTTCGGTGCGGCTGTCCGGACTGCGGGCTGCGCCTTTCTGGCCGAGGCGCGACGGCGCGCGGCGCCGAGTTCGGCCTTACGGCTCACCAGCCAGTAGCGAACCGGATTCCGGCCCACCTTGAGGAAGCGGGTGCGGCGATTGTCGCGAGTGTCCACCAGGAGCCGGGCGCCGAGGGCGGTGCCGGCCTGCGGGCCGACCGCGGCCGTGACCGCCTGGCCCATGGGGTGGTCCCGGCCGATGGCCCAGATCTGCTCCGCATCGAGCGGGACCGAGGCATCCTGGAGGACCAGGGCGGCGACGTCGAGGACGGTGTACTTGGGGAGTGCCATTGAGCCCTTGACGATGGAGGCCGAAAGCCGGTTTCTGCCAGCGTGGGCAATATGGCCGGGGACCAGCGGAGGCGGGAGCGGGAGCGCCGGGGCGGCTCGGCCGCAAGGGATCGTCGTCGAGGCGAACCCGCAGTGTCGCGCCACAGCGTGTGGCCGGCAGGGGCCGGTCGCTCCTGCACGCCTCTCGTCGGACACCTCGGCCGCAAGGCCCTGGCGCGGCAGGCGCCCCTGAGCGCTTCTCGTCGGACGCCTGGCCGCAAGGGATCGGTGAGATCGCCGAGCGGCGGGCGGCGTCCTTCCTCGCCGCGCTCAGGGGCAGCCTGCCTGGGTTGACCATCTCTATGGAGATCGCTTAGCGGCGCGGGTGTCCTTCCTCGCCGCGATCAGGGGCAGCCTGCCTGGGTTGACCATCCCTGTGGAGATCGCTTAGCGGTACACCGTGGCGCCCCGAGCCCGGCCGGGGCACATTAATTCCGTGTCGGACCGCTCCCAGGAACTCGCCGCCGCCCTCCATCCCCGCTACCAGCTCGAGCGCCAGCTCGGCCAGGGAGGGATGGCCACGGTCTACCTCGCGCGGGACCTCAAGCACGACCGGCCAGTCGCCCTGAAAGTCCTGCGTGAGGACATCGCCGCCCTGATGGGCAGCGAGCGCTTCAAGCGGGAGATCCGGCTGGCGGCCCGGCTGCAGCACCCGCACATCTGCGGAGTGCACGACTCGGGCGAGCATGCCGGCATCCTCTGGTTCACCATGCCCTACGTCGAGGGCGAGTCGGTCGAGGCCCGGCTCACCCGCACGGGCCGACTGCCGGCGGAGGAGGCGCTGGGTATCGCCTCCGAGGCGGCCCTCGGCCTCGCCGCGGCCCACGCGCAGGGCGTGATCCACCGCGACATCAAGCCCGCCAACCTGCTGCTGTCCGCCGACGGCTCGACCCTGGTCGCCGACTTCGGGATCGCCCGGGCCCTGGGCGGCAGCGGCACCGCCCCGGGCAGCGCCCCGCTCACCGAAACCGGCTACTCCCCGGGGACGCCGGCCTACATGAGCCCGGAACAGCTGGCCGGTGGCCGCGAGGTGGATGCCCGGAGTGACGTGTTCAGCCTCGGCTTGGTGCTCCTCGAGATGCTGACGGGCGAACGGCCCGGCGGCGCCAGCGGCCTGCCGGCGGTGCTGGCGCTGAGCGCCGAGCAGCGGGCGCCGCTCGCGGCAACGCCGCACGACTGGCCGCCCGGTACCGGCGCGGTTGTGAGGCGGGCCATCGCGATGGATCCGGCGGAGCGGTATCCCTCGATGGAGGCGTTCCGGAGGGCCATCGAGGCGCTCCGCCGCCAGCCCACCCGCGCCGTGGGCCGGTGGCCGCTGCTGGCGGCGGTGCTGGTCGGGGTCGCGGTGCTTGGGGTGGCCGTGGGCCTGCTGGTCCGCGGAGGGGACGATGGGCACCTCACCCGGCTCGCCGTGCTGCCGCTGGCCGACCAGAGTCCGGCGCAGGATCAGGCGTGGTTCAGCGACGGGCTGGCCGAGGAGCTGACTACCCAATTGGGCCGGGTGCCGGCGCTCCAGGTGGCGGCGCGGGGCTCGGCGTTCCAGTTCCGGGGCCCGGGCGTGGATGTGCGGGAGGTGGGCCGGCGGCTCGGCGTGGGTTCGGTGCTCACCGGCAGCGTGCGCAAGCAGGACGCCCGGCTCCGGGTGAGCGTGCAGCTGGTGGACGCGCGGGAGGGGCGGGAGCTCTGGTCAGAGACCTACGACCGCACCAGCGCCGACGTCTTTGCAGTGCAGTCGGAGATCGCCCATGCCGTGACCCGGGCGCTGGAGATCCGGCTCGGCGCCCAGGCCGACAGTTCGGTCTCCCGGGGCGCCACCCGCGACCTCGCGGCCTACGACGACTTCCTCAAGGGCCGCTTCGCCCTGAACCAGCGCACCGAGGCGACGCTGCCCGAGGCGGTGCGCTCCTTCAGCGCGGCGGTGGCGCGGGACTCGACCTTCTCCCGGGCCTGGGCCGGGCTGGCCGAGGCCATGCTGGTGATGCCGCTCTTCACCAATACTCCACCGGACAGCGCCTGGCCCATCGCCCGCGACGCCGCCCGGCGGGCCATCGCGCTCGATCCCGGGCTGGCCGAGGCGCATACCGCCCTCGGGTACGGAACGATGCTGTACGAATGGGACTGGCCGGCGGCGGAACGGGCCTTCAAGGAAGCGATCGCCGCCGATCCCAGCTATCCCACCGCCCACCATTGGTACGGCGACTTCCTGGCCGGCCGGGGCCGGTTCGAGGAGGCGCTGGTCCAGATGCAGCAGGCCCACGACCTCGATCCGCTCTCCCGGATCATCGCCGTGGAACTGGCCTGGGCCCTGCACCTGCTCCGCCGGGAGGCGGAGGCCGACTCGGTGCTGGACGAAGTGGTCCGGCTCGACCCGAACTTCGCCCATGGCTACCTGATCCGCGGGCTGGTCCGGCTGGGGCAGAACCGGCCGGCGGAGGCGGCGGCCCAGTTCCGCCGGTCCATCGCCCTGGGAGGACCCAATATCAACGCCCAGGGCGGCCTGGTCGCCGCCGAGGCGCTGCAGGGGAACCGGCCGGCGGCCAGGGCGATGCTCGACACCATGCTGGCGGTATCCAGGCGGGAGTTCGTGGCGCCGTTCTTCTTCGTGATCGCCTACGGCCACCTGGGAGACATGGACCAGGCCTTCGCCTGGCTCGACCGCGGCATCCGGGAGCGGGACCCGTTCCTCCCGGAGGGCTTTTTCGATGTGCTGTGCGATCCGCTCAAGCAGGATCCGCGCTACGCTCGGGTGGCCGCGCTGCTGCGGGGAGCGGGTCCGGAGATGTGAGGCGGAGCGGAAGCCCGGACCGCCGGCCACGCCAACGGCCCCATGCTCGCTGCCGATCATGGGGCCGTGGAACTGAATGCGGGAGGATTACTTGCGCCGGCGGCGACGGGGCGGGTCCTCCGGGATCGGATCGTGCTCGTCCACCGCCCCCGGCGGGAGGCCGTTCGGCGTCCTGAAGTACCCGAAGCTGACTGTCCACTCCTCCGAGTCGGGCCGCGAACTCTCCGCGCCGTTGGTCCGGGAGACTTTGCCGGAACGCTTCCCCCGCAGGATGCCGTCCCCAGTCGTTTCGCTCATTTTCAGCCTCCTACCTGTCCAAGTTGGCGCGGTCAGTGCTGATGCCGCGCTCGTTCGCGACATCGTGGACCGCGCTGGTGAAAGCGTCCTCCCCGGGCTCGACTCCCGGTAGAGTTGAGACCCAGCCCCTACCCCGGCACGCCAAACACCGGTGACGCGACCGTAGCCAGGATCCAGTCGGGGTATGACGCCCGGGCCTCGGGCCTCGAGAGATGCGTGGCAAACGCCTCGAGCTTTCTGGGCAGGACCGGGAGGAGCCCCCGGTCCCGGGCGGTCCGGTAGCGCTCGGCCTCGCGCCGGGTCCGGACCACGGCGAGCGGGGCACCCGACTCCCAGGCGTTATGGGCCATGATGGAGTAATGCAGCGCGGCCCGGGTCCTGACCCTGCCGCTCCAGCAGGCCACTTCATGCGCCAGACGGTGCTGGTCGTAGGGGCCCGCGGTCGCGATCAGCCAGGCGCGGTTGCGGGCATACCAGTCGAGGGGATCGTGCTGGGCGCTCATGCGGCCTCCTCGTCGTCGGCGTCGTCAGGGCCGCCGGGGAAGGCCTGCCGCGTCCACGCCGCCAGCCGCTCACCGACCAGTTCCCCGAGCCTGGGGTATACCACGCTCTGGGCGGCGATGAACTCCGCGGCCGTCGCCGGGTCCTCACCCGCCTCGATGTTGAACCGGAGGCAGGTGGCGAGGAAGCCCTCCGGAAACTCGTCCTCCTCGGTCCGGAGCGTCAGGATCAACTCGGCCAGGGCGCCGAGGGTGAGCGGCCGGGTGGAAGATTGGGGGGAGAAGCGGAACGTGTGATCCTCGGGATACTCGTCCACCACCCGGTAATGGATCCTCCCCCCGGCCCGCCGGCGGGCGCGGATGCTGATGACGTCGCAGGTCACCGACTCGAAGACCAGGCGGGCAATCTCGGTCTCGCCCGGGAGGTAGCCCGGCAGGTACTCGCCCCCAAGGCAGTGAGGGTGGATGCTGCCCCAGGCCCGACGCTCCTCCTCGGACAACTCGTCCACCGCAAGCGGCTCGAGGGGAAGGTTCGGGGCCCGGCCATCGAGTGCGAAGCGGATGGCGATCCGCCGGGCCTCGCCCTTCACGTTGGCGAGGATGGCGGCGGCGGGATCAGCGTGATCCCAATAGCTGAGGGGCCGCCAGTCGAGGGTGACCGGCGGGGTGGTGCGGGTGGGGGCAGGCATGGCGCCTCCTGTGGTACGGGTGAACCTCTTTAGTGGGATTTGTTTAGCGTCGCGCCACAAGCTGGCTCATCAAATCGCGACGTCCGGCGGGGGGAGCGGCGGCTCCCCCAGATCCTCCACGGCTGCAAGGTACGATGGGGGTGTGACAGTCCCCCTGCTTCTGATCTGCCACCCCGAAAGCCAAGCGGCCCGCGATGTCGAGTCGCGGGCCGCTGGCCGCGACTTAGACGGTGGTCCGGGGTTGCCCCCGCGCGCGGCCCGTCAAGTCGGAGAAATCGCCGCGCGGGACTACACTAGCAATTGGCCGGGAGGGTGTCAAGCACCGCCTGGCGCCAGCTCCCGGCGCACCAGCCCCTCCAGCCCCTCCTTGATCACGCCCAGGCAGCGCCGGAACACCGCCTCCGGCTCCCCCATCGGGTCGTCCACGTCCTCGTCGCCGAATCCCGCCGCCGCGCGGAAGAGCCGGGTTCGCGGGGCCAGGTCGGGAAAGGCCCCGACGATCACCTCCATGTGCCAGCGGGTCATCGCCAGGATCAGGTCGGCCTCCCGGAGCACCTCCTCCGTGGCCAGACGGGCCTGATGCTGGAACCGTGGCACTCCTTCCGCCGCCAGCACCCGCCGGGCCTCCTCCGGCACCTCGTACCACTCCTCTGCCGCCACGCCGGCGGAGGAGGGGAGGACCTTGAGGCCGCGGGCTTCAGCCCAGTGCCGGAGCAGGTGCTCCGCCATGGCCGAGCGGCAGATGTTCCCGGTGCAGACGAAGAGGATCCTGGTCGGTGGCGTGGCGGTCATACGCCAACGATAACCGGAACCCCGGCAGCACCAAGGGCGGCCAGGGTCTCCCCTGACCGCCCCTGGGGTGCGGGACCGGGGCTACTTCTCGAATCGCGCCTCGATCTCCGCGATCATCCCCTGCCGCGCCGTGATCTGGTCGCCAACGGGGACTCCCATGAAGCGCCGGCTCTCCAGCGCATGCCACACCCCGATCATCACGATCACCATGCCCACGGTGAGGTAGAACACCTTCTCGTTGGGCGGGAAGAAGCCGGTGATCGCCAGCACGATTGCTCCCAGCACCGCCAGCATGGCGACCGGCCTGGACCAGACCCCCAGGTTGAACGGTCCCTTCTCCTTCCAGGTCTTGCCCTCGGCGAGGAGCCC
>CAZCVG010000113.1:0-8770 GCA_964501735.1 uncultured Gemmatimonadaceae bacterium | reverse complement strand
CCAGCTCGTCCCGGAGGGTGATGTGGTCAATGTTGACCCGGCGCTCCACCAGCCGCCGCATCGCCCGGAACAGCCGGCGGTGCCCCTCCTTGTAGAACAGCGTGTCGTCCAGTAGCTCGGCCGCCCGGAGCGCGGCGTCGTTGTCGAGCAGCATCGCGCCCAGCACCGCCTGCTCCGCCTCGTTGCTCCACGGCGCGCCGCGGACCGACTCGGAGGAAGGGGCGACCAGCGTTCCAGCGTCGCGGTCCGGCGTGTTCGAGATCATGATGATGGGAGCGGGCGGGAGAATCGGGGCCGAGCGAACTCGACAATCCTAGACAAGTCGAGCAGCCGGTGCAACACGGAATCTGGCGATTCGGCGGACCGGCGCACACTCCACACTGCCCACACGCGTCAACACGCTGTCAACACGGTTTTGCGCAGAGTTGTCCACGGACGGTAGGACGGTAAGACGGTAGGACGGTAAGACGGTAGGACGGTAGGACGGTAGGACGGGAGGACGGGAGAACGGTCGGACGGTCGGACGGTAGGACGGTAGGACGGTAAGACGGTAAGACGGTAAGAGGGTAGGACGGTAGGACGGTAACGCTCGGCTAGCCCAGCAGCTGCTTGGCCACCCGTACGTCGTCCCAGGTGGGCTTCTTCCAGTTGGGGTTGCGGAGCAGCGCCGCCGGATGGTAGGTCACCACGAGGGGAATCTCCCCGTAGCGGTGCACCTGGCCCCGGAGCGCCGTGAGCGATTGCTTCACGCCGAGCAGGTGCTCCGCGGCCGTCCCGCCCATGGCCAGCAGGACCTTGGGCCGCACCAGCGCGATCTGCCGGTGCAGGTACGGCAGGCAGGCGGCGGCCTCGTCGGGGAGGGGCTTGCGGTTCTGGGGCGGGCGGCACTTGACGATGTTGGCAATGAACACCGTTTCCCGCGGGCACTCGATCGCGGCCAGGATCTGGTCCAGCAGCTTGCCGGCGGCGCCCACGAACGGGCGGCCCTGGGCGTCCTCGTTGGCCCCCGGCCCCTCCCCGATGCACATGAGCGTGGCCCGGGGGTTCCCTTCGCCCGGCACGGTGTTGCTGCGCCCCTCGCAGAGCGGACAGAGCCGGCAGCCGCTGATCCGGGCCGCCACCTCCTCCAGCGATGCCAGCCCCGAGACCGCGTCGCCGATCAGCGACGGCTCCGGCGGCTGCACGGTGAGGCCGGGACCCGGGACCGGCGGCAGGCCGTGGCTCCAGTGCCGGGCCGGCGAACCGGCCGAGGAGCGCCCCGGTGACTCCGCCGGCGGTCCATCGGGAGATTCGGCATCGCGCTCAGCCGGCCGGGGCTCCGGCGCCACGCCGCGGGCCGGTTCCGGCCGGGTCTCCGAGGGGGCCCGCGCTGCGCCGGTCACCTCACGGACGGCACTCCGCTCCCCGGTGGCCGGCTGGCTCCGCTCCTTTCGCCCCACCGGCTTTAGGGTCTCGCCGGCTCGAGCGGCGGCGGGGCCCTCCAGCACCACCTCCGTCCCGCCCAGCTCCGCCTGCTGCCGGAGGTAGCGCGTCACCCGGTCATCCAAGCCGCACCTCGATCGCATCGAGGATCGCGTCGGCCACGGCGCGTTTGTGGGCCAGCGGGACCACCTGCTCGCCCCCGTCCCGGTCGAGAATCACCACCCGGTTGGTCTCGACCTCGAACCCGGCGCCGGGTTCGAGCGCATCGTTCACCACGATCAGGTCGAGCTTCTTCTTCGCCAGCTTGGCCCGGCCCTTGGACACCGCGTCTCCGGTCTCCAGGGCAAAGCCCACGATCACGCTCCCCGCCTTCCGCGCCGCGAGGGTGCCGCCGAGGATGTCGGGCGTGGGCGCGAACTCGAGGGTGAGGGTGCCCTTCTCCCGGGGCCGCTTGGCGGCGCTGGACTCGGCGGGCCGGTAGTCGGCCGGGGCCGCCGCCATCACCAGCACGTCGCTGGCGGGTAGCGACTCCGCCACCGCCGCCTGCATTTCGGCGGTGGACTCCACCCGGATCAGGCTGACGCCCGGGGGGGCCGGCAGCTGTGCCGGGCCGCTCACCAGCACCACCTCCGCGCCGCGCTCCCAGGCCGCGGCGGCGAGGTGGTAGCCCATCTTGCCGCTGGAGCGGTTGGTCACCACCCGCACCGGGTCCATCGCCTCGCGGGTGGGGCCCGCGGTGACCAGCACCCGGCGGCCCGCCAGCGGGCTGCCGCGATGGATGACCCGCGCGGCGTGGGAGAGGATCACCTCCGGTTCCGACATCCGGCCCGGGCGGTCGGACGGCCCCTCGGCCAGCGGCCCCACCTCCGGGCCCGCGAAGCTCACGCCCCGCTCGCGGAGCGTGGCCAGGTTGGCCTGCACCGCGGGGTGGGCGTACATGGCGTCGTTCATGGCCGGGGCCATGAGGACCGGGCCGGTGCGGGCGAGCAGCAGGGTGGTGAGGAGGTCGTCGCCCAGGCCCTGGGCCACCCGGGCGATCAGGTTGGCGGTGGCGGGAGCGACGATGACGAGGTCGGCGGTCTGGGCCAGCCGGACGTGCTCCAGAGCGGTGCCGGCCGCCCAGAGCGAGGTCAGGACCGGCCGGCCGGCCAGGGCCTCAAACGTGAGGGGCCGCACGAACTCCGCGGCCCCTTCCGTGAGGATCACATCCACCCGGGCGCCGGCCTCGGCGAGGCGACGGACCAGGATGCAGCTCTTGTAGCAGGCGATGCCGCCCGACACGCCTACCACGACGTGGCGGCCGGACCACATCGCTCAGGCCTCGGAACGACGCCGGCGGGAGATCTTGTACTGGAGGTCGCCGGTGCACAGCGCCTCGAGCGCCTGGGTGGTAAGCTTCTGGGTCTTCTCCAGCAGCCGCTCCCGGGGCAGCTCGTTGATGTGGCGCGCAAACTTCGCCGCCACCAGCACGCCGAGGTACTTGTTGCCCGCCTGACGGGCGGTGTCGTTCGGGGTGTAGATCTTCATCGGTCCTGCCCTGGTTGAATTGAGGTCCCGTACCCGCGTTATCCCAGCCGCAGCGCTTCCGCGGCAATCTCCCGGCGAATGTCCTCCACCTGCCCGGCGACATCCACCCGCCGCCCGATCCGCCGCTGTTCCCCCTCGATGATGGCCGAGACGGTCGCCACGGCCTGGTCGAGGTTGTCGTTGGTCACCACGTAATCGTATTCCGGCACCGCCTTGAGCTCCTCGGTGGCGATCGCCAGCCGGTGCTTGAGCACCTCGGGCGATTCGGTTCCCCGCCCGCCCAGCCGCCGCACCAGCTCGGTGCCGCTGGGCGGGAGCAGGAACACCAGCACCGCGTCGGCGAACTGCCGCCGCACCTGGCGGGCGCCGTCCACTTCGATGTCCAGCACCACGTGGCGGCCGCCGGCGAAGACCCGCTCGACCTCCGCCCGCAGCGTGCCGTAGCGGTGGGCGTTGTAGCGGGCGTGCTCCAGGAACTCGCCCGCCTTGACCCGGGCCTCGAACTCCGGTTCGCTGAGGAACCAGTAGTCCTTGCCGTCGGTCTCGCCGGGCCGCGCCGCCCGGGTGGTGGCGGACACCGAGTAGCCCACATCCGGCCGGCTGGCCAGCAGCCGCCTGGCGATGGTCGTCTTGCCCCCGCCCGAGGGCGAGGAGAGCACCAGCAGGAAGGGCTTCACTCGAGGTTCTCGAGCTGCTCCCGGAACTTCTCCAGCTCGCCCTTCATGGCGATGGCCTGCTGCTGGATCTCGGCGTCGTTGGCCTTGGACCCCATCGTGTTCACCTCCCGGCCCAGCTCCTGGGCCAGGAACCCGAGCTGCTTGCCCACAGGCTGGTCCCCGGCGAGGGCGGCCCGGCAGGCCTGCACGTGGGCCCGGAATCGCACCAGCTCCTCGGTGATGTCCAGCTTGTCGGCCAGGAAGGCGATCTCCTGCGCCACCCGCTGCTCGTCCAGCGGCCGGCCGTCCAGCAGCTGGGCCACCGACTGCCGCAGCCGGTCCCGCTCCCGTACCACCCGATCCGGCGCCCGGGCGGTGATGACGATCGAGGCGCGCTCCAGCAGATCCAGCCGGTGCCGGAGCTCGTCGGCCAGCACCTGGCCCTCCTTCCGGCGCATCACCTTGCAGCTGGCGATTGCCTCCGCCACGACCGGCTCGACCTCCGTCCAGGCCACCGCCGGCGCTTCCTCCCGGCTGTCCACGATCACGTCCGGCTGGCGGAGGATCAGGCCGAGGTCGATGTCGCCCGGCAGCGCCAGCTTTTTCTGCAGCTCGAGCAGGGCCTCCTTCACCGCCCACGCCCGATCCAGGTTCACCGCGAAGCTGGCCTGCTTCTGCTCCGGCGCCTCGGCCCAGCGGGCGGAGACGGCGATGTGGCCCCGGTCGAAGTCCCTGCGGAGCCGCTCCCGCAGTTCGCCCTCCAGCGCGGCCAGCTCGTTGGCCAGCTTGAGGGAAGGGTTGAAGTGCCGGTGATTGACCGTGCGGATCTCCACCCGGAGGCGCCCGCCAGCCACCGCTCCCTCCGCCGCGCCGAACCCAGTCATGCTGTAGGGCAAGACCGCCTCCGCCCCAGGGGGCCGGGAAAGCGCGGAAAGCTAGCTACGACGGGGGTTTAGGGATAGGGGGGAGGACCACGGGAGCTGGGAGGCCGCCCTCCCCCGGCCGGTGCGCCGGAACCGGGCAGTTACCCGTTCGGGCCACCGATATCGCCCAGCCCGAAGCTCCCCAGGGCCCGCTCGGCGCTGGTGAGCCGCTCGCAGGCCCGGTCCAGCGCGGCATACTCCTCGCCGAACTCGGCCTTGAACGCCTCCCAGGCCTGGGGGCTGGTCCAGAAATCCACCGTGACGTAGCGCTCCGGGTTGGCCCGGTCCCGGAAGAGATCGGTGCCGCGGTAGCCGGCCGATTTCCGGAACAATTGGGCCCAGGTCCCCGCCGGCCCGTAGGCCGCGACGAAGGCCGCGGCATGCTCGGCCGGGACGGTGAACTCCCAGATCGTGATGAAGGGATCGGGCGACATGGTGAGGCTACCGGGGAGCGATGACCCGCCCCCTTATCCCAGGCGAAGCCCCACGCTGAAGGTCCCCTCGTACCCCGCCCCCGCCGGCGTCGGCCGCAGGATCAGCTGGTCCCCCGCCTGACGATAGATGCTGTCATCCGGGTTGCGGCGCCGGCCCCGGGCCTTGCCGGCATAGGCGGCCGCACGATGCACCCGGTCGGTCAGGGTATCGTCGAAGTAGAGCTGCGAGGTGAAGTCAGTCTGGGCCCCGCCGGCGTCCTTCGCCAGGATCTTGAAGTGGATGTGGACCGCACGTTCGGGATACGCCCCCGGGTAGATGGTCTGGAAGGTGACCCGGCCATCGGCGTCGCTTACCTGGTGGCCCCGCAGGAACTGGCGCCCCCGGGTGTCGAAGCCGGGGTCCACCACATCCGAGTACACGCCCCCGGCGTCGCACTGCCAGACGTGCACCTCCGCCCCGGAAAGCGGCTGGCAGGCGCCCTCCACCACCCGGGAGACATAGAAAGTCAGTGCGAGTGGCGTGCCCTCGCACACGAGGCCATTGGTGGGGTCGGTGCGGATGTCGGAGCGGTGCAGCCGCTCGTCCACGAAGTAGGGCCCCTCGGTCTGGGCCGGCCGCACCACGCAGTCCGGGAGCGACCGCCGCCCCGCGCGCGGCGGCCCGAACCCCGCGCCGGTCACCAGCGCGGCGCCGGAGACCCCGAGAAGGGCCAGCATCTCCCGCCGGCTGAGGAGCGCACCAATGGGGGTATCGTCATTCAGCATGGGAGCCTCGTGTTGGAGTCTGGGGGGAATCGGGGCGACGCGGTGCCGCTGCGCCGCCCCCTCACGTTACCGGCCCGGGGCCGGGCCGGCCAGCCCCACCGTCACTCCACGCCGCCCGCCGCCTCGATCAGCTGGAGGGCCGGCTGGCTCACGAAGATCTGCGCGTGGAAGCGCCGCCCCCACGAGAGCGCCGTGACGTTGCGGTACTCGTGCCGTGCCGGATCCCCGTGGCCGGCATGGAGGCTCTTCCAGATCGAAGCCCGGATGTTGGGATCGGCGCCGCGGTCCAGCAGCAGCTGGGCGAACGGGGCCACCTGCGGCCGCTTCTGGTAGTTCATCCAGAAGTTTGGCATCGAGACCACGGCGCAGAACAGCGCGGTGTACCCGCCGAACCCCGACCGCCCCACTGCCGACCGGATGTTCACGTCCATCCCCCGGTCCAGCAGCCAGCGGGCGATCTCCAGCTCGTCGTAATCCACGCACATGTGGAGCAGCGTGGTGCCGCCGAGCGGCGTGCCCACCGTGGCATTGCCCGGGTCGCCGCAGCCCATCTCGGCGGGGTAGATCTCGCGATGGGAGAAGGTGCGGGTGAGGAGCCCGGGGTCACGCTGCAGGTGACGCTCCAGGAGGTCAATCCGCCCGCGGTGCAGCGCCATCGTGGGGGTGTCAGGCAGCTCCAGGCCGTGGCGCTCATACAGCTCGAGGATGCCGTGCTTGGCATTCGGCCGGCGCGAATCGGTCTCGAGCACCACGTCCACCGGCGCCAGCCGGTTCCCCGCCTCATCCCGGACCGGCGCGCCCAGCTCGAGCAGGAGGGCCGTGCCGTCCAGGCTCAGGGTGTAGGCCGGCCCGCCCAGGGCCCCCTCCGGCGGAGCCGGTTTGCCCAGCATCGCGTGAAGCATCAAGGCGGTGCCGACCTTCCCCTGGAGCGCGGCCCGGTCCATGGCCGTCTCCAGGTCCTTGGCGCCCCGCCGGTGGAGCATCTGGATGATGCGGTCCCGCCCCACATTGGCCGCATAGGTGAGAGGCGGTCCCCAGTTGCTGTCGAGGCGGATCAGCGCCTGTTCGTGGATCAGGTGGGGGTTCCGGGTCACCAGGGCCTCGACCGCCTCGAGATCGTCACGCCAGATCGCATCCACCAGCTCCACCGCCTGCACCAGCCGGGGCCAGCTCGGCGCCTGGTAGCTCCGGGCCAGCACCAGCTGGGCATCGGCCAGCTTGGCGCCGGCGGGCGTGACCGGGTCGGGGTGGAACTCGCGAAAATCGGCGAGGGCGGCGGCATCTCCGTCGCGAAAGGCGCGGAGCAGATCCTTGGCCTGGTGCTTGAGCTGTTCGAGGTCGGGGTAGACCGGCAGGCGACGGACGGGCATGACGAGCCTCCTTGGTATGCCCGGAGTCCGCTGGCTCGGGCGAAGGAGGTTCGGGGAATGCAACCGTTCCTTCAGGGTGCCACACAGGTGGACTCGGTCCTTCCCGCGGACGGGAGGCGTCCTGCACGCCTGCCGCCAATATGGTTATGGGCGGGAGCCGCGCAAGGAGCCCGCCTGGTGACCGGATGTACAGGAGCGCCCGCCAGCCGTATACTCGCCTGCGACCCGCTCTCGTCTCCCACGCCGGCCCCGGACCACATGCGCCCCTCCCTTCCCGCCCGCCTCGCCGCCCTGGCCCTCGCCCTCCAGGCCTGTGGTGGCTCGCCTGCCCCCGACTTTTCCGCGATCAGCCGGGTGGACCGCGGCACGCCGCAGGCCGTCATGCTGACCAGCTACAGCACCACCCTCCTGGCTAACGGGAAGGACTGGACCCGGCTCCGGCTTGCCGTCACCGACAGCCTCAGCCGGGAGATCACCTCGGCCGCCGACTCCATCCGGGTCTACCTCACCGGCGAGGGCAGCATCACCACCGCCACCGGACGCGACCTCCCCATGGTGGCCGACACCGGCGGCACCCGGTACGCCGCGGCTGCCCTGAAGGACGGGGTGCTCACCCTCGGTTACCGGGCCGGCGCCACGCCCGGGAAGGCAAGAGTCGAGGCCCGCTCCGGCTCGCTCTATCCAGGCGCGCACGAGATCCACATCATCGGCCCCGATGTCCAGTTCCTGACGCCCACCGCCGACCAGCTGCGGCCGACAGGTCAGGGTATCGGGCGGATGATCGGCGCCGACATCTCCTGGCTCCCCGAGATCGAGGCCGGCCGGCAGGCGTTCCAGGGCCGGGGGATGTTCGAAAACGGCCAGCGGGTGGACGGGATCGAGCTGCTCAAGCGGCGCGGGTTCAACTACATCCGGCTCCGGATCTTCGTGAACCCGGAGAATCCGAAGGGCTATGCCCCGGGGGTGGGCTACTGCGGGCTCGACTCCACCCTGAGCATGGCCCGGCGGGTCAAGGCGGCGGGACTGGGGCTCCTGCTCGACTTCCACTACAGCGACTACTGGGCCGACCCCCAGCAGCAGTACAAGCCGCTGGCCTGGGACGGGCTGCCCTACCCGGCCCTGGCCGACACCGTGCGGAGCTACACCACCCGGGTGCTCCGGGCCCTGGAGGCGCAGGGGACCATGCCTGACATGGTCCAAATCGGCAACGAGGTCAACCACGGGCTCCTGTGGCCCGACGGCCACGTGGGCAACCTCGACCAGCTGGCCGGCCTGCTCCGCGCCGGCGTCGAGGGCACCGACGCCGTGGCCCCCGACCTGCCCATCATGATGCACCTGGCCCTGGGGGGCCAGAACAGCGAAGCCCGTTTCTGGCTCGACAACATGCTCGCCCGGGGCGTGACCTTCGACATCCTCGGCTTGTCCTATTATCCCCGCTGGCACGGCACCCTGGAGGATCTATCGGCCAACCTCCATGACCTGATCGAGCGGTATCACAAGCCGGTCAATGTGGTGGAATACTCCGACTTCAAGCGGGCGGTGCACGACATCGTCTTCACCCTGCCTGACGACATGGGCAAGGGAGCGGCCATCTGGGAGCCGCTCAATGCGCGGAGCGGCCTGTTCGACCGGGACGGCAACGTGATGCCGCTGATGGCGGTCTACGACTCGCT
>CAZCVG010000112.1:0-8786 GCA_964501735.1 uncultured Gemmatimonadaceae bacterium | reverse complement strand
GATGTCGTTCAAGATGGCCGGCATCCTCGCCTTCCGGACGGTGGCCCCCAAGGCCCGTCCGGTGCTGCTGGAGCCGCTGCTGGACGTGACGGTGCGGGTCCCCGCCGAATACCTGGGCGACGCGATGGGCGATCTCTCCTCCCGCCGGGGCCAGATCCTGGGCACCGAGTCCGACGGCCGGCTGACCGTGATCAAGGCGATCGTCCCGGAATCGGAGATGTACAAGTATGCCACGACGCTGCACTCCATCACCCACGGCCGGGGCACCTTCCACCAGGAGTTCCACAGCTACGCCGACGCCCCACCGGACGTGACGGCCAGGGTGGCGGCAGAACACAAGAAGGAGGATGGCAAGGAGGAAGAGTGAGCCGGGCCGGCCGTCGCCCCCTTATTTCCGAGGATCGCCTATGTCGCTCGATGCGCACCTGACCACCACCGCCTTCACTCTCGACGGCTATCGCATTGTCCGCACCCTCGGGGTGGTGCGGGGGATCACGGTGCGGTCGCGCTCGGTGTTCGGCACCATCGGCGGCATGCTGCAGACCATCAAGGGCGGGAACATCAGCATGTTCACCCGGCTCTGCGAGGCCGCCCGGGAGGAGGCCTTCAACGTGCTCCTGGTGCACGCCGAGGAGCTGGGCGCCAATGCGGTCATCGGGATCCGCTATGACGCGGGTGAACTGATGCAGGGCGTCACCGAAGTCCTGTGCTACGGGACCGCCGTGGTGGTGGAGCCCGCCTAGACCCCCGTCTCCGGGGGCCGGGCGGCGGAACGGACGCCGCTCACCCCCGGGATGGGACCTGCCTCACAGTCTGGACCGCCGTCCCCACCCTACCTTGCGGAGTCCCTGATAGGATTCCGGTATGTCGGTCGCCAGCCAGGTGGCCCTGCTCGTGCAGCCCTGGGCCGATTTCTACGCCAGCAGCTCCGCCGCCCAGACCGCCGTCGCCTTCGGCCACTTCGGTGGCATGATGGCCGCGGGTGGCCTGGCGTTCGCCGCCGACCGGGGCACCCTCCGGGTCCACACCGGGGTGGCCTGGGAGCATCGCCGGCACCTGCGGGACCTGGCGGCGCTCCACCCCCTGGTGCTCGGGGCCCTGGCGGTGACCGCCATGAGCGGACTGCTGATGTTCGCGGCCGACCTGGAGGCGCTGGCGGGCTCGGGCGCCTTCCAGCTCAAGCTGGGGCTGGTGCTGCTGCTGCTGGGGAATGGCTGGCTGATGATGCGTGCCGAGCGTGCGCTTCAGTCCGGAGATGGGCTGGCCCCCGAGGCCTGGAACCGGCTGCGCCGCTGTTCGGTCGCGAGCCTGGTGCTCTGGTTCGCGGTGGTGCTGGCCGGCGTCCGGGTGACGATCGGCGGTTAGGCGGTTAGGCGGTTGGGGGATTGGGACCCGGGCGAAGAACAGCAACCGGATGCTTGCGTCGCGGACGCCTTCCCCGGGAAGGGATTGCAGCTGGAAATCGAATCGCCCAATCGCCGATCAGCGAGAAAGGCTCCATGAACTGCGAACACCACTGTGCGGTGCCCGAGCGCCGCGAGTTTCTGATGCGCGCCACCACCGCCCTCGCCGCGGCCCTCGCCGGTCTGGCGGCCTCCCCGCGGGAGGCCGCGGCCCTGCCGCTCGGCCTCATGCGGGCGCTGGCCGCTTCGGGGGACGAGGTCAGCTATCCCCTGCCGGCGGCCGACTGCGCCACCATTGACGAGGCCCGCGAGGTGATCCTGGTCCGCTGGCAGGGCGCGATCTACGCCTTTCCGCTCTCCTGCCCGCACCAGAAGACCGCGCTCCGCTGGCGGGCCGCCGACGGCCGGTTCCAGTGTCCCAAGCACAAGTCGAAGTACCATCCCGACGGCGCGTTCATCAGCGGCAAGGCCACCCGCAACATGGACCGCTTCGCCGTGCGGAAAGAGGGAAAGAGCGTGGTGGTCAACCTGCGGCAGGCCTACCGGAACGACCGGGAGGCGGCCCGCTGGAGCGCCGCCCGGCTCCGCCTCTGATGCTGCTGCCGATCCTCCTGGCCCAGACGCTGGTGAGCTATGCGCCCAGCGTGGAGAACCTCTCCGCCCTGGCCTCGGCCAGCCGCGCCCGGGCCACACCGGTCCTGTTTGCCGCCGACACAGTCCAGCGGCCCCAGGCCATCAGCCTCTCCGACGGGTACTACACCCGGCTCGACATCCATCGCTATGCCAGCTACGCCACCCTGCCCCTGTTCGCAGTGGAATACCTGGCCGGCCAGAAGCTGCTTGAGGAGGGGAGCGACGCGCCGCTGTGGGCCGAGGCGGTGCACAAGCCGGCGGCGTACGCACTGGCGGGCGTGTTCACGGTGAACACCGTGACCGGGCTGTGGAACCTGGCGGAATCCGGCGGCGTGAAGGAAGGCAAGACCCGGCGCTGGGTCCATGCGATGCTGATGCTGGCGGCCGACGCAGGGTTCATCTACGGCGCGCACATCGCGCCGAGCACCGAGGACATCGACGCCCGCATCGCGGCGGGGCAGCGGGGCGGCTGGACCCCGCACAAGCGGGTGACGATGGCCTCGATGGGGGTGGCGGTGGCCGGCCTGGCCATGATGTACATCTGGGACTGACGCTGCCCTAGTTGTCCAGCTCCGCGGTCAGGGCCTCGCCCAGCGCGGTGGCGCCGAGGCGGGCGAAGATGCGCAGCGCCTCGTCGCGGTGGGCGGCGGAGGCCGAGTCCTGGCCCAGCCGGTGGAAGGCGATTGCCGCCGCGGCCACGGCCTCCGCCTGGAGCTGCAGGATGCCGAGCTGGACCGCCGCATCCCGCGCGGCCAGGGCGAGGATGGCGGCCAGCTCCGGCTTCCCCTCCCGCAGGGCAAACAGCGCGCGCAGCCTCCCCAGCTCGGCCAGGCCCACTTCATCCCCCGCTTCCCCGGCCACCTGCTCGGCCCGGTTGAGTTCGGGGCGGGCGAGTTCCAGGGCGCCCTGCTCGATGTGAATCTCGGCCCGGCCCATGGCGACCAACGCCCGGAGCGAACCCTCGCCCACCGCCTCGGCGTGCCGCACCGCCTGCAGCGCGGCGGCGTCGGCTTCCCCGAGGTCTCCCTGCTGCCGGAAGGCCAGGCCGAGATTGTGGTAGGTCTGCGCGGTGCCGCGCCGGTCCCCCAGCCGCTGGTAGGCGAGGAGGGCCGAGCGGTAGAGGCTCAGGGCGGCGTCGGTCCGGTTCCGGAGGTGGGCCACCGAGGCGAGGTTGTTGGAGGCGTTGGCGGTCATGCGGGTGTCCTCGAGCATCCGCGCCAGCTCGAGCGCCTCTGCCATGTAGCGCTCGGCCTCCTCCAGGCGGCCGTTCTCGAAGGCGATTACGCCCAGCAGGTTGAGCGCCCGCATCCGGCCATCGGAGTCGGCCCGGGTGCGGAAGTGCGCCAGCGCCGATTCCGCCAGGGCCACCCCGCGGCCCAGCTCGCCCAGCCGGGTGGCGGCGGTGGCCGCCAGCAGCTCCACCTCGGGCCGCGCCCGCACCGCCGGGTCCTCGGTGCGCTGGTGCGCCTCGAGGGCCTCCCGGAAGCGCCCCGCTTCCACGAGCTGGCGCAGCTCGCGGGCGGGATCGAGGGGGGCGGGGGTGGCGGGCATGGTCTGGGTTAGTAGGCCAGGGCGTAGCGGCTGAAGCCGTTGAGCTTGGCTTCGATCTCGTCCATGTCCTCGAACTTGGCGGTGCCGACCTTGGTGTAGTTGTCCACCAGGGTGGGCTGGCGCCAGACGTCAATCCGCTGCTCGATCGCGTCGTCATCGGCATCCACGTCCCCGTCTTCATCGAAGTCGCCATTGATCTCGGCGTACTCGATCTTCAGCTCCGCCGGGTGGGCGGGGTCGAACAGGAGCCCAGTGGGCTCCAGGTGCACCAGGATGCTGTCGTTGCCGACCCAGGCCAGGGTGATGAAGACCGAATCGCCGGCCTGGAACGGGGTCCCGTCGGGGTAGGCCAGCAGGCTCTGCGCGTCGAGCTTGAGCCGCACGAAGTCCTCGGTGCTGCCGGAGCAGTCGGCCGGGTGACCGGCCTCGGGGAACTCCAGGGCGGCCTCGATCCCCACGCCCCGCGTGGCCCAGAACTGGACCGTGTCGGCGCAAAGCGCCGGGGCGGTGGGCGGAAGGCGGAGGAACGTGAGCTGCCCCGGCGGGACGGTGCCGCCGTCATCGCTGCCGCTGGAGTTGCTGCACGCGGCCAGGCCGGTGAGCGCGAGGGTCAGGGGCAGGAGCCGGTGGATCAGCATCGTCAGGCCTTTCTCGGGTGTTCGTCGGTCATTCGCTTGCGGCGTCATCATCGCCCCTTCCCTCCAGGATTCGCTGCAGCCTGGGCCGGGAGATCTCCAGCCGCCGGGCCGCCTCGCTCTTGTTGCCGGACACCAGCTTGAGCATCGCCTCGGCCGCGGCTTGGGTGATCGCCCGGATCGAGGCGGGGAAGGGGAGGATCCCATCCGGCGCCCCGCCACCCGGGCGGCCGGGCGAGTCGTCCAGCAGCCCGGCCAGTTCCAGCGTCCCGGGCGGGCTCAGCACCAGGGCGCGCTCGATCGCGTTGCGCAGCTCCCGGACGTTGCCCGGCCAGGAGTGCCGGCGGAGCGCCTGCCGCACCTCCGCCGTCAGGGGCGGCACCGGCAGGCCGTACTGGCCGGCCAGCCGGCTGGCGTAAGTCTCGGCGAGGAGCTCGACGTCCTCGCCCCGTTCGCGCAGCGGCGGCAGCACCAGCGCCACCACGTTGAGCCGGTAGTACAGGTCCTCCCGGAACTCGCCCCGCTTCACCGCCTGGGGCAGGTCCACATGGGTGGCGCCGATGATCCGGACATCCACCTTCCGGCTCTGCTGCCCGCCCACCCGGCGGATCTCGCGCCCCTCCAGCGCCCGGAGCAGCTTGGGCTGAAGCTCGAGCGGCAGGTGGCCCACCTCATCCAGGAACACCGTCCCGCCGTTGGCCATCTCCATCAGGCCGGGCTTGGCCGTGGTGGCGCCGGTGAAGGCGCCTTTCTCGTGGCCGAACAGCTCGCTCTCCAGCAGGTTCGCGGGGATCGCGGCGCAGTTGATCTCCACGAAGGGCGCCGCGGCCCGCGGGCTGTCATAGTGGAGCGCCCGCGCCAGCAGCTCCTTGCCGGTTCCCGTCTCACCGCCGATCAGCACCGTCACATCCCGGTGCCGGGCCACCCGCCGGCCCTGCTCCAGGCTCCGGAGCAGGGCCGGACTCTTCCCGATGATCGCCTCGAAGCCCGACAGCCGGCGCTCATCGTCGGCGTAGCTGGCCGCGTCCTTCCTGCCTTCCGCCTCCCGCCGCTCCCGCTCTAGCGACCGGCGGAGCAGCCCCAGGTCGTCCGGCAGGGCGAAGTAGTCCCGTGCCCCGCGCTGGATCGCCGCCGCCGCCAGCCGGTGGTCGGGCGAGGCGCCGACGACGTACTTCGGCACGCCTCCCGGCGGCAGCGCGCCCAGCCGGTCCAGGGCCGCGCTCTCGGCGCCGCCGGCCAGGAAGAGCAGGCAGGCGGCCTGCGGCGGCGGCGCGTCGTCCTCCGCAGGGTTCCACTCCACCATCTCCGTGGCCAGGTCCTCCGCCAGCTCCGTCAGGGTGGCGTGGAAGGAGTCGGACAGGCGCACGGTGGCAATGGTCCAGGTGGTGGCGGCCAGAGGATCTCCTGTTCCCGCTCGTCAGGCGGTGGCTGACCGGAGCCTGGCCGGACCGAGGTCAAGGCCCCCCCGGCCAGCGAGCCCGGGCGCCCTAGTCATGGTCCGGGCCATCGTGGTCCCCGTCGTCGTGATCGCCGTCGTCATGATCGTCGTGCCCGTCGCGATCGTCATCGCGGAAGGCCCGGAAGGAGTCGCGAATGTTGTCGCGGACCAGGTGGTCGTTGGGCCCGCCCTTGCCGGCCGTGGCCGGATCCACCAGGCCGCCGGCGCCGTCCACGAACCAGCCCGACAGGTCCACCTGGATGGTGACGTCCACGTTGGTGAGCCCGCCACTGACCACCAGGGGCGGCACCAGGTCCATGCGCTGGTGCGCGTTCAGGTCGGTCTCGAAGGTGAACGGCGCGCCGTTGAAGGTGCCGCTGGCCCGGATGCTGATCTTCCGGAAGTCGGGATGCTGGGCCAGAAACTCGCTGTCGCGGGGGTCACCGTCATCGTCTTCCGGCTTGTGGAGCTTGAGGCGCAGTTCGTCGTAGGTGCCGGTGTCCACCGCGACGCTGAAGGCCCGGGTGACCCCGGCATGGAGCGGCAGGTCGAGCAGGAACGGCCCGGCCTCGTAGTACTCGCAGCTGTCGTCGTCATCATCGCCGTGGCGGAAGGCCACCGCGACGGAATCGTCGTCATCGCCGTCGTGATCGTCGTCGGGGCAGGCGTCGTCGTCGGTGCGCTTGAAGCGGATGTCGCGCAGCACCAGCTCCACCTGCTCGAACACCAGGGTATCGGTGGCGGTCGCGACCGTATCCCCGGAGCGGATGGCGGCCGGCCCCGGCAACTGGGCGGCGACGGCCAGGTGGAACGTCACCTGGGCGCCGGGGGTCGGGCCGGCGCCGTCGCCGGTGCAGGCCGCGGCGAGTCCGGCGAGGGTGAGCAGGGCTAGGGGGCGCCGTGAATGCATTGGGGTCATATGCCCTCCGTAGAATCGGGTACCGGGACGTCCGTCTCCCGGTACAGCGAGCAAAGGCGGTGCCCGGGAGGAAGATAGCCGTAAATCAAAGCAAGACAACGAATTGCGATTTTGGTGCTCGGACTTGCTCCGCCACGAAACGGCGCTCACCGCATCGTGGCGTTACAGCTCGAACGGCTCCATGTGGACCAGGACACCTAGAACCTCCGGCACGGCGGCGCGGATGCCGGCCTTGACCCGGCCCGACAAGGTATGGGCATCGCGGAGCGACATGGCCGGATCGGCCTGCACGTGAATGTCCACCAGGTAGCCCAGGCCGGCCTTTCGGACCCGGAGCTTCTCGATGGCCCGGACGTCCGGGGTGCCCGCCGCGGAGGCGGCGATCCGCCCCACCAACTCGGCGTGGGGGCTCCGGTCCATGAGGTCGTCCACGGCGGGCCGGAGGAGGCGCAGGGCGTTAAAGGCAATTACCAGGGCGGCGGCGAGGGCCGCCCAGTCGTCGGCGGACTCCCAGCCGGGGCCGCCGATCAGGGCCGCGGAGATGCCGACAAACGCGGCGGCGGACGTGAGGGCGTCACTCCGGTGATGCCAGGCGTCGGCCTGGACCGCGGTGGAGGCAACCGCCTCACCCACGGCGAGGACCCGGCGGAAGAGCAGTTCCTTGACGAGGATCACCGCGACCAGCACCACCAGCGTGAAGGGAGCCGGGGCGTGGTGGGGTGTCCGAATCTCCCGGACGGCCGCGACGCTGATGCCGAAGGCCGCGCCGAGCAGCATGACTGCCACGATGCCCGCAGCGAGGGGCTCGGCCTTGCCATACCCGAAAGGATAGTCCTCGTCGGGATCGCGGGCCGCGATCCGGAGCCCGCCCCAGACGATCAGCGAAGAGAAGATATCCGCGGCGGATTCAACGGCGTCGGCCACCAGGGCGTAGGCGTGCCCCAGGATCCCCGCGACCAGTTTCGTCAGGGTGAGACCGGCGTTGACGAGCAGTCCCGTCCGGGCCGCGCGGATGCCGCGCTCGTGGGCTGAGGCCATGGCCAAACATAAGACCTCCGGCCGCCGGGCGGCCTCGGCGTTTCCATGAGACAGGCTTGAGGAGACCTTCATGGCCCGGCAACGCCAAGCGCCGGATGGGTGACCCATCCGGCGCAACCAGGGCGATTCCTCGCGGTCAGTCGTCGTCGGTGCTGTCGTCCTCGCCGTCGTGGTCGTCGTCCTCGAAAGCGTTGATGGACGCTTCGATGTTGCTCTTGACCTCGCCCTCGTTCTGGCCCCCCTTGTTGGCGGTGGCGGGGTCGAGGAGGCCGTCGCCGGCCTGGTTGAGGAACCACGCGGCCAGGTCCACGCGGAGGGTGACGTTGGCCCCGCTGGTCTCGGTCACCACCAGGGGCGGCGTGATGGTGTACTCCTGCTCCACGTCGAGGTCCGAGGTGTAGGTGAAGGGGGTGCCGTTCCAGGTGCCGGTGGCCTTGATGCTCACCCCGTCGAACTCCGGGTGCAGGGCGATGAACCCGGCGTCATCGGAGCTTTCGGGCTTGTGGATCTCGAACTCGATCTTGTCGTAGCTACCGGTGTCCACCTGCACCGTAAACTGGCGATCGGCGCCGGCGCCGAGGGGCAGGTCCAGCAGGATGGGGCCGATCTCCAGCTCCTCGCAGTCGTCGGTGAGCGTGGTATCGCAGGCGCTCCCGCCGACATGGTTCAGCTCGATCTCGCGGAGCACCAGCTGCACGCTGGTGAGGACGATCGTGTCGTTGCCGACGCCGATGGTCTCCGGACCGGTGAGGCGGGCCATCCCCGGGGCCGCCGTGTTCTCGCTGGTGGCGAGGTGGAAGGCGACCTGGCGGCCGCTGGTGCCGGGGCCGCTGGAGTCACCCGAACAGGCGGCCAGCAGGGCCAGGGCCGCGAGGGAAGTGGTGCCGCTCTTGAGGACCGACATTATGCTGCTCCTTGTGGTTGGTCGTGGCCGGTGATGCGCGTTCCCGGCCCCTTCCAAGGCAACCCCGGTGCCGTCCGGGGGCGCTGGGCATAGTGCGTTGCGGCGGATCGAGTTAGATATTCTGCCTGCGGTGGCCGGAACGGCGGTGGCTGCACGCGCCGTTCCAGCGCTGGAACGAAAGAATGCAGGTCCGTCCTGGCCCCTGACGGCGGAGGAGTGATGCGCATCACGCGTCCCGAAGCAGACGAGTACGCCCCCTACTACG
>CAZCVG010000111.1:0-8926 GCA_964501735.1 uncultured Gemmatimonadaceae bacterium | reverse complement strand
AGGGTCACGCTCACCCCGCCGTGATTCCCGGCGCCGAGGAAGAAGCTGGTACTGGTCTGCAGGCCGCTCCCCACCGTTGCGGCATTCACGGAAATGCCCGGCGCCGCGGCCACGGTGACGTTGATGCTGTCGGATTGCAGGTTGGGCGCCGAGGCGACCAGCTGGGTCGAGCAGGGCAGCGTGGCCTGGCCGCCGTAGGTGAGCGTGGAGGTGCCGCTGACCAGGCCGGTCGCAATCGTCACCGGCGAGGTGGCAGCGACGCAATTCGCGTCGGCCGGGGTCAGCGTCACGGTGATGCCCGGGGCCGGCGCCGCGGTCGGGGTTCCGTTGCTCTCGAAGTTGAACGAGATCGTGGTGCCGAAGCTCGCGTTCAGGCTGGCCGAGGTCTGGACGATGTTGATGGACGCGGAGGTCGCCGCCGAGGTGACCCCGTCGATGTAGGCCTGGTTGGACACGGTGATCGTGGCCGGACCGGGCAGCACGCCGTTGAGCGTGGCGTTGGCGGTCTGGCCACCGGCCGGGATGGTCACCGAACTCACCGCCACCGACACATTCCCGGGGTTGCTGCTGGTGACGCTGAACGTCACCCCGCCAGCCGGCGCCGGGGCCGGGATCTGGATCGGCAGCGAGGCGGTCTGCCCGTAGGGAACATTCAGGGTCGGCGGGACGCTGATATTCCGGTTCTGCACGTCCACGCTCAGCGAGCCCGCAGCGATGCCCGGGGAGGTGGCGTCGAGCATTGCCGTGCCCGGGCTGACGCCGGTAATGGTCGCGAGGCCTGCGGTCTGCCCCTGCGGGATGTTGACCACCCCCGGGGACACCGTGAACACCCCGGTGTTGGTGCTGGTGAGGGTCACCGCGGCGCCGCCGGCCGGGGCCGGCTGGTTCAGGGTGACGTTCACATTCGCCGTGAGCCCGACGCCCACGCCAGGAATCCCGGCGAAGCTCAGCAGGATCACCGGCTGGCTGAACAGCGTCGTCGCCGAGAACGTGGTCTGGACGCTGCCCACCGAGGCGGTGGCGGTCGGGCTCGCCTGGGCCTGGCCCAGGGTCCAGGTGGCCTGCGCCCGGCCGGCCGCATCCGAGGGGCCGCTGGGCGGCGCGATGCTCCCGTCGGTCACCGCCCAGTTCACCGTGACCGCCGGCACCACGTTGCTGAAGGTGTCGCGGACCTCGATTACCAGCGGCTGGGGCAGCGTCACCCCGGCCGAGTCGCTCTGGTTGTTCCCAGAGATGATCACCAGGCTGGCCGGCGCGGTGGCAGTGCCCGTGGCGGTGAAGCTCACCGGCGTCAGCGCCGCCACGGTGGCCGTCACCGTGTTGGTCCCCACCGTCTGGCCGGCGCGCCAGCTGCCCACCGTGGCGATGCCGCCGGCGTTGGTGGTCTGGGTGGCGCCGGTGAGCGAGCCGCCGCCCGCCGTGACGGCGAAGGTAACCGTGACCCCCGCCAGCGGCTGGTTGGACGCATCCCGCACGATGACCGACGGCGGGGCGGCCACCAGCTGGTTGACGGTGACATTCTGGGTAACCGTGCTCTGCGCCGCCACGCTGGCGGGGCCGCCGGCCCCGACCACGGTCACCACGGTGCTGCCGCTCACCCCGCCAATCGTGGCGGTGATCGTCGCGCTGCCCGGGGAAACGCCCGTCACCAGGCCCGTGCCCGCGGCCACCGTCGCGAAGCCCGTGGCGTTGGACGACCAGCTCTCCGGCAGGCCGGTGATCACGTTGCTGTTGGCGTCCCGGGCGGTCGCGGAAAGCTGGACGGTCTGGCTGACCTGGACCGAGGGGTTGGCGGGCAGCACCGTGACGGTGGCGACCACCGGCGCGGCGGTCCAGCTCAGCGTGCCAGTGTGGGTCAGGTTGGTGGGGGTGAGCGCGGTGACCATGATGGTCCCGCTGCCACCCGACGGGGTGACCAGCCAGGCCTGGTTGAGCCCCGCCTCCCTCGGCCGGACCAGGGTCGTATCGGAGGAAAGGATCCCCACCGGGACTCCCGGGAGCACCGCGTCATTGTCATACACCAGCGCCGTCACCAGCACGCTGTCCCCGGCGATCAGCGACGAGGGCGTGATGGTGAGCCGGACGCTGTCGGCATTGTTGCCGGGACCGACGTAGGTGGGGGTGAGCGGCGCCGTCGGGCTGGTGGCCCCGGCCGACGCCGTCACGGTGCTCCGGACCGAGTAGTACACCACCCCGCCGCCCCTAGCCTCGGCATACAAGTAGAACTGTTCGGTCGTGGCCCGGAGGTCGAGGTCAACCCGGACGATCAGGCTGTCGGCGCGCTGGGAAAACTCCGCCGCGGACAGGACCCGCGAGAAGGCGACGCTGGAATCACTGGTCCGCCGCAGCTCGACCAGGACCTGGTCTACCGGGATGGGGATCTGGCCCCCCGCGCGGAACAGCCCGGAGAGGTCCATCTCGGCCCGCACCGGGATCGTGGGGGCGATGGCGCTGTCGCTGGAACAGGTGACCAGGAGAAGGGCGCCGACAATGACCCGGGCGGCCCGCATGAGGGAGGGCCACCGGCCCTGGGAGGGACCGTTCACAGTGAATTCAGGCACCGGGCCGAGCCATATATAGGTGAGGCTCAAGCTATGGAGGCCGGGAGGGGGTGTCAAACGCTCCTGTTCAGGGTCGCGCGACGTCCGGCAGCCAGAGAATTGCGCGGCACCCCGTGCGTTCCTTTCTGTTCTCGAGCCGCAGGCTGCCCCCGTGCTGTTCGGCGATCTGGCGCGACAGGGCCAGCCCGATCCCGGACCCACCCGGCTTGGTGGTATAGAAAGGAACAAAGAGGTTGCCCTGGTCGGCCAGGCCCGTCCCGTCATCCTCCACCTGGATTTCAACCCCGGCCCCCTGCCGGACCCAGCGAATGGTCACCGCCCCGCCAGCCTCCAGGGCCGCATCCACCGCATTGCGCACCAGGTTGATGAGCAGCTGGTCGAGCTGATCGGCGTCGGCCTGGATCACGTGGGCCGGGCCCGACCGGACGGCCACCGTCAGGCGCTGCTCCAGCGCCGCCACCCGTCCCACCCATTCGCCCACCGGCACCGGCCCCGGCACCGGGCGGGGCAGCCGTGCCAGCCGGGCGTGCGCGGCCATGAACCGGCCCAGCGACTCGGAACGCTGCCCGATGATCTCCAGTCCCTGGCGGAGGTCGGTGGCGTCCTCGATACCGGGGGCCTGCCGGTCCACGATGCGCCGGAGACTGCCGGCCAGGGAACGGATGGGTGCCAGGGAGTTGTTGATCTCGTGGGAAAGCACCCGGATGAGCCGGCGCCACGCCTGCCGCTCCTCGGCCTGCAGGGTTCGGCTCACATCGGTCAGCACGATGAGCTGGTGCACCCGTCCGTCCTGCCGGAACGTGCCGTGCCGGAGTTCCCACCGCCCCCCCTGGATCGCCTCCCGCTCCCGTACCCTGGGCCAGGGCCCCACGAGGCAGTCGGCCAGGTCGAGCGCCGCCGCGGTCCGGCCCAGCAGCCGCTCGGCCGGCTGGCCCAGCAACCGCTCGCCGGCCCGGTTGACCAGGCGCAGCGAGCCGTCGTTGTCGAAGGCGAAGACTGCGGCATCAATCTCCGCCATGACCGTGCGGAGCAGCGCCGTCGCTTCCAGCGCCCCCAGCCGCTGTCCCCGCAGCGTCTCGGCCAGGGCATTGGCCTCCAGATAGGCCAGTCCCAGGGAGTCGTCCGTCAGCGTGGCGCCGCGCGCCCGGAGCGAGTAGTCGCCCTCCCGGAGGGCGGCCAGCATGTTCGAGAGGGTCTGGAGGGGCCGGACCACCCGTTCATGCAGGAGAGCCAGCCCGGCGACGCACGCTCCGGCCACGAGGACCGTCGCGGTCCACCGCACCCGGTCGGAGAAGTCTCCCCACCAGAGCAGGCCGAGACCGAGCAGCAGCGCCGGAAGGGCCGCGCCCAGGGCCAGCAGCAGGACTCGGCGGGGATGAGAGAGCATGAGCGAGGAGGATCGACGGGCGCGATCGGCTACGACAGGCCGTAGCGCTCCAGCCGGCGGTACAGGGCGCTCCGGCTGAGACCCAGGGCCTTCGCCGCCTCGGTCACGCTGCCGCCGGCGCGGGCCAGCGCCTTCTGGACCAGGAGCTTCTCCACCTCCTCGAGCGTGAGCTGGTCGAGCCGGCCGGCGGCATCGGCGGCGGGGGCCAGCGCCAGGTCGGCGAGGCGGATCTCACCGGTGTCGGCGAGGAGCACGGCCCGCTCGATGGCGTGGTCCAGCTCCCGCACGTTGCCGGGCCAGGCGTAGCGGAGCATTGCCTCCATGGCCTCGGGCCGAAACCCGCTCAGGGCCTTGCGGTACCGCCCGGCGTGCCGGGCCAGGAACTGGGCCGCCAGGAGCGGCACGTCGTCCCTCCGGTCTCTGAGCGGCGGGATCAGGATCTCGATCGTGTTGAGCCGGTAGAGGAGATCCTCACGGAAGCGCCCGGCGGCCACCTCGGCGCGGGGATCCACGTTAGTGGCGGAGAGCACCCGGGCGTTCACGGTCCGGGTCTTGGAGGATCCCACCCGTTCCAGCTCCCCGGTATTGAGCACCCGGAGCAGCTTGGCCTGCTGCGTCGGGGAGATGTTGGCGATCTCATCGAGGAAGAGCGTGCCGCCGTCGGCCAGCTCGAAGCGGCCCATGCGGTCGGTCTTGGCGTCGGTGAAGGCGCCGCGCAGGTGACCGAACAGCTCGCTCTCGAACACCCCCTCCGACAGCCCGCCGACATTGACGGTGATCATCGGCCGCCCCGCGCGGCCGCTGGCGGCGTGGATCCAGCGGGCGGCAACTTCCTTTCCCACCCCGTGCTCGCCCAGGATCAGCGCGTTGGCATCGGATGGCGCCACCCGTTCCATGAGCCGGGCCGCCTGCCGCATGGCGGGGGAAACGGCCACGAGGTCGGGCAGTCCCTCCCGGCGGAGCGCCTGATTCTCGCTCTCCAGCCGCTGCCCCTGCCGCAGGGCCCGCCCCAGTTCCACCTGGGTGGCCAGCAACGCGACCAGCCGGGTGTTGTCCCACGGCTTCTCCAGGTAGTCCCGGGCGCCGCGGCGCATCGCCTCGACCGCCCCCTCGACGCTGCCATAGGCGGTCATCACCACCACCGGCAGCGACGCATCGAGCAGCTGGATCCGGGTGAGGAGGTCGAATCCCTCCATCCCCGAGGTGGTGTCGCGGGTGTAGTTGAGGTCCATGAGGAGCACGTCGAAGTCGGCGCGCTCGAGGGCGGACAGGACTCCGCCCGGTGAGGAGACCGTTTCGACCACGAAGCCCTCGCCCTTGAGCAGGAGGCGGAGGGCCTGGAGGATGTCGGTCTGGTCGTCGGCGACGAGGATCCGGGGCGCGGGCATCGGCATGGCCACGCTCAATCTATCGCGAGCCCCCGATTCCGCAGCGGGGGCGCCCTGGCGTCAGCCCGCCGGGGCGCTGGCCAGCCAGCCATCCCGCAGCCGGATGGTCCGCCGGCCGTAGCGGGCGTTCTCCTCGCTGTGGGTCACCTGGACGATCGTGGTCCCCTGCGCGTTGAGCCGCCCGAACAGCTCCATGATCTCCCGGCCCTGCTCGGAGTGGAGGTTGCCGGTCGGCTCGTCGGCCAGGAGCAGCGGCGGGTTGCCGATCACCGCCCGCGCCACCGCCACCAGCTGCTGCTGGCCGCCCGAGAGCTGCGGGGGGTAGAGGTCCTTCTTGGCGACGATGCGGAACCGGTCGAGGGTGTCGGCCACGAGGCCCGCGCGCTCGGCGGACTTGAGGTTCCGGTAGCTGAGCGGGAGGTCGAGGTTCTCAGCGACGGTGAGGTCGTCCAGGAGGTGGTACTGCTGGAACACGAAGCCGACGCTGCTCCGCGCCACATCGTTCCGGGCCTTCGGCTTGAGCCCGTGGATGGCCTGGTCGCGGAACCAGTATTCCCCGCGGTAGTCGCCGTCCAGCATGCCGAGGATGGCCAGCAGGGTGGACTTCCCCGCCCCGCTGGGTCCCATGATGGTCACGAACTCCCCGGCCGCGATGTCCAGCGTGATGCGCCGGAGCAGGTAGGTCGGGGAGGGTTTCGTGGCGACGGTCTTTTCGATGTCAACGAGGCGGATCATCATCTGCTCCGGGTGGGGCGCCGGGCGCAAGCCGGGGTCTGCGCCCCGGGGTCAGGTGGACACGGGCGCGAACATCCCTCCCGGCTCCGGCTGGCCACCCGTGGTGGCGCCCGGCCGTCACTCCTCCCGCAGCACCACCGCCGGATCCACCCGGGTGGCCCGGCGGGCCGGCACCCAGGTGGCCAGCAGCGCCACGGCCAGGAGCATGCTGGGGATGACGAGGTAGGTCAGCGGGTCGGCGGCGCTCACCTGGTAGAGCATGCTGGTGAGCAGCCGGGTGAGGCCGAGTGCGGCAACCAGCCCGATGGCCACGCCGGCCAGCGCCAGCCGCATGCCCTGGCGGAGCACCATGGCCAGGACGTCCCGGGTGCGGGCGCCGAGCGCCAGGCGGACGCCGAGTTCGCGGGCGCGCTGGGTCACGAGGTAGCTCATCACCCCATACAGCCCGACGCAGGCCAGCACCGCCGCCAGGGCGGAAAAGGTGCCCAGAAGCAGCATCGAGAACCGCCTCGGCCCGGTGGTGCCGGCGATGAGGTCGTCCATCGTGCGCAGGTTGGAGACCGGGAGGTCGGCATCCACCGAGCGCACCGCCTGGCGCGCCTGGGCGGCCAGCGCCTCCGGCTCGCCGTCGGTGCGCACCACGACGCCGAGGAACGGCAGTCCCCGCTGGGCCAGGGGCAGGTACACCTGGACCCGTCGCGGGGCGTCGAGGCCCTCGTGCAGGGTGTGACCCACGACCCCCACCACCTCGAGCCAGGTGGCGGTGGAGTCGGCCTGGTTGAAGTCGTAGCTGATGCGCTTGCCGACCGGGTCCTGGCCCGGCCAGTACCTGGCGGCGAGGGTGGCATCCACGATGGCCACCGGATGGCTCCCCGCCCGGTCGGCCTCGGTGAACACCCGGCCCGCCTTCAGCTCCGCGCCGATGGCGTGGAAGTAGCCGGGGCTGATCACCCGGATGTCTCCCCACGGGCCCGGCACGTTGGCGGGCGCCTGGTATCCCTCGACCGTGAAGCTGGCGGTCGACCAGTTCCCCCCGAAGGGGATGTTGGAGGTCCCACCCACCGCGGTCGCCCCGGGGATCTCGGCGACGGCGGACAGGATGCGCTGGAGGCCCGCCACCTGCAGGGTGTCGTTGGAGTACTTGGCGACGGGCAGGTTCACCTGGAAGGTCAGGAGGTGGTCGGGGCGAAAGCCGGGATCCACAGCCAGCAGCCGCCCGAAGCTCCGCACCAGCAGTCCCGCACCGGCCAGCAGGGTAAGCGCCAGCGCCACCGTGGCCACGACCAGGCCGCGGCGAAGCGCCAGGCTGCTGCGGTCGCCGACGGCGCTCCGGCCGCCATCCTTCATGGTCTCATGCACGCTGGTGCGGGCCACCTGCAGGGCCGGCGCCAGCCCGAAGAGCAGCCCGGTGACGATCGAGATCACCAGCGTGAAGCCCAGCACCACCCCGTCGGTGCGGATTTCCTCGGCCGGCGGCAGGTTGCCCCCGCCGAGGGCGAGCAGCGCCGGCACCCCCCAGACCGCGAGCAGCAGCCCCAGCGCGCCGCCTGCCAGCGCCAGCACGATGCTCTCCGCCAGCAGCTGGCGGATCAGCGCCGTGGGCGACGCGCCCAGCGCCACCCGGACCGCGATCTCCCGGCCGCGCGCCGCCGCCCGCGCCAGCTGGAGGTTGGCCACGTTGGCGCAGGCGATCAGCAGCACCAGCCCGACCGCCCCCAGCAGCATGAAGAGCGCGGAGCGGATGCCGGCGGTGGACCGGTCGTTGAACGTGGTGAGGGTGAGGCTCCAGTCGGGTGGATACGACTGGGGATAGTCGGCCACCAGCCGCCGGGCAAAGCCGGTCAGCTCCGCCTGCGCCTGCTTGGCGCTCACGCCGTCGGCAAGGCGGCCGGTGAAGTTCAGGTACTCGTTGGTCCGCGCATTGTCGGTGAGCTGCTCCGGCCGGAAGGTGAGCGGCACCCAGAACTCCGCCCGGCGCGAGAAGAAGTTCCGGAACCCCGGGGGCATGACGCCCACGACCTCGTACCCTTCCCCGTCCAGCAGGATGCGCCGCCCCACGATGCCCGGGTCCCCGCCGAAGCGGCGCTGCCAGAACCCGTGGCTGAGGACCACCGTCCGCACCACGCCGCTGGCGCCCTCCTCGGGAAGCAGCCCCCGGCCGAGCAGCGGGGCCACGCCCAGGGTGCCGAACAGGTCTCCCGCCACGCGGGTCCCGACCACACGCTCCGGCTCGCCCTCCCCGGTGAGGTTCGGGGTCCAGAACCCCTCGGCGGCGGACCCGGCGAAGACCCGGTCCAGCTCATGGTACTCGGTGAACCCCATCGCCGAGACCGGCGCCTGCATGTTGTCCAGCGATGGGTAAAGGTGTTCCAGGGTGACCAGCGTCGCCGGTTCCCGGTACGGCAGGGGCTGGAGCAGGACGGCATTGATGACCGACACGATCGCCGTGGTGGCGCCGATGCCCAGCGCCAGCGTGATGATGGCGATGGCCGCGTACCCGCGCGCCGACCGCAGGCCGCGCACGGCATAGCGGAAGT
This sequence comes from uncultured Gemmatimonadaceae bacterium, assembly GCA_964501735.1. Classification (GTDB taxonomy): domain Bacteria; phylum Gemmatimonadota; class Gemmatimonadetes; order Gemmatimonadales; family GWC2-71-9; genus JADJOM01. The sequence continues at coordinate 318 of CAZCVG010000111.1, read as the reverse complement.
CCTGCAGCCAGGGCGGCATGGCGGTCAGGCCTCCGCCATGGTGCCCACCGTGTCCTCGACCACCCGGCCGTCGAAGAGGTGGATCGCCCGGTCGGCGTGGCGGGCGTAGCGGGCATCGTGGGTCACCATGCAGATCGTGGCCCCACCGCGGTGCAGCGCCTGCAGCAGGTCCATTACCGCCTCACCGTTGGTGGAGTCGAGGTTGCCGGTGGGCTCGTCCGCCAGCAGGATCAGCGGCTCGCCGGCCACCGCCCGGGCCACCGCCACCCGCTGCTGCTGGCCGCCGGAGAGCTGGGAGGGATAGTGATTGACCCGGTG
>CAZCVG010000110.1:0-9004 GCA_964501735.1 uncultured Gemmatimonadaceae bacterium | reverse complement strand
AGCGCAGGCGAGGCCCGGCCTCAGGAGCCGGACCCGCCTCATGCTGGGCCTCAGGAACCGCTGAGCTCAGCCGGTGGGACTCCGGTGGCCTGGCCGGCGCCGTGAGTGGTCATGGGCGTGAAGGTACCGCCCGCCGGGTGACTCCGCGAGTGCGTGGAGCTGGCGGTCGGGAGCCGTACTGGCGGCGGCCACCGGGCACGGGTATCGTATGCCTCCCCCGGCCGGGCGCCGCCCGAGTCACCCACAGCCATCACCACCGCGACCCCGACATGATCCGCTTCCTCAAGGCCGCCGGTGCCGGCTTCATTGCTCGCGCCATCGCCGCCCAGCTCCGCTACCCCACCGGTCTCGGCGGCCTGCTGGTGGCCCGGCTCATGAACCGCGGCAATGCCCGGATGAACCGTCGGGCGGTCGAGCTCCTCGAGGTGACGCCGCAGCACACGGTGCTGGACATCGGCTTCGGCGGCGGGGTGTCCTTCCCCGCCCTGCTCGCGGCGGCCGCCGAGGGGCGGGTGGAGGGGCTGGAGATGTCGTCCGACATGATCGCCCGGGCCACCCGGCGCTACGCCCGGGAGATCGAGGCCGGCCGGCTCCGGCTGGCGCCGGGCCGGGTGGAGGCGATGCCCTACGCCAACCGCTCGTTCGACCGCGTCGTCACCGTGAACACCATCTACTTCTGGGGCGACCCCGGCCGGGCGCTGGCGGAAATCCGGCGGGTGCTCCGCCCCGGCGGCCGGCTGGTGCTGGCCTACCGGCCCGCCGAGGTGCTCCGCAAGCTGCCGATGACGGCGTACGGCTTCGCCATCCGGGAGGACGCCGAGATCCGCGGTCTCTTCGGCGGGGCCGGCCTCACGGTGCTGGCGGCCGACAGCCGGTCGGACGACGGCCTCGGCTACACCTGCCTGGTGGCGGAGCCGTCGTCCGCCTGAGCGGGACGGAACCGGGCGAACCCCAGCGCCAGCACCGGCAGCACGAACAGGCTGAGCAGCGTCGAGGTCACCAGGCCCCCCAGGATGACGATGGCCATCGGTCCCTCGATCTCCCGGCCGGGATCGCCGCTGCCGAGCGCCAGCGGCAGCAGCGCCAGGCCGGTGACGCCGGCGGTCATGAGGATCGGGCCCAGCCGTTCCCCGGCGCCCCGCAGGGCCGCCGCCCGGCCCCACTCGGCGCCCTCCCGCGTGACCAGGTGATCGAAGTGGGACACCAGCATCACCGCATTCCGGGTGGCGATGCCGAACAGCGTCACGAACCCCACCAGCGACCCCAGCGACAGCGAGCCCCCGGTCAGCGCCACCGCCACCACCCCGCCCACCAGCGCGAAGGGGAGGTTGGCCATCACCAGCAGCAGCCGGCCGGGCTCGGCAAAGGCGAGCCAGAGGAGCAGCGTGATCACCGCCGCCGCCAGCAGGCTGTGCAGCAGCAGTTCCCGTTCGGCCTCCCGCTGGGCGGTGGCGGTGCCTGACAGCTCGGCGTGAACCCCCGCGGGCAGGAGGCCGGGGGCGCGGAGCGCCCGCTCCACCTCGGCGGCCAGGTCGGTCACGTCCCGGCCCTCCGCGTTGGCGGTGACGGTCTGGACCCGGCGGGTGCCCTGGTGGCTGATCAGGAAGCGGCCGGTGGAGCGGCCCACGTCGGCCACCCGGTCCAGCCGGGTCAGCACCCCCTCCGCCGAGCGGAGCGGCAGCGCGCCGAGGTCCTCGGGCCGGGCTCGCGCCGCCGGCTGGAGCAGCACCACCACGTCGGTGGTGCGGCCGGCTTCGAAGACCTCGCCCACCCGGGCGCCCCGAGTGGCGGTCTCGACCTCGCGCAGCACGTCGTCGGCCAGCAGGCCGTGCCGGGCCAGCGCCTCGGGGCGAAGCCGCACGGTGACGTTGGGCGCCACCGGCGGGGCGTCGTACTGCACGTCTACCGCGCCGGGGATGAGCCGGATCCGGGCCGCCAGCCGCCGGGCCGCCAGGTCCAGGCTGTCGAGGTCGTCGCCGAACACCCGCACCACGATCTGGGCGGTGGAGCCGGTGAGGGTCTCCTCGATCCGCTCGGTCAGGAAGCCGCGGATGGCGAAGCTCACCCCGGGGAAGCCACTCAGGTGGGCCCGCAGGCTGTCCTCCACCGAGCGGGCCTCGTCGCCGTGGAGCGGCTTGAGTTCCACCTCGATCTCGCTGTAGTGCGGACCCCAGGTGTCCTCCGACAGCTCGGCCCGGCCCGCCCGCTGGGCCACCGCGTGGACCCGCGGATCCCTGAGGATCGCCTCGCTCACCCGGCGGCCCAGCCGGGCCGACTCCTCCAGCGAGGTGCCGGGGACGGCGGCCATGTGCACCACGTAGTGTCCCTCCCGGAACTCGGGCAGGAAGGCGCTGCCGAGGAGCGGCACCACCAGCGCGGCGGCGACGCACACCGCCGCGGTGCCGAGCGCCACCAGGCGCGGGTGGCCCAGCAGCCGGGCCAGCAGCGGCTCGTACCCGGCCCGCAGCCAGCGGAGCACCAGCCCCTCGCGGAGCCGCCGCCGCTCCCCCGCCAGGAGGAGCAGCGTCAGCGCCGGCGTCACCGTGAGCGCCACCACCAGTGAGGCCAGGGTGGCCAGGATGTAGGCGATGCCGAGCGGCCGGAACAGCGCGCCCTGCACGCCGGTCATCCCCAGCACCGGCGCGAACACCAGGGCCACCACGAAGGTGGCGTAGACCACGCTGTGGCGGACCTCCAGCGAGGCCGCCTGCACCACCTCGCGGAACGGCCGCGGCGCCGGCAGGCGGCGGTTCTCGCGCAGCCGCCGGGCGATGTTCTCCACGTCAATGATGGCGTCGTCCACCACTTCGCCCAGCGCGATGGCCAGCCCGCCCAGGGTGAGGGTGTTGACGCTGAAGCCGAAGCGGTCGAGGACGATGATGGCCGAGAGCAGCGAGAGCGGGATGGCGCTGAGCGAGATCGCCGCCGCGCCGAAGTCGGCCAGGAAGAGCAGCAGCACCACCGCCACCAGGGCGGCGCCCACCAGCAGCGCGGTGGTGATGTTCCGGAGCGCCAGGTCAATGAACGCGGAGGGGCGGAAGAGGTCGGGGTGGAGGGTGAGGCCCTCCTCGGCGATCAGCGGAGCCAGGTCGGCGAGCACCCGCTCCGCCGCGGCCCCGACATCCTTGGTGTTGGAGCCGAGCTGGCCCGAGATCACCACCACGATACCGGGACCACCGTTGATGGAGCCCTCGCCGAAGGGGGTGGCGGCCCCCTCCCGCACCGTGCTCACGTCGCGCAGCCGGAGCAGGCTCCCGGCGCTGGTGCGCACCACGCTGGCGCCCAGCTGCTCCGCGCTGCGGAGCTGGCCCTCGGTGCGCACCACGATGCGCTGGTTGGGGTCGTCTATCACCCCGGCGCCCCGCATGCCGGTGGCCCGGCCCACCACGTCGGCCAGGTCGGCCAGGGTGAGCCCGTGGGCGCGGAGCCGGGCCGGGTCGGCGAGGACCTGGAGCTGGCGCTCCTCGCCGCCGAACACCGCCACCTTGGCCACGCCCGGCGTGGCCAGCAGCCTCGGCTTCACCACCCAGTCCACGAAGCTCCGCTGCTCCATCGGGCTCCTGGTCTCCGAGGTGAAGCCCGCCATCAGCACCGTGCTGGAGGAGGAGGTGAGCGGCGACAGCACCGGCGGCGCCACGCTGGCCGGGAGCCGGCCGGTGACCTCGCCCAGGCGCTCCGACAGGAGCTGGCGGGCCGAGCGAACCTCGACGCCGGGGTCGAGCACGGCGGTGATGACCGAAAGGCCCTGGATGGACTGGGACCGGATGACCGCGACGCCGGTAGCCCCGTTGAGGGCGTCCTCGACCGGCTTGGTGACCAGGATCTCCACCTGCTCGGGCGAGAGCCCCGGCGCCTCGGTCTGGATGGACACCTGCGGCGGCGCGAACTCGGGAAAGACGTCCAGCTTGGCGCGCGCCAGGACGGCGGCGCCGTAGAGCGTCACGCTGGCGGCCAGGCCGATGACGATCCCCGGCCGGCGGACGGAGAAGGCGACGAGCTGGGAGAGCACCTACTCCCCGACCTCTTCGCCCACCACGATGCGGGCCCGGAACTCCTCGGAGAGGAGCAGGCCGGCGCCGGTGACCACCACCCGCTCTCCCGGCGCGACGCCCTGCTCCACCAGCCAGCCGCCGGGCACCGGGTGCTCGGTGCCGACCCGGACCCGCACGTACTGCCCCGGCGCCCGCTCCACGTAGCACCACGCCAGCGCATCCCACTGCACCACCGCGGCGCCCGGGACCAGCACGCCGCGACGGGCGGCGGGCTGGGCGGCAAAGGCGGTGAGCAGCGCGCCGGGCCGGAGCGCCGTCCCGCCACTGACCCTGTAGAGCCAGGCGGGGGCGCGGGTGAGCGGGTCGGCCTCGGGCGCCGGACCCACCAGGGTCCCGGTGAGGCGCCGCGCGCCGGATGACGGGGCGAAGCCGAGTGTGGCAGGTGGCGAGCCCTCCTCCCAGGCTACCCGCGCCAGCGCGGTGGAGAAGTCGGCCAGCTCCAGCAGCGGCTGGCCGGCCTGCACCAGCTCGCCCGGCTGGGCCAGCACCCGCACCACGGTGCCGCTCCGGGGCACGGTGATGGGCCGGGCGTCGCCCACCTGGGCGATGACGGCGCCCTCGGCGAGCCGGGCTCCCACACCGGGCCACTCGTCCCCGGCCCCGGCGAGCCGCCCGGCGATGCCGCTTCGGATCGTGGCGCCAGCAGCGGGGTCCTCGACGATGACCGCCGGCAACTCCAAATCGGGGGCCCGGGTCTGGGCGGCGAGCGCCGCCGTTTCCAGGCCGAGCCGCCTGACAGTGGCGCTGTCGAGCGTGATGCCGGCCTCGCCATCCACCTCGGCCACCGCGGGCGGGGCGCCGGTGGCGGCGTCGGCTTCGTCCGCCTCACCCGCCTCCCGCCCGCCGCCGCAGGCGGCGAGGCCGAGCAGCAGCAGCACCATGGGTCTAGTCACCGGCGGCCTCCGTGGTGGTGTTGGTCCCGCGATTCCAGACCCCAACGGCCTGGTCGAGGTCGAGGCCCGCCGACCCCCGGCGGAAGTACGCTTCATCCATGGCCCGCCTCCAGCGGAGCAGGTCGAGCCGGGCCAGCGCCACCGGCGCCTCGCCGGTCTCGCCACGGTCCCGGGCCGCCTGGGCGTCCGCGAACCGGGCCACGGCGCCATCGGCGAGCGGCCGGAGCTCCGCCAGCGCCACGCTCGCCGCCTCACACCGCCCGATCGCCGCGTCCACCTCGGCCAGGACCGCCGCCTGCGCCTCCGCCACGCGGGCCGCCTGGACCTCGCGCCGGGCCATCGCCTCACGGAGCGGACCGCGATACCCGGTGGGAATGGCCGGGAGCCCCAAGCCGATGGTCCACTTGCCGGCGCCGTGATCGTAGAGCAGGCCGGGGCCCAGCTCGAGGTCGGGCCAGCTGGCGGCGGCGGCGATGCGGACGTCGGCCTCACTCTCCTGATACTCCGCCAGCACCACCGCCAGCTCCACCCGGCTGGTGAGCGCCAGCCGGGCGAGCGAGTCGCGCGCGGCGAGGGTGACGCCGTCGCACCCCCAGCGGTACCCCCGCCGCTCCTCCATCACCGTGCGCCATTCCACCAGACCCGATTGGAGCCGGAGCCGGGCCTCGGCCTCGGTCACTTCGTTCCGGGCGGCCACCTGCTCGGCCCGGATCGCGTCGCGGTCGGCGCGGAGCCGGGCCAGCTCGGCGGCGCCGAGTACGCCTTCGTCGTAGCGGCGCTGGTAGTGCGCCACCACCAGGTCTCCGAGCAGGACCAGTTCCTCGGTGCTGCCGTAGAGCCGGGCGGCGACCGACACCTCGTGCATCCCGCGGCGGGCCCCCGTGCGGAACTCCCACCCCGCCAGCTCCAGCCGGAGCCGGGCGGCCAGCACCCCGGCCTCGGCCCGCGCGATGCGGGCGCCGCGCTTCCCGCCCAGCTCGAGCCGGAACAGCCCGGCGATGGAGACCGCCCAGGGCGAGGTGCCGTCCTTCCCCGAGAAGGTGCCCTCGACGCCGCCGGCTACGCCCGGCGCCGGCCGCCCCCCCGCCGACACCACCGCCGCCTCCGCCGCCCGCACCTCGGCCAGCAGCCGGTCCCGCTCGGGGCGCATCAGCCAGGCGGCGTGGGCCAGCGACCACTCGTTCCAGCGCTCCGCCGCCGGCACGCCGATGGAATCGAGCGCGGCGAGCAGGGCGGGATCGGACAGGCTCCGGGCCCGGTACGCCGCCGGCGCCGCGTCGAGATCGAGCGGGGCCGGGGCGTAGCGGGCGCAGGCGCCGAGAACGAGCAGCAGCAGTGGGGAGAACCTCACCACGGGTGGCGGACTCCGGCGGTCAGGGGTGAGTCGCGGGGCTCAGCCCCGCGGGTGGAACTTCCGGTGCACCGACCTGAGATACTCGCGGTCCACATGGGTGTAGATCTGGGTGGTGGCGAGGTCGGCGTGGCCCAGCATCTCCTGCACCGCCCGGAGGTCGGCGCCGCCCTCCAGCAGGTGGGTGGCGAACGAGTGCCGCAGGGTGTGGGTGCTGACCCGCTTGCGGATCCCGGCCGCTTTGGCGCAGCGCTTGACAATGCCCCACGCCCCGACCCGCGACAGCGGCTGGCCCCGGCCGTTGAGGATCACCCGGCCCTGGGTCTTGCCGCGGTCCAGCTCCGGCCGCACCTGGTGCAGGTACACCGACAGCGAGCCGATCACCTGCCGGCCGACCGGCACCAGCCGTTCCTTGTTGCCCTTGCCGAGCACCCGCACGAGCCCCTCGTTGAGGAGCAGGTTCTGCAGCGTGAGCCCGCACAGCTCGCTCACCCGGAGCCCGGCGCCGTAGGCGAGGTCGAGCACGGCGCGGTCCCGCCAGGCCAGCGGCTGGTCGGCGGCGGGGGCGGCGATCATCGCCAGCACCTCGTTGACGCTGAGGGTGTCGGGCAGTTTCCGGCCCCGGCGCGGCATCTCCAGTCGGTCGCTCGGGTCGGTCTCGACCTTGCCCTCGCCGATCAGGAACCCGTAATAGGTGCGGAGCGCCGAGACCTGGCGGCGGATGGTGGCGGCGGAGAGACCCAGGTCCTTGAGCGCGAAGACGAACTGGCGCATCAGCTTCCGGCTCACCGTCCCGGGCGTCACCACCCCGTGCGCCTCGGCCCACTTCGCGAAGCGCTCGAGGTCGCGAAGATAGCTGTCCACGGTGTTGGCGCTATGCCCCGCCTCCAGGGCGAGGTAGTCGCGGAACTGCTCGAGGAGGAAGGACCGCCGGGCGGCGGACTGACGGCTCATGGCACTCGGCCCTACCCACCGGCTGGAGACAACCTGGAGGAATCCCGCTACCGTCTTACCGTCCGACCGTCCGACCGTCCGACCGCCCTACCGTCTTACCGTCCGACCGTCCGCCTGACCTCCCGACCGCCCGACCGCCCTTCAGACCGTCCGCCCGTCGGACCGTCCGACCGTCGGACCGTCGGACCGCCCTACCCCCCCGCCGTCCCGCCCCCCGCCCGCTGTCTGGCCTCCGCCAGATCCTCGGGGCTGAGTCCCAGCAGGTCGGCGGCCCGGCGCATGATGCGCTCCTCGTGCCGGGTCAGGGCGCCGTGGGCCAGGGCGATGCGGTAGAGCCGTTCCAGCAGCGCCATCCGGCGGTTCCGGTCGTAGGCCTGCGAGAACATGGTGGTGATCTCGCGGGTATCGTCGAGCGAGTCCAGGGTACCGCTGTGGCGGGCGTCGGTGCCGAGCCCCCAGCGCTCCCGCAGGAACTGGGCGACCTCGGTGCGCTCCTCCATGCTCATTCCGGTGTCGGCGTGGGTGAGCTCGTGGAGCAGCGCCGCGGCGCCGGAGATGGCGGGATCCTCGTCCGGCGATGGCGCCTGCTCGGCGGGATCGTCGCCCAGGGCGCGGCGGAGCGCCCGGGCCAGCTGGGCGCGCCGCGGCCCCCGCTCCTTGCTCCGGCGCCAGACCCACCAGGCGATCAGCCCGATGATGACCAGGGTGAAGATTCCGAGGGTGCGGTTGAGCTGGGCGATGAGCCGGCTGATGGTGTCCCACTCCTCGCCCAGCCGGGCCCCGCCCCACACCAGCAGCGCGTACCACAGCCCCGAGGCCACGCCCATGGTGACCAGCGCCCGGAGCGGCGGCAGGTTCACCAGCCCCACGAACGGCGCCACGAAGGAACGGAAGCCCGGCAGGAACCGGCTGACGAAGATGCCGGCGATGCCGAAGCGGAGGTAGGCCCGCTCCATGCCGATGATGGCGTCGGGCGGGAGGAGCCGCTGCCCCAGCCGGCTCCCCACGAAGCCCCGGCCGAAGCGCCGCGCCACCAGGTACACCGCCACCGCGCCGGCCAGGTTGGACAGCCAGGCCACCAGCCAGACGGCCGTCGGGGACACCACGCTTCGCTGGGAGAGGAACCCGCCCAGCGCCGCGGCGACATCCGAGGGCGTGGGGGGGAAGACGTTTTCGACGAAGGTGGAGAGGCCGATGATCAGGTGGATGGTGACCGGGTGCAGTTCCGCCAGCCAGGCGAGGAACCGGTCCATCAGGCCTCCTCCAGCGACGCGACCGCGATGACGGCGATGCCTTCGCCCCGCCCGATGAAGCCCATCCCCTCGTTGGTCTTGGCCTTGAGCCCGATGGCCGAGATCGGGATCCCGGTGGCCTGGCTCAGCGCCGTCGCCATGGCGGGGAAGTGGGCGGCCAGCCTGGGCCGTTCGAGGATCACGGTGATGTCGGCCTGCCTGGGCACAAAGCCGCGGTAGCGCACCAGCTCGCAGGCCTGGCGCAGCAGGCCCAGCGAGCTGGCGTCCTTCCATTCCGCGTCGGTGTCGGGGAACAGCCGGCCGATGTCGCCGGCGGCGGCGGCCCCCAGGATGGCGTCGGTCAGCGCGTGGGCCACCGCGTCGGCGTCGGAGTGCCCGGCCAGCCCCAGCTCGAAAGGGATGGTCTGCCCGCCCAGGATGAGCGGCCGCCCGTGGACCAGGCGGTGCGAGTCGTAGCCGATGCCGGTGCGGGTCATGGAACGATTGGGCGATTGGGCGATT
>CAZCVG010000109.1:0-9238 GCA_964501735.1 uncultured Gemmatimonadaceae bacterium | reverse complement strand
CCATGTTGGCGCCCCGGCGGGTGCCGCCCTGCTTGACCACGTCGGTGGAGGCGTCATACAGGGTCATGAAGGACACCGGGCCGCTGGCCACCCCCATGGTGGAGCGGACGATGTCGTTCTGGGGCCGGAGCCGGGAGAACGAGAAGCCGGTGCCCCCACCCGACTGGTGCACCAGGGCCATGGCCCGGAGGGTGTCGTAGATCCCGTCCCGGCCGTTGGAGAGGGTGTCCTCCACCGGCAGGACGAAGCAGGCCGACAGCTGGCCCAGGGGCCGGCCGGCATTCATTAGAGTGGGGCTGTTGGGCATGAACATCCGGTGACCCATGAGCCCGAAGAAGGCCTCCGCCAGCGCCTCCACCGCCCCCGCCGAGGCGCCGTATTTCCGGTCCGGCTCGGCGATGGTCCGCGCCACCCGCCAGAACAGGTCCACCGCCGACTCGGTCGGCTTGCCCTGGTCATCCTTGATGAGGTAGCGCTTTTCCAGGACGGTGATGGCGTTGGCGGAGAGGTCGAGCGTGTGGGCGTTGCCGGAAGTAGTCATGACCCGTCCCTAAAGCCGAGGCGAGGAGGTGTGTAACACCAGAACAGTAATTTGGTAACGCGGGGACAACAGGGGGAGAAACCGGTGTCAAAGCTAGGAGCGAATCGGCCTATCGCCAATAGGCCCTGAATCCACGATTTTCCGCGGGAAATACGTTTTCACATCACAAAGCTGTCGGGGGTATTCGGCGTCGGCCAGAACAGACCGATCGCAGCACTGAAAGCCACGCCCTTCACCATCCGCCGGTCCGCCCGTCCGCCCGTCCTACCGTCCTACCGTCCTACCGCCACCGCCGGATACCGCCCCGCCCGGTGGGCCGCTGCCTGGTCAACGTAGTGCCGCCAGGTGTGCTCGATCCGCCGCGCCAGCACGGCGCTCACCGGCTTCACCACCCGGCCGGGCATCCCCATCACCAGCGACCCCGGCGGGATGTGCAGACCCTCGGTCAAGAGCGCCCCTGCCCCGATCACGCTGCCCCGGCCCACGTGGACCCGGTTGAGCAGAATCGCCCCCATCCCGATCAGGCACTCGTCCTCCACCGTGCAGCCATGCAGGATGGCCCGGTGTCCCACCCCGACCCGGTTCCCGATGATGCAGGGGATCTCGTGGTCCACGTGGACGATGGTCCCGTCCTGGAGGCAGGTCTGGCTGCCGATGCGGATCGGCGCCATGTCGCCCCGGAGGACGGCGGTGTACCAGATGCTCGACTCCTCGGCGAGGTGGACGTCCCCCATCACCATGGCGCCGGGCGCGATGAAGGCGGTGGGGTGGACCTGGGGCTGGGTCATGGCACGTCGGGCTGGAAGATGACCTGAGTCCAGCCGTCCACCGGCTCCCCGGCCCGCTGGGCCGGGGTCCACTTGACCCCCAGAGCGAAGGCCTCGACCGCCCGGATGAAGAGCGGGTCGCCGGAGGCGGGCGGGGTCTTGATGGCGAGGGTCTTGCCCTGGCTGGAGACCTTCACGATGAGCCGCACCGGCACCGGAATGCCGTTGACACCCGGCGGGATCGGCACCCGGTTGGACTGGAGCAGCGGGCGCTGATCGTAGCAGCGGGCGCCATAGCGGTTGGCCGGCTTGGGGTTGTCGCAATCGAGCGCGGCCAGCGTCCGGCGCCACGCCTGCACGGCCGAATCGGTGGCGATCAGCGCCCGGGGGGCGGTGCCGAGGTTGGGAGTGTAGGTCAGCACCTGCCCGGCGACGATAGTGACACTGTCGGTAAAGAAGGGGTAGCCGCGCGCCAGGATGCCCACCTCGTGGCCCCCCGCCGGCAGCGGGATGCGCGAGCTGGCCTGGGTCAGCTGGGCACCGTCAATCATCACCTGCGACCCCGCCGGCAGGCCCCGGAGCAGCAGAATCCCGCTGTCCTGGACCGCTGCGCCTGGCTGGGCTGGCGGCAGCACGGCGGCAGCGGGCGCCGGGGCGACCGGTCTCGGATCGGGAGTGAGGTCACCGTCCGCACCCGAATCCACCACCGGCGGAAGCGTGGTGAGTCCGTCGTCCCCCCCGGCTGGCGCCGAATCGGGCTGGGCCGGGGCCTCCGGGGCCGCGCCCGTCCCGCCCAGGAGCCCCTCCTTATAGAGGTACCAGCCGCCCCCGATGAACCCGCCGAGGATGACCAGGACCAGGAGCCACTGCACCCAGCCGCCTGAGCGGGCCGGCGCCGGCGCCGCCACCGACCGGCGCATCACTGGTCGCCTCGGTGTGTCCACATCCAGGGCCTGGCTCGGCCGGGGGGAAACGGGAGGTGTCGGTGGCAGCGGCGAGCGCGGCGTCTGGAAGGCCGGCAGCGGCGTGGTGGACTGCACCGCCATGGCGGCCTGGGCCTGGGAGAGCCGGCGGCCGCTGGACACGCTGGCCTGGCTCGCGAACATGGCCGCCTGGGGCTGGCCCGACAGGGCGGCCACGAGGTCCTCGGCCGACTGGAAGCGGTCGTAAGGGTCCTTCATCATGAGCCGCTTGATGACCTCAAACAGCCGGCGCTCGTCGGGGGTGTCGAGCAGCGGCACCGGGATCGGCTCCATGATGTGCTTGTAGCCGATGGCGAAGCTGTCCTCGCCGTCGTAGGGCAGCTCGCCCACCAGCGCCTGGTAGGCCACGATGCCCAGGCTGTAGAGGTCGCTCCGGCCGTCAATCTCCTGAGCCCGCGCCTGCTCGGGCGACATGTAGTGCGGGGTCCCGATGGCCATGCCGGTGCCGGTGAGCCGGGACTTGGTGCCCGCCTTGGCGATGCCGAAGTCGGTGACGATGCAGAGGCCGTGCTCGTCGAACATGACGTTGTCGGGCTTCACGTCCCGGTGCACGATGCCGCGCTTGTGGGCGTAGCCCAGGGCGCTGCCCACGTCGATCAGCAGCTTCCGGATCTCGGGCGGGTCGAGCTTCTTGCGCTCGTGCATGACCCGCGAGAGCGACCCGCCCCGCAGGTACTTCATGACGAAGTAGATCACCCGCCCCGATTTGCCGACGCGATAGATGGGGATGATGTTGGGGTGCTCGAGCTGGGCGGCGGTGCGGGCCTCGCGGGTGAAGCGCTCGACGAAATCGGCGTCGAAGGCCAGCGAGAACGGCAGGACCTTGACCGCCACCTCCCGTTCCAGGTGGGTTTCCCGGGCGCGGTAGACCACCGCCATGCCGCCCCGGCCGAGTTCCTCGACCAGTTCGTACTCGGCCGCCATGGCCTCCCGGACGAGGTCCAGCTCCGAGACATCGGCGGCGCCGATGGCCGGGACGGGAGCGCTGGCGCGGAGGTCGAGCCCGCAGGTGGGGCAGAACTGGGAGGCCTGCTGAACCTCGGTTCCGCAGCGGGAACAGAACATGGCGAACAGTAGGTGGCTTAACCTGAGGCAGTCAAGCCACGGTCCGGCACCATCTTGGCAGGCGGGAAGGAACCCTCAACGCACCTCGAAGGGGGCCCGGCTGCGGCGCTCGGCGCCGTCAGGGTCCTTGACGATCACCTCCAGCCAGTACTTGCCGGTGTCGAGCTTCTCGAGAGAGACGGTGCGGTGGACCCGGGCCAGGCGACCTTCCACGGTGTCGTCGAAGCCCAGGCGGATCGAGGGCTTCCGGGAGCCGAAGATGCCGAGAAACCCGCCGCCGCCCTGCCGGGTGATGAGCACCTCGGTGTGGAGCCGCTCACCCGCGGTGAGGCCGTAGACCTCGTAGTAGATCTCCATGAGGTGGTCCTGCCGGAAGCGGCCCAGCGGGTTGAACCAGACCGTGTCGCCCGGAAGGGGGCGCCAGGTGAGGTTGGCCTCGCGGGAGCCCAGCACCACGCCGCTCAGCTCGAAACGCTCCCCGGAAAAGTCCCCGGCGCTGATGGTGTCGCTGGCGAGGATCACCCCGTTGTCCGTGCCCTGCTCCACTGCCAGGCGGTATCGCAGGTCACCCGGAATCACCGGCACCGCCACCCGGCCCACCAGGTGCTCGCGGGGCGGCACCGGCTGCTGGGCCACGAACAGCCGGGTGGTGTCGAGCCGCGCCACCGTGCGTCCGGTCCGGTCGGTCACGCTGAAGCGGATGCGGACCGGGTAGAGGTGGCCCCGCTGCGAGGGCACCTCCCGGAGGGCCGAGCCCGGAATGGCGTAGGTCACGTGGAGGAGGCTGCCGCTGGAATCCCGGCCCGCCACCACCACGCCGGTCTCCAGCCGGAGCCGGGTGGCGTAGGTCAGCTCGTAGCTGTCGCTCTGGGTGCCGATGGAGATGCTGCGGCGTCCCACCGAGCGCTCATCGGTGAAGTGCTTCTGGGAACCGGCCCGGCCGGAGGTGAGCAGCTGGCTGTAGATGGGGGAGAACTTCTCGCGGGAGAGGATCAGCTCGTTGGCACGGGCACCGGCGAGGGTGTTCTCCCGGTTGCCGCGGAGGGCCACCGCCTCGCTGAAGCCCAGGATGTCGAAGACGCTCTCCACCAGCTTGTAGTCCTGGACGTCCTCGCTGGCCACGAAGTGGAAGATCAGGTCCCCGCTGCTCCGCTCGTAGTGCCACGACTCGTTGAGCTTCATGCCCGGCGCGTTGTAGGCGGCGCGCCGGGTGGGCTCGCCGTGGCGGATGTAGATGATGCCGCGGTCGTCGTATTCCCGGCTGCCGGAGCGGAACCGCTCGACGATGTCATAGTGCCGGTTGCGGCTCACCAGCCGGAAGTTGGCCCGGGCGTAGTACAGGCGGCGGTAGTGCTCGCGCAGCCGCTCGCCGTCGGCGAGCAGGGCGTTCCGGTCCCGCTGCGACCAGAACCGCCGCAGGAACTCCTGTCGCCGCTGGCCGGCGCTGTAGTCGAACTCCGCCATGGCGCTGTCGTTGGCCACCAGCGCGAGGTCGGCGCGGTACTCCAGCACCGAGAGGGGATCGTCCACCAGCGCGCCCTCGTAGTACGGCCGCTCCCCGTCGAGGGTGCCGCGGAGGAAGCGGGTGCGGGCCAGCTCGAGGAGGCCGAGGCCCCGGTGGCCGCCCCGGTCGAGGTAGCCGGTGAAGGCGACGTGGGCGGAGTCGATGTCGCCCACCTCGCGCTCCACCCGCCCGCGGTAGAGCAGCACCTCGGGGTTGGCGGCCGCCGAGGTGGCGGCGGCCTGGCGCAGCGCCTCGCGGGCCAGGGCGATCTTCACGTTGACCCGCTGCCTGAGGGTGATGGCCGCCAGGTCCACCAGCCCCAGCACGAAGGCCGGGTCGGCCTGGACCGACCGGGCGTAGGCGTTGGCCGCCCGGGTCAGGTGGTCCTTGCCGAACATCGCCTGGAGCCCCGACACCAGCGCCACCTTGGAGTCGCCTACCCGGTCCTCCGACAGCCCGAGCCCGTACCAGCCCCACGGCCAGTCGGGCCGGAGCTCAGTGGCCCACTCGAATTCGCCGGCGGCGTCCTCGAACCGCCGTTCGCTGCCCAGCTCACCCAGCCGGAAGGCCACCAGCCCCAGCCGGAGATGGCGGAGCGGGTTGTCCCGGTCGGCCTTGGCGACGTCGATCAGCTGCTGTTCGAGGGCGAGGAGGGAAACGCTGTCGGTGACGGTGTCGAGGGAGTCGCGCAGCTGGCGCAGCGCCAGCCGGTCCTCGGGTGCCTGGGCCCGGACCGGCAGGGCCAGCGCCAGGACCAGGAGGCCGGGCAGCAGCACGAATCGGCGTCGGGGCGCGGGCACGGGCTCCAGGGGCATCACTCGCGTCGGGAAACGGGGGACAACTGCAACGCGGCCGGGGACGGGCCCGGCATCGGCTCTCGGGCTAGGGGACGCTCGGCGCCGCCCCACCCGCCACATCGCGAAGCCACTCCGCGATCCCGTCGCGAATGGCGAGGGCGTACCGGCGCTGTCCCGTTTCTGAACGGAGCGCGGCCTCCTGTTCCGGGACCATCATGAAGAGGCCTTCGGTGAGCACCGCCGGCATCCACGTGGGCCGCACCAGGGCGAGGTCGCCGCGCCCGACGCCGAGGTCTCGCAGGCCGAGGCGGCGCACCAGCTGGCGCTGGATGGCGCGCGCCAGCGGCAGGCTGCGCGGGTGATTGTAGAATACGCTCGAGCCGTTGTTGGTGAAGGGATTCACCCCGTCGGGCAGGGCGTTGTTGTGAATCGAGACCAGCACCTCCGCCCCGGCGCTGTCGGCCAGCCGTACCCGGGGCAGGAGATCCAGCGGGACATCGGCTACCCGGCTCATGACCACCTCAGCCCCCTCTTCCTGCAGCATCACCTGGAGCTGGAGCGCCACCGCCAGGTTGGCTTCCGCCTCCCGCAGCCCGGTGGGGCCGATGGCGCCGGCGGGCGGATGCCCGGCGTCCACCAGGATCCGCCGCCCGGCGAGGGGACGCTCCGGGTCAATCACCGGCGGCCGGCGCAGCTCGAGGATCAGGTCGCTCCGGCTCCAGCGGGTGCGGTAGCCCCACAGCGGGCCGGCCAGGTCGAGGGTGATGGTGACCTCGTCGTCGGCGGCCTGGAGCCAGCGGATATCCCGGATGTACGGGTCGGTGACGCCGAAGCGGGTCCAGTTGATGTCGCTCACCGCCTGGTAGAGCCGGAGGGTGAGCCGGGCGGGCTCTTCCTCCACCCGGAACGGGACCCGGGCGCCCAGCGGGATGCGTAGCAGGAAGCGGTCGGCGGCCGGGGTCAGGGTGATGGAGCCGACGGTGGAGCGGAGCGCCGGGGTGCCGGCCGGCAGCAAGTGGGCATCGGCGGCCGCCACCCAAGCCTCCTGCCCCCGGGAAAGCCGCACCCGGAGATCATCCCCGAGGCGGCCGGTAACCGGGACCCGGGTGCCGGTGGGGAAGAACCAGTGATAGGTCGCCCCCGGGCGGGCCCGGCCCACGGTGAGGCTGTCGGTGTCGCCCTTGCGGGCGGTGTCATCGTCGAACTGAACCACCGCCGCCACCGTATCCAGCAGCCGGATGCTGAGCGGCCACGCGGCCCGCGCGGTGTCGGAGCCGAAAATGGCCTCCACCACGGGCGCCCGGGGAGCAGGACGGCTCGCGGGCTCACGGCGGCCGGCCGATTCCCCGATACTCTGGGCAGCAGCGGCGGGGGGCCCGAGGATCGGGGCTTGCTGGTCACCCACCGCCACGCCGCGAAGGACTCCGGTGAAGCGCTCCGCCCGTGGGGCGACTTGGAGGTTGGCTGTGTCGCGGTCGAAGGCCCGGATCCCCCAGGGGATGGCATCGGGATCGGTGGCGGAGACGAGTGGCACCACCCTCCCGCTGGGCAGCACCAGGCGAACCGTGGCGCCTTCACTGGCCCGGACGCTGATCGGCAGGTATTCGCTAGCGGGCCACCAGACCTGCCCTCCGGGAGAGAACGACAGCGAGTCCACCCACACCGGCCTGGTGGGTGGCCGGAACCGGCGGGACCGGGCCACCGGGTGAACCAGCAGGGCCGAATCGCTGACGGTCCGGGCTTCGATGCGGAAGTTGATGACCGAGTCCGGGGGGATCGGCACCCAGGCCAGCCAGGCGCCGTTGGCGGCCACGGCCACCGGCTCTCCGTTGACCCGGACGGTGGCGTCCCCGGTCCCGGCCGTGCCGAACATGAAGGTGGAGTCGCCGGCGTCCACCCGGTCAGTGGTCGAGGGGTACACCACCTGGAGCCGGATGGGCCCGGACACAGGCTCCACCGAGGGGAGCCCGCTGTCGGGAGCCGAGGGAGACGGCCTGCCCCCTGCTGGTGCGGCGGGTCCTTCGACCGGCGCCGTCCGGACGGTCACCGGGGCACCCGAACGGGCGGCACAGGCCGCCAGCAGGAGCAGGAACGCCGGCGAAAGCCGGCGGCCGGGGTCAGACATGGGCTGCAAGGTACACGGCCACCAATACTTACGCCAAATCATCCGTTGACGCTCCCCGGGTGAAAACCTAGATTGAAGGCCACATCTTCATGCTTCCCTGTTCCAGCACACCCGAGGATCGCGGTTTCGTCCAGCATTAGACGCGTGCTGGGTGCCAGCCCAGCCGCGCCTCAGCCCCGACGAGGAGTTGATGGCTACTCCACGACCTGACGCTCCCCCCGGAGTCCCGGAGGCCGGCGGCTCCGTCCGCTGCCCTTCGTGCAACACGGCGGTAGGGGCGGACCTGCCGTTCTGCGGGCGCTGCGGCGCGCGGCTGTCGCAGGCGCGCGCGGCCCATGCCTGCAGCCGGTGCGGCCGGATGAACGACCAGGGATTCAAGTTCTGTCCCGCGTGCGGCCACACCTTCGGCACCACCGGCCCGCAGCCCCAGGTGCCCGGCGGGAAGCCGGCGCCGCCTCCGGGGGAGGCACACCTGGCCCTGCTGGACCGCTCGGGCGAGGTGGCGCACCGCTTCCCCATCCACAGCGCCGTCACGACGGTCGGCCGCTCGGGGGCGGACATCAACTTCTCCGACGACGAGTACCTCTCCCCGATGCATGCCCAGTTCCTCTTCGTGGACGGGATCCTCACCGTGCGCGACCTGGGCAGCAAGAACGGCACCTGGCTGTACATCGAGGAGGCCCACCGGCTCACCGACGGGGACCAGATCCTCTGCGGCAGCCAGATCTTCCGCTACCGGCGGCTGGGCTACCCCGGCCCCCGGCCGCCGGAGCAGGACCAGACCCGCCGGCTCGGCAGCCTCACGCCGGCCGCCGACATCGCCAACATCGCCCAGATCCGGGCCGACGGCAGTCCGCGGGACATCCTGCACCTCTCGCCGGGGCGGAGTGTGCGGATCGGGCGGGAGCAGGGTGACTGGCAGTTCCCGTTCGACTCCTCCATGAGCGCCCTGCACGCGCTCATCCGGAGCGAGGACGCCGACTTCGTGCTGCTGGACGCCGGCAGCCGCAACGGGGTGGCCGTAGCGGTCCGGGGGGAGCGGCGGGTGGGCCCCAATGGCCGGCTGCTGGTGGGCGACCAGATGATCCGGGTGGAGATCGGATGAAGGTCTGCACCACCTGCAGCGCCGAGTACGGCGACGACCAGCTCTTCTGCCAGCGGGACGGCACCCCGCTCAGGAAGTCGGGGGCCTCCACCGACCTGGTGGGCCAGGTCATCGCCGACCGCTACCACATCACCAAGAAGCTGGGCGAGGGCGGGATGGGCCAGGTGTACCTGGCCGAGCATGTGAAGATGGGCCGGCGCTGCGCCATCAAGATCATGACCCCCGGCTCGATGTCGGATCCCGACGCCATCTCCCGCTTCAACCGGGAGGCGGCCAACGCCAGCCGGATCAACCACGCCAACGTCTGCGCCATCTACGACTTCGGCGAGACCAGCGAGGGGCTCATCTACC